>NZ_JBJXHJ010000015.1:0-150140 GCF_046487845.1 Pseudomonas sp. PHC1
GTTGAAATACAAAACGCCCGATGCGATGCATCGGGCGTTGGGGTGAAACAGGTGTAAACCTATTTCAGGACTAGACAATCCATAAACGGAGAAGTGAACGAGCGCAGATTTCTAGCGGGCATGACGCATTTTGCAGAGTATGACCTTGAGGACGACAATGCACTCAGGAGCGCCTTAGGTGACAGCTACGACAGCCTGGAGTTTTTTGCTTCTCCGGATGTACTAGATCCGAAGCACTCATCCGACTTGAGCGCAGTTCCGATGATCAGAGGCCGATTGAAAGAGTTGAAGGCATTGCTGATAGGCAATTCGGGAATCAGTCCGGTGCAGGTGGGAAGAATGAATGCACGGACAATGTTGGACAGTCTCGACAAGTCATTCCACGGAACGCTTGAAATCAAAATTCCCGGATCGGTAAAAGTCAGTACCTGGCATAAAAAAGTACAGGCCGGGGCTTCCCGGGCTGCATGAGCGTCAGCAAAAAGCCCCCGCCCAACCCGCTGCGGATAGGGGACGCAGCGGGTTGCACGGGGGCTTCTTGTTACGAAACGCTTACTGCGCGATGGTTTTCACCGAGACGCCGCGTTCGATCGGGGTGGAGCGACCGTAGATATCTTCGAAGCGCTCGATATCGTCTTCGCCCAGGTACGAGCCCGACTGCACTTCGATGATCTCCAGCGGAATCTTGCCCGGGTTGCGCAGGCGATGGACCGAGGCGATCGGGATGTAGGTCGACTGGTTTTCAGTGAGCAGAAACACGTTCTCGTCGCAGGTCACTTCGGCGGTGCCGCTGACCACGATCCAGTGCTCGGCGCGGTGGTGGTGCATCTGCAGCGACAGGCACGCGCCCGGCTTGACCGAGATGTGCTTGACCTGGAAGCGCCCGCCCATGTCCACCGAGTCGTAGGAGCCCCACGGACGGTAGACCTCGCAGTGGTTCTGGGTTTCGCTGCGGCCCTGAGCGTTGAGGGTGTTGACCATCTGCTTGACGCCTTGGACCTTGTCCTTGTGGGCGATCATCATGGCGTCCTTGGTTTCGACCACGACGATGTTTTCCAGGCCGATCACCGACACCAGTTTGCCGTTGCCGTGGATCATGCAGTTCTTGCTGTCCTGGATCACCACGTCGCCCTTGCTGACGTTGCCGTTGGCGTCCTTCTCGTTGACCTCCCACAGTGACGACCAGCAACCGACATCGCTCCAGCCGGCGGTCAGCGGCACCACGCAGGCGCGCTGGGTCTTTTCCATCACGGAGTAGTCGATGGAGTTATCCGGGCAGCAGGCGAAGGTGGCTTCGTCCAGGGTGACGGTGTCGGCATCCTGCTGGCTGCGCTCGAGGGTCAGCAGGCAGGTGTCGTAGATGTCCGGATCATGCTTTTTCAGCTCTTCGAGGAAACGGCTGGCGCGGAACAGGAACATGCCGCTGTTCCAGTAGTAACCGCCGGACTCGACGTACTCGGTGGCGCGTTTGACGTCGGGTTTTTCCACGAAGTGCGAGACGCGGCTGACGCCTTCCGGCAGCAGCGAATCACCGGTGGACTTGATGTAGCCGTAACCGGTTTCCGGTTTGGTGGCCGGCACGCCGAACAGCACCATCTCGCCGTTTTCAGCAGCGACGGTGGCCAGGGCCAGCGCACGTTGCAGGGCTTTCTGGTCTTCGAGAACGTGGTCGGCCGGGAGCACCAGCATCAGTTCGTCGCGACCCTCATTGACCAGCATCATCGCGGTCAGGGCCACGGCCGGCGCGGTGTTGCGACCGAAGGGTTCCATCAGGATCCGCTGGCATTCCAGATTGCGGCTGGCCAACTGCTCGTTGACGATGAAGCGGTGATCCTTGTTGCAGACCACGATCGGGGTGTCCATGCCTTCGAACACCAGGCGCTCGAGGGTTTGCTGGAACAATGTGTGTTCGCCGGTCAGGGCGAGGAATTGCTTGGGAAACTGCTTGCGCGAAAGCGGCCAAAGACGTGAGCCGCTACCACCTGACAAGATCACCGGAATCATATTGTTTACTCCATAAAATCGATTGGTTAGAGGCACGAACGCTGTGTCGTTTCACTCTTGTTGTTATTCCGTACCGGGCAGCGACGGCTGCCCGGTTTCATGTGCTTAGCGGGTCGACACCGGGCGTTTCACCCAGACTGGCGACAGGTTGCTGCCATTGCCGGTGACGTACAGCACGGCTGCCTCACCACGCTCCAGGGCCACCGGTTTCACGTCGCCGACTTTCTTGTCGCCTTCGTACAGGGCCAGGCTGACTTTCACCGGGTTGATTTCACGCTCGCCACGGCCCTTGGCGGCCACGTTCGGCACCACGTCGGTCTTGCCGTCGGCGGTCTTCAGGGTCAGCGACTTGTCGCTGAGGTTCTGCACGCGCACCAGGGATTTCTGCTTGTTCTTGAACGGCGGTTCTTCGATCAGTTGCGGCGCGCCGGAAGCGTTGTTGACCAGGGTGTAGTAGTGATCGCCGGCGAGTTTCACCGGCAGGGTCTGGCTGCCGACCTTGGCGCTGTAGTCGCCGCCCGGCATGAAGCTGAAGTCGCTGCTGGCCAGCGGCGCGACGTCGCTCAGATGGGTGCTGCCGACGGTGGCGCTGACTTCAGCGTTACTGGCGTTGTAGACGCGCACGAAGGTCGAGCCTTTCGGTGCGGTCGGGCCGTACAGCGCAGCGTCGCCACCGGCGAACGCCTGGACCGACAGCACGCTCAGACCCGCAACCAGAGCAATGCGTTTGGCGAGACGACGAGGAGTTGTAGTGAAAGTCATGGTGTTACCTCTCTTTCAGTTTTGCGCCCGATCGGGCGTCTCGGATTTAGTGTTGATGGCTACGTTTTGTTGGCGAGCACCGGCTTGTTTGAGCTCTGCGACCCACTGTGGGTCGGCGTCGCCGATTTCGTTGTTCACAGGCAGATATCGTTCAGGAAACTCCCAGATCAGCACCTGTGGCGGGCTGTTCTTGAAGTCATCGCTTTTCAGGTAGCTGAGCATCGGCAGGATCGGGCCGTGGCCATCTTCGGCGTAATTGACCACGTCGCTGTGCAGCGCTTGCTTGAGCGCCCCGACGAAGTTCCAGTTCGGGTTGGCGCTGTAGCTGGTGCCGATCAGGGCCACCGGCACTTCGCTGTTGGCGAACAGGGCGTCGTCCCCGGCAGGCTGCTCGACGGCTACGGTGTTGCGCTTTTGCAGCGGTTCCTTGGCCGGCATCAGGTTTTCGAACAGCGGATCCAGCGGCAGGAACAGACGCAGGTCGCCCTTGTGCGTGACTTTCTCCGCCGGTGTGGTGACGAAGTTTTGCGGCTCGCCGCTGAGCGGGAACTTGTCGGCGATGGTCCTGGCCAGGGTGTTGGCGGCGATTTCCGCGCCTTCAGGCGTCCAGTGGGTGTCGGTGCGCAGGAACACTTGCTGACCGTTCTGCTTGGCCTTTTGCAGCGGGCCGAGCAGGTCGGGGGCGAGGATCTTGTCCGCCGCGACACGGGCGTGGAAGTCCTGATAGAGGTTGGCGTGGATGCTCGCCGGTTTCACTTCACCCAGGTGTTCCGGGTACAGGCGGGCCTTGGCCGGTACGATCGCCATCACCAGTTTCACGCCTTTCTCTTTCAGGGTCTGGCGCACGCCTTCGACCAGCGCGTAGTTGCCTTGCAGGTTCAGCTCTTCGTTGACGATCGGGTTGAATTCCTCATCGCTATACAGCCACTGATCGCGACCGAGCACCACGCCCGGACGACCTTCGTTGAACAGTTTAAAATCCAGCGCGGCCCAGAGGTTGGTGCCCAGACGCTTGATCGGGAATTCATCGTCGTAGTGGGTTTCCACGGCTTTGGTCCAGCGGCCGTTGAGCACCGTCGCATCGGCGTTGGTGCTGAAGCCGAAGAAGCTGCGCACCGACCACAGACCGAGCACCAGCAGGGTCACCAGAAACAGTGCGATGTAGAAGATGCGTAATGAGCGGGTCATGTCAGATCCCTCAGAACTGGAAGTAAAGGAACGGCGAGAAGCTTTGCGCCGAGAGTTTGAGAATCGAGGCGATGAACAGCAGCAGGATCAGCCCGCGCATTACGTAGCGCGACCAGTCCGCGGTCCAGTAGGCCGGTTGCACCTGGGCTTCGACGCCGACGGTGTAGCCAGGCTCGTGGATGCTCGCCGGGTTTTCGCCCGGGGCTGCCTTGATCATTCCCGGCGTCGCTGTGGCCGGGCCATTGGCCTCGACGTTGACCTCAGGTTTGGTCTTGGCTGGCGGCTGGTTGGTGTACAGATCACGCAGGCCGAAGAACGCCAGGGTCACGTAAGCCACCACCAGGGTCGCCACTTGCAGGCCGGTGAGGCTGGCCTGATTGAGTTCCGACAGCGACCAGTCGCCGAAGCTGAACATCGCGCCGTACATGCGGCCGGCAACGTGCAGGTTCTCGGCGCGGAAGATCACCCAGCCCATGACCACCAGCAGGAACGTCAGCGCCCAGCGGATCGGATTGAGGCTGCGCGGCGCGGTGTTGAGGCCGAGCATTTTTTCGATCGCCAGCCACATGCCGTGCCACGCACCCCAGACGATGTAGGTGATGTTCGCGCCGTGCCACAGACCACCGAGCAGCATGGTCAGAAACAGGTTGCGATAGGTCATCAGCGTGCCTTTGCGGTTGCCGCCAAGCGTGATGTACAGGTAGTCACGCAGCCAGGTCGACAGGCTGATGTGCCAGCGGCGCCAGAACTCGGTGATCGACTGGCTGATGTACGGCTGCTTGAAGTTTTCCATGAAGCGGAAACCCATCATCAGGCCCAGGCCGATGGCCATGTCGCTGTAACCGGAGAAGTCGAAATACAGCTGCGCGGTGTAGGCCAGCGCGCCGAGCCAGGCATCGCCGGTGGTCGGGTTTTGCAGGGCGAAGCAATGGTCGGCCACCACGGCGAGGGTGTCGGCGATGAAGACCTTCTTGATGAAACCCTGCATGAACCGCGTGCAGCCCTCGGAGAACTTGTCGAGGGTGTGGGTGCGGTTGTTGAACTGGTCGGCCAGGTCACGGAAGCGCAGCACCGGGCCGGCAATCAGGTGCGGGAAGATCGCCACGAACGCCGCGAAGTCGATCAGGTTGCGGGTGGCCGGGGTGTCGCCGCGATAGACGTCAATGATGTAGCTGATCGACTCGAAGATGTAGAACGAGATACCGATCGGCAGCAGTACGTGGGTCAGGATGAACGGCTCAAGTCCCATGGAGGTCATGATCGCGTTGATGCTGTCGACCCCGAAGTTGGCGTACTTGAAGTAGCCGAGGATGCACAGGTCCACCGCCACGCCGAGCAGCAGCCAGCGCTGGGCCGGTTTGGTGCGCACGCCGGCGGCGCCGACTTTCAGGCCGATCCAGTAGTTCCACAGGGTGACGCCGGCGAACAGCGCCAGGAAGTCCACCCGCCACCACGCGTAGAACACGTAGCTGGCGATCAGCAGCAGCAGGTTGCGATAGCGTTGCCCGCTCAGGTAGTACAAGCCGAGAAAGATCGGCAAGAACAGAAACAGGAACACGTTGGATGAAAATACCATCCCGATCTCTCCATGTTTGAACCAACAGTCAAGGGCCAAAGCCCCCCCAAACCCCCCACTGAAAACTGGAGAGCTACGATCGTTCCCACGTCGAACCGTCTGCGTGGGAATGCCTCTTGTGACGCTCTGCGTCACGCTTTGGGACGCGGAGCGTCCCGGGCTGCATTCCCACGCGGAGCGTGGGAACGATCAGCCGATCAGCGACTAACTGCCTTTGTTGCCCTTTTCATGGGACGGGTCGTAGACCTTGGTCAGGTCGCCGCCGAGGCGGAAAGTCTTGAACGGCTGCATGCCGTGCTTCTTCTCCAGCACATCCGGCGGGCAGGTGTAGAGGGTGCAGAACGGTTCGAGCCAGGCGAATTTCATGTCCTCTTTCAGGTCGGTCATGTCCTGCTCTTTGCCGTTCTTCTTCTCGAACTGATCCGGATCCTTCACCCCGGCCAGTACCCGGTCCCCCAGGCGTTTGAGCGCGCCATTGTTTTCCTGGCGCAGATCGACACCGTTGACCTGGGCGAAACTGGCGATCATCGCCAGCGGTGGCAGGGCGTAGTTGTGATAGGCGAGGGCGCGTTGCTGGCGCTTGAGTTCGTTCGGCAGGAAGCCGTCGGCATCGACTTGATTGGCGCCGACCTTGTATTCCTTGACCGCCCAATCGAACAGATCGCGGCGGTTGGTCGCAACCGACGTCGCCATCACCGACCACGCGGCCCAGTACGAGTGGTTGTTGGTTTTTTCCAGCGGCAGGTTGTCCCAGTCGCTGACCACCTGATCGGCCATCTTGCTGAACCAGGCTTCGATCACCTGCGCTTCCTGCTGATGCTGGGCCAGCGGATGGGAGTCGGAGAACTTCAGGCGAATGTACGAAGAGGCCATGCTGCCCAGCGCCCATTTGCGCATCGACTTACCGGTGTGGTTGAAGTCTTTCGACATCAATGCGTCGGCCTTGGCCCACGCCGTCAACCAGTTCAGCGTGCATTCCAGCTGTTCCGGGCGTCCGTCGCGCATGAACTGCATCACTCGCTTGGCGGTGCCGCGCTCCAGGGTGGTGATGTCTTTGGTGGTGTCGCGAAAAGCTTTTTCCGATTGCACGTTCAGCGTCGCGCGGGCCTTGTCCGAGCCTTCGTACTTGCTGCGAAATTGCAGCGGGCCGGTGTAGGGCGTCGGCATCGCATCACAGCCTTCGCTCTTGTCGCCGGTCTTGAATTTATCCACAGGTGCAAAGTAGCCCTGAGGAGGACGCAGCGGCGCGGCGGCCTGCGCAGTGCCGGCGAAGATCGCCAGCCCCAGCAGTGTCGGCGCCAGAAGAGTGTTCAGTTTCGGATTTCGCATAGCAGACCTCATTGCCCGACCTGAGCGGTTTGTTGCCCAGCGCCCGGGAATACGTTGCGTTTGCAGATTTTCGCTTCGACTTTCTGTGGCGCGGTGCCCGCTTCCGGGCCCTGGACTTCGACCGCCAGCAGGTTTTGCGAGGCCCAGTCTTCGTCCGTGCGCAGCTCAAAGGCGAAACGACCGTCGGTTTCGGAGGTTTCCGGTTTCTCGATCTTGATGTCCTCGTGGCGACCGTTCATGTACCAGAGGGTGGCTTGCAGGGTTTTCACCGAGGTGTCGGCGAAGCGGATGTCGACCTGATGGTTGCTGTTCTGCAGGTTCAGGTTCTTGCTGTTGACCAGCAGTTCTTGTTTGCCGCCCGGCTTGAGCGTGGTGCTGGCGGACATTTGCGCCTCTTTGCCTTCGCAGCCGTTGTCGAGCAGCGCCATCATCTGGCGATAGATGGTTTCCTGGTCGAGGCGGTACAGCGGCGAGAATTCCCAGATAAGGATTTTCGGCGGAGTCTTCTGGAATTCGTCGCTGCCCAGGTACTGCAGCATCGAACCTTCCAGACCGCCGCCGGGGAAGGCGACGTTGAGGATGTCGGCACCGATGGCTTCTTGGAGGAAGCCGGCGAAGTTGTAGTTCTTGCCGCTGTGCGAAGTGCCGACCAGGGTGATTTGCGGATTGCCGGAGTCACCGAACAGGTCGCCGTCACCGGCTTCGCCTTTCGGCTCGGTGGTGAATTGGTCCATGTACTGGATCGCGTAACTGGTGCCGCACAATTGCCCGGCCATGTTGTGCAGGGTGCCGGTCTTGCCCATGCGTCCGGAGCGTTTGGTTTCGAACTCACGCTTGGGAATGTCGGCGAAGGCCGGGATCTGCTTGACCTTCTCAGCGACGATTTTTGCCGTGCGCTGGGCGCCGTATGGGGTCCAGTGCTGGTCGCCGCGGAAGTAGAAGTCGTGGGCGGGCAGGGTCTCCGGCAGCGATTCGTTGGTCAGCGGCGACAGGTCCGGCACTACATAGCCCATCTTGGCGAAACGGCCGAGCATGGTTTTGTAGTTGCCCAGCGCTTTCTCGTAATCGAACGCGGCTTTTTCCGCCGGGTTGAGCTTGTTGCGGTTCACCAGGCCTCGGGTCGGCTGGTAGACGATCACCAGTTCGACGCCTTTGGCCTTGAACGCATCGTGCAGCTGTTGCAGGCGTTTGTAGCCGGACGGGGTGGTATTGAACTCGGTGCGCAGGTCTTCCTGGGTCCGGAACAGCCAGTCGCCCTGGGCCTGCACCAGGGTGGTGAAGTTCTGCTGATAACGCGTGGTGTAGTTCTTCGCGTCATGGGCGGCCGGGCACAGGTTGCAGCACGGTTCAGCGGTGAACGTTGGCGCTTTCACTTCGTCCGCGCGGGCGCCGTTGCTGGCCGCCAGGATGCCCACGGTCAGGGCCGACAGGCTGAGTAATTTGATCAAGTGTGGGTGCATAAAAGTATCCTCAGTCCTGCAATTCGGTCTGGCGTTCGACAGGGTCGATCAGCACGGCTTTCTGCTGGCGCACCAGCAGGTCGAGAATTTCATCCTGGCGTTCGCCGAGGATGCCGTTGAAGCTGATGCCGCTGGATTTGGTCGGCGCCAGCATCGACACGCGATACAGCTCGACACTCAAGGGCGAATCGATCGACAGCGGACCGCTGCCGTTGGCCGCCAGTTCACCGCCGACCACGATCAGCGAAACCTGGGCGTCGAACGGGTCGAGCTTGATGTCACGGTCGGTGTCGGTCAGGTCCTTGATGTGCCCGTAGACGCCGGTCAGGCCGTTGGCCATGGCGACGTTTTCGTAGAGGCGGATGTTCACGCTGTTACGAATGCGGATGCCGTGGCGCTTGTTGCTGATGACCTTGTTGCCCCACAGTAGGTTGTCGGCGGACTCGTAGAGGGTGATGCCGTCGGTGTGGTTCTTGTAGATCTCGTTGTAGGCGATCAGGTTGTTCACGCTGTTACGGTCGATCACCAGCCCCGAGAGGTGGTTGTCGTAGCTTTTGTTGTTGAAGATGAAGCTGTCGTTCACCTCACGGGAAATGATGATCCCGTGCTTCTTCTTCGTGCCGTACACCGTGTTCTCGGCAATGATCAGACCGTGGGAGCGGTCATGCGGGTCGATGCCGTAGACGATGTTGTCCTTGTAGGTGTTGCCCTTGACCACGAAGTCGCGGGTCTCGTAGCAGTAGAAGCCGTACCACATGTCCGAGAACTCGGAGCCGACGATCCAGCCGGTCGGCTCGGGACGCTTGAGCACCTTGGCCATGTTTGGCGTGTACTGGGAAATACTCACGCCGTAGGACTTACTGTTGGCGTAGCCGAAGCTGGCCATCTTGCTGTTGACGATGTAGGTCTCGGTGCCACCCCAGGCCAGCAGGAACGGACGGAATTCCTTCGGCGAACGGAAGGTCGCCGGGCCGTTTTCCTTCTCGCGCCAGCCGGTGACCTTGGTGTCACGCACGAACAACTGACCGTCGTTGACCAGGAACGAACCGGCCTCCTGGGACAGGCGCAACTCCTGGGTCTGGCCGTCGATTTCGAGGATGCCTTTACGGCCGACCACGATCGGCAACTTGGCCAAGTAGACACCCGGCGAGGTTTCGCTGAAGTACTGCTTGGGCAGTTTCTGCGCCAGCTCTTTCAGGTTCATGTAGCCGTCGTCGACGAAGATCGCCTGCGGGATACCGTGCTGACGCACCACCCATTCGGCCATCTTGTTGTCGCCGCCGATGAAGTCCTTCAGGGCGTCTTCCTGCATCATCCGGCGCACGCTGATCTTGCCCGGTTTGCTGCGCACGATTTTCGCGGCGGCGGCTTCGGCGGTGTAGCCGGAGAGGTCGGGCAATGTCGGCTTGGCCAGTTCCAGCGCTTCGGTCGGCGCGCTGCTGACGGTGTAGGTCTTGGCCTGTTGCAGCTCTTTGGCAGTGGTCACCGGCTTGGTGGGTTCCACACTGGCGAAGGCGCCGGCCGAGGCCAGCAGCATCGCGCCGGCCAGCAGGCAGAGTGAGCCTTTGCGGGCACTGTTCATGTCGGGCACTCCCTTGGCGGTCAGCATCAGAAGCGCCAGATCACGTCGATGAACGCGCGGTGCATGTACGAATCGACCTGGCTGCCATAGGCGTCACCCGGCTTGAACACACCGCCACGAAAACGCACCAGCGCCGACGGCTCGTCGATCGACTGGCTCAGCGCTGCCGGCAGCAAGCCTTGCTTGAAGTACTTGGTGACCACCAGATCCATTTCCTGGCCCAGATCCTTGTTGCCGTCCTGCAGTGGCAGCGAGGTGCTGGAAAGGATCGCGCCGGTGACGTCGTCGGTGTTGTTTTCCACGGCGTTGATGCCATTGCTGCCCACCGGCTTGTTGCCGTCCACGCGCCAGAACTTGTGGTAGATCAGGCTGGCGTCGTACTGGTCGTTGAGCATCCAGGAACCGAACAGAGTGGCGGTTTGCATGTTGTTCATTTCGCCACGGAAGGCCTCGCCGAAACGGTGTACGCGCGAACGTGTACCGGTGTAGTTCGAGCGGTTGCTTTCCAGGCCGTTCTGTTCGTAATCGGCGCTGGCACGGGCATACGCCGCACCGACCTGCCATTGCGGATCGAGGCGCAGGCGCACACCGATGTCGGTGGCCCAGCCGTCGACGTTGTCGCTGCGCTTGGCCTGGGCCGGGCGGGTGCCATCGGCGTTGAGGGCGTTGACCGTGTCGCGGTCGCCGCTCATGCCGGTGATGCTGCCCCAGTAGTTGACGGTGTTGGTGTTGCGCCAGTTGTAGGCGTCGCTGTCGGCGGTCAGGCCGAGCCAGCTGAGGTCGCCGTTCTGGGTTTTATCCAGCGAGTCGCGCGGTACGCCTGGTTCGGCGTAATCGAGTTTGCCGTCGTCGTGGGTGTGGTGACCACGAATCCCGACCCATTGCCCCGGCGTCCACTGGTAAGCGGCATCGGCATAGGCATGCAGGCGATCCTTGTCTTTCGGTGCCAGCTCTTTCAAGTCGGTGCGGTATTCGCTGAAGCGTTCGGCGACACCGGCGTTGGCGCGCAGCAGGGTGGTGTCGAAGGTCCAGTTCAGGGCTTCGATGTTGGTGTCGCGCCACTGGCCGTCGTCATTGCGCAGACGCTGGCGACCGAACTTGAGGATCTCGCCGGGGTAGGGCGTCAGGCCGCTGTAGCCGACCCAGAACTCGCGCATCGCCAGGTAGTTTTTCTTGGTCTTGCGGTCGCCGTTGTCGGTGGTCTGGGTGCCTTCGCTGTCGGACTGCTGCAGGGTGTCGGTCTCGATGATGTCGGTCGAGGTCACGGCCTGGCCCATGGCGTAGGCGCTCCACGCGCCGCTTTCGCCGTAGACCCACGGGCGCAGGTCGAGGCCGAGGCCGTTGACGTCGCCGCCGCTGGCGGTGCCGAGGTCGCGGTCGTCTTCGGATTGGCCGGTGATTTTCACTTCGAGGCCGAAGTTCTTCGATTCCGTCATCGCGGCCAGGGTCGGGCAAGACCAGATCAGCGCGAACGTGAGGCCAATACCGGCCTTCACAAAGGGATTCAATTTCATAGTTTTTCCTCGCCGTCTTCTTCTTGCAGGGCGTGCAGTTGCAGCGTGTTCTGGTTCAGGGCGCCACGGGCCGCCTGCTCCTGTTGCAGCAGGCGCCGGGCTTCGGCCAGACGCTCGGGCGGCAGTTGCGCGGCGAGGGTGGTCGCCAGCTCATCGGCTTGCGGGGTGTTTTGCGCCTTGGCCAACTGGCTGAACACGTAGGCGTTGACTGGGTCGGGCTTGGTGCCCTTGCCTTGGGAAAACAGCTGGGCGATGGCGAAGTCGGCGCTGTTCTGGCCGTTGCGCGCAGCGGTCAGCAGATGGTCGAGGGCCTTCTGCGGATAGACCTTGCCCAGGTAGCCACGGCGGTAGATCTGGCCGAGGTAGTAATCGGCGGCGACTTCACGGCCGAGGGCTTTCTGGAAATGTTCCTCGGCGACTTTGGCGTCGGCCGGGACCAGTTTGCCTTCGTAGTAGAGCTTGCCCAGCAACAGTTCGGCGCGCGGCTGGTCGGCGGCGCGGCCGTTGTCCAGGTACTTCATCATCTGGTCGACGTCGCCCAGTTCCGGGAAGTCGTAGAGCAGTTGCGCAAGGGTGACCCACGACGCCGGGTAGCCCGGAGCGATGGGCTCGAGCAGCGACTGCGCGGTTTTTTCGTCGGTCTTGCCCAGGGTCGAATCGGCCAGCACACGGGCCACCGAATCCATCCGTTGAGCGCTGACGGTGCCGCGGCTGTAACCGGCCTGCAGTTGTTTGATCAGCTCGGCCTGTTGCTCCGGCGCGCCACGTTTCTGATAGACCGTGGCCAGCTCGACGTAGCAGATGTCGGTGGTGTTGAGCGCGGCCTTGCAGATCTTTTCCACGTCATCCAGGTGCTGGTCGTAAGTGCCCTGGGTGCGATACAGCAACACTTGGGCCAGACCCGCTTCCGGGTAACCGGATTTGCGCCACTGATCGATCTGTTGCTGCGCGTTGATGTTCGGGAAGCTGTGCGGGTATTGCAGGTACAGCATCGCGAGCGGGATCAGCGTGTTGCCTTCGCCACTGGCGGCGGCCTTTTTCAGCAGGCTTTCGGCTTCCTGATGCTCGGCTTCGGTGGAGCCGGGCTTGGCCACCAGCAAACGGCCGAGTCGGGCCTGGGCACGCGGCGAAACACTGGCGGCGGCGCGGTAGGTGGCTTCGGCCTGTTTCATTTGTTCCGGGTCGCGGCTGTCGACCTGGATATCGGCAAGGCCCACCTGGGCTTCGCTGTAACCCAGGTCGGCCAGCGCACGGTAGTTCTGCGCGGCGGTCGCGGTGTCACCGCGCTTGAGCGCTTCGTTGGCCAGACGCTGGTCGGGCAGGCCGGCGCAACCGGCCAGGGCGATTGCCATGGCCAGCGTCAGCGGGACCGGCAGGATTCTGATAGGGCTCGTCACGGGCATGTCCTCGACTTAAAGACCGGCAGCCATGGCTTTGTCGATCAGCCAGTTCAGGTTCGGACCACGGTCGCTGTTGACTTCCACCGGGCGGCCGGCAAAGCGGCTGTCCAGCGGCTCGTCCGGCTGGATCTGCACGCGGATGTCGGAGGACAGGTCGGCGCTTTTCAGGCTGGTGCTGCTGACGATCTTGCCGGTGCGGGTCTTGTCTTCGCCGGCGATCTGGAAGCTCACCGGGGTGCCCGGACGCACGTCGCCGAACTGGCGATAGGAGAAGCGCGCATCGACGGTGGCCTGGGTGTTGCGCGGCACCAGTTGGAAGATCACGTCGCCCTTGCTGGCGTACTGACCGTCAGCCACCAGTTGCTGGGCCACGGTGCAATCGCAAGGGGAGGTCAGGGTGCCGGTCATCTGTTTGCCGAACAGTTCTTCAACCTTGGCCGGGGACAGTTGATCTTCTTCCAGGTGACCTTTGAGTACGTCGAGCATGCTGGTGCTGAAAGTCGCCAGTGGGGCGCCCTTGGCGGCAATGCCGTCGGATTTGACCAGGCTCTGTACGGTGCCGTCGCGCGGCATGGTGATGTTCATCCCCGGCACGCTGACCAGACCGGCCTGCGCATGGCTGACGAAGTACATGCTGTACACCGATTTGAAAATGAACCCCGCCGCCACCAGGCCGACCGCGAAGATACCGGCGCTGAACGTCACCGCTTTCAGACGCCCGAACGGGGTCATGCCGGAGTCGCCGTCCTTGACCTTGCGGGCCTTGGTGAAGTTGTCGCGCTGCAGGGTTGCCAACACTTCGCCGATGCTGACGATGTCGCCGGCCAGGTGCGAAGTGATCAGGTGGCGCAGGGTGGAAATGTCCTGCGGCTCGAGGTTCTGGAACTGGCAGCCAGCACGACCCGTCTGGCGGTCGTAGGAACGCACTTGCAGTTCAACGTCCATGGCCAGGCCGAGGTTGTCGATGACGAATTGCAGACGCGCCTTGTACACCTCGCCGACGGTCAGCGGCAGTTGTCCGGCGTTGAACGCCAGACCACCGGCGGACAGGTCAAGGACCCGCGCTTCAACCGGAGTCCGGTCGGGGCCGAAGAAACGCAGCTTGGCCGGGATTTTCACCCGGGCGTGCTGGCGCTGGGCTTCGGATTCATGCACTACGTTGGCGTTGACGGCGGTATTCATGGGGGCGATTTCCTTGTTAATTCAATAGGGGCAGGTCAGACCATCAGCAGCAGCACGGCGACGAAAATGCTGCCGGCGGAGAAGGTCATGGTCCGAGACGACCAGGTGTTGAACCAACGTTGAAAGCTGGCGAGATCACGGGTCAGGGAAGTGGGTTGGCGAGTCCAGGATTGTTGGTCGAGGCGGAAGAACACGTAGATCTTCACCAGCGCACCGACGATCTGGTTGTAATAGAGAATCGCCGGGTAGGCCGGACCGATCCGGTGACCTGAGCACGACAACAGCAACGTCAGGATCAGACGGGTGATGCCGATCCACAGCAGGTAAACCAGGATGAACGCGGTGCCGTACTTGAAGCTGGCGATGATCGCCACGGTCAGGCCGAGCAAGGATGTCCACATCGATACGCGCTGGTCGAACAGCACCACCGAGGTGAAGGCGCCGAGGCGTTTCACGCCCAGGCCCAGCGCTCGGGAGTTCTGGCGCAGGTTGTTGCCGTACCAGCGGAACATCAGTTTGCGGCTGGCCTTGATGAAGCTCTTTTCCGGCGGGTGTTCAACGGTGTTGATCGCGGCGTCCGGCACGTAGAAGGTGTCGTAGCCCAGACGCATCAGGCTGAACCAGCTCGACTTGTCGTCGCCGGTCAAAAACTTGAAACGGCCCAGGCGCCAGTGTTGCAGCGAGTCGCTTTCGACGTCGGCGATGAATTCCGGGTTGGTGACCACGGTGGCGCGAAACACCGACATGCGCCCGGTCATGGTCAGCACGCGTTTGGACAGGGCCATCGAGCACATGTTGATGTGGCGCTGGGCGAAACGCAGCTTGTGCCATTCGCTCATGATGTAGCCGCCGCGCACTTCGCAGAACTCGTTGGTGGTCAGGCCGCCGACGTTGCCGAACATCTGGAACCACGGCACGGTTTTGCGCACCACGCCTTCGCCGAGCACGGTGTCGCCGTCGATCACGGCCACCACGGCGCGGTCGTCCGGCAGGTGACGGGAGATTGCGCGGAAACCATAAGCCAGGCCATCACGTTTGCCGGTGCCGGGGATGCGCACGAAGTCGAGTTTCACGCGGTCTGGCGGATTCATCCGCGCCCACAGCGCCTTGACCAGCAGCTCATCGGACATTTCGACGATGGAGCAGACCACGGTGGTCGGCAGTTCGCAGTCGATGGCTTCGCGGATCACCGAGCTGTAAACCTGCGCGGTGGTCAACGCGTCGATGCGAAAACTGGTGACCATCAGAAACACATGGGACGGGTCCGCCGCCTTACCCAGCTTGCGAACCTTGCGGCGCAGATGCGGGTAGACGATGTAGAGAAAAATCATGCCGCGCACAAAGTGCGTGGCACCCATCGAGTAGCGCCAGATACCCACGGCGCCAATCAGGAAAATGAAGTCCTTCGACTCGGAGTCGAACGTGGACGTGGGCAGCATCAGGGCCAGGCCCATCAGCAGGCTCAGAAACAAAAGCCAGCCGGCGGATTGCAGAAAAAAATGTTTGAGCTTGGACATGACCGTCATCCGAAGGTGATGGGGGCTTCAGGCCGCCCGCCGATTCACGGCGTGCGGCTTGAAGCTCGAGGCTTGCTGCTGTGTTACCAGCAGATCCCTTCGGTACGGCTACCGGCGCTGGTGGCCTTGGACATGAAGCCCACCAGGTCGATCACCTGCTTGCCCTGCGGCGCTTCTTCGGCCAGGGCGCGGAACTTCTCGTCGCGGTTGCCGAGGATGATCACGTCGGAGTTGTCGATCACCGAATCGAAGTCCGCGTTGAGCAGGGACGATACGTGCGGGATCTTCGACTCGATGTAGTCCTTGTTCGCGCCGTGGACACGGGCGTACTGGACGTTGCTGTCGTAGATGCTCAGGTCGTAACCCTTGCCGATCAGCATCTCGGCCAGTTCCACCAGCGGACTTTCGCGCAGGTCGTCGGTGCCGGCCTTGAAGCTCAGGCCCAGCAGGGCGACTTTGCGTTTGTCGTGGCTTTCAACGATGTCGAAGGCGTTCTGCACTTGCGATTCGTTGCTGCGCATCAGCGAGTTGAGCAGCGGCGCTTCGACGTCCAGGGAGCCGGCGCGGTAGGTCAGGGCGCGCACGTCTTTGGGCAGGCACGAACCGCCGAAGGCGAAGCCCGGGCGCATGTAGTACTGGGACAGGTTGAGGGTCTTGTCCTGGCAGACCACGTCCATCACTTCGCGGCCATCGACGCCCACCGCTTTGGCGATGTTGCCGATCTCGTTGGCGAAGGTCACTTTGGTGGCGTGCCAGACGTTGCAGGTGTACTTGATCATCTCGGCGACGGCGATGTCCTTGCGGATGATCGGTGCGTCGAGTTCTTCGTACAGCGATTGCAGAACGTCACCCGAAGCCTTGTCGAACTCGCCGATGACGGTCATCGGTGGCAGGTCGTAGTCGGCGATCGCGGTGGACTCACGCAGGAACTCAGGGTTGACTGCCACGCCGAAATCGACGCCGGCCTTCTTGCCGGAGCAGTCTTCGAGGATCGGGATGACAACGTTTGCCACGGTGCCCGGCAATACGGTGCTGCGCACCACGATGGTGTGGCGGGTGGACTTTTCACGCAGGACAAAACCGATCTCGCGGCATACCGCTTCGATGTAATTCAGTTCCAGGTCACCGTTCTTCTTGCTCGGCGTACCGACGCAGATCATCGACAGGTCGGTGTCGCGAATCGCCTCGGCGAAGTTGGTCGTACCGCGCAGACGACCGGTCTGGATACCTTGCGCCAGCAACTCACCCAGCCCCGGTTCGACAATGGGAGATTTGCCAGCGTTGATCATGTCGATCTTGTCTTTGGCAACATCGACGCCCACCACGTCGTGGCCCCGAGCAGACAGGCAACCGGCACATACTGCGCCAACGTAACCCAAACCAAATATGCTGATGCGCATCGCAATTACCTCTGTATATATCAGGCCTTAGAGGGCCGGAGTTAATGGTGTTCAGCGTTTTTAGTGCACTCGAAAGTGTGACTTACAGGCGTCACAATGCCGTGTGCAGGCATACTTAAGTTCCGAGTGTCTAAATAAGTGCACTCAAGATGTGCGCAACCAGGCCTTGTTGTTATGACGTGCCCTGTTATGCAGCCGATCTTCTTTGGAGAAGACGCTTGTGCAATCGTCTTGCGCGCTCGATGTCAGGACGAAAGTCCAGTAAATCAAGCGGTTGGGTGCTCATGCGAGCACGTTTATAAGGGCGCGGCCATGGCCTTTGTAGGGGATATTAATGGTGCGTATCTCCTGTCCATCGTCTGTTTTGAGACTAGTTAGTCATCTAGGCAAGTTGCTGTGACAACTTGGTTACATGGCCATCTGCTCCGCGTAAGTTATCTCGTACAAACTCGGCGAGAATCGTTACCGGTGGTATGAGCTATGCATTCTGACGAAGTTCCTGTCCGCTCATCGCGAAATCTGAAATTTCTTGAAATATTGTCAGAGATGGCACCAGTATCAATTTGATAGCAGTTTCGTTTTCGACCTTTAATAACAGGCGGAAAATCACGTTAGATAGTTTTATGCCACTACGGTGAAAAAATTTAGGTGCCACTACTGAAAAAAATGATCAGTGTCGAGTGAAACTAATCTTAGAAAAGACAGGGAGGTTTTTCTGGCGCCAGTAAAATGGCGAATGGGGCGAGGGTTTTTTGACATCGTGCGAGCTGCACGACTCTTCATATAAAGAGTCGTGCATTAGGCATGCTTTATTCGGGGGCGTGATCGCGTAGAAACACCAGATTATCCGGTTTCGATTGCTCGGCGCTGTAGCGATAACCCTGCACATCGAACTGTTTGAGCAGGGTCGGATCGTTGATTTTTTCCTGGATCACGAAGCGGCTCATCAGGCCCCGCGCCTTCTTGGCGTAGAAGCTGATGATCTTGTACTGGCCGTTCTTCAGGTCCTTGAACTCGGTGTTGATGATCCGCGCGTTCAACGCCGTGCGTTTGACTGCCGAGAAATATTCGTTGGACGCCAGGTTCAGCAGCAGGTCATCGCCTTGATCGGCCAGCGCTTGGTTCAGCCATTCGCTGATGCGCGTGCCCCAGAATGCGTACAGGTCCTTGCCGCGGGCATTGGCCAGTTTGGTGCCCATTTCCAGACGATACGGTTGCATCAGGTCGAGTGGACGCAGCAAACCATAGAGACCGGAGAGCATGCGCAGGTGCTGTTGCGCGTAGTCGAAATCGGCTTCGCTGAAGCTCTGGGCGTCGAGTCCGGTGTAGACGTCGCCCTTGAAGGCCAGCAGCGCCTGCTTGGCGTTTTCCGGGGTGAAAGCCGGTGTCCAGTTGCCGAAACGCGCGGCGTTGAGGCCGCCGATCTTGTCGGACACGTGCATCAGTTCGCTGATCTGCGCCGGGCTCAGCTCGCGCAGTTGCTGGATCAGTTCCTGAGAGTGGTCGAGGTATTGCGGCTGAGTGAAGCGCTGGGTCGCCGGCGGTGTTTCGTAATCGAGGGTCTTGGCGGGGGAAATCACCATCAGCATGAAGTCGTCTCCTTTAATCGTGGGGGCGATTCTAGGGGGTTGGGGCGGATGACTCCAGCTATCGCGTCCATAGGTGATCGGCGGTTTGCCAGCCGGATCGGCTATAGTGCGGCGCGGGTTTTGTAACGGAGACACCCTTTGCGCATTGTTCTTTTTTTCACCGCGTGGCTGTTGAGCGTCGGTGCCGTTGCGGCGCCGGGCGACATCACGACGCTGGATCGCAGTACCTGGCCGGAAAAACTCGACAATCCGACCCTGTTCGACGTCGCCTCGCGGGCGGAAATCCTGATGTTCGCCCGAGGCCTGCTCGGTACCGAAGCGCTGGATGAGGCGGCGCTGGCCCAGCGCCTGGGGCTGCGCACGGTCAATCTGGACGCCATCAACAGCCTGCGCGAGCGCCTGTGGCAGCGCCTGCTCGCCAATTACAACTTCGCCCAGCAAAGCTGCGATCAGGACGCTTCGTTCTGCTTCCTCGTCGAAGACTTGCCGACCCTGCGCGAGCAGGCCGCCAAATTCGTGGTCAGCGACGAAAGTTATTACACCAGGTGGGCCGAACCGAGCCGGGTCTTCCACCTGCAATACCTCGATGAGCTGATGCGCAAGGCTGCGCTGTCGCCGCAGACCAGCAGCGAACTCGATCATTTCGGAGACTACGAGCGCAACGGCGACGACATGCACGATCGCCTGTTTCTGCTGAGTTTCGACAGCGCCGCCAACCTGCAACCGGACAACACCGACTGGCTCACCGAGTACCTGCGCAAGTCGAACCTCAGTGGCACGTTCTTCATGTTGGGCAAGGATGTTCAGGCGCGGCTGGCTGACCGCTCCGTCAGCAGCCTGCAAGCGGCGTTTTCGCAGCAGTGCGTCGGCGTGCAAGGCTGGGAGTTCCGCTCGCACAGCCACTGGCAGGACTGGCAGGATTCGGTGCGGCGCAGTGCCGATCTGGTCAGGAACAAGCTGCCGGAAAACTACGTGCCGCTGTTCCGTCCACCGGAAGGCCAACGTCGCAGCGATGCCCGCAGCTTCTTCAACAGTCAGGGCCTGCAAGTGGCGCTGTGGGACATCGATGCCCAGGACGGTGCCGGCAAGCTCAAGGGCAGCCAGAGTGCGCAGCGGGTGCTGACCCTGATGCTGCTGTGGCGGCATGGGGTGATCAATTTCAACATGAAGCAGGATGCGGTGAAGACCGCGTTGCCGTGGCTGATCACGCAAACCGCGCAAAGCGGCATCGGCTGGGAAGACTGTCAGGACGCGTTTCGCTGAAAAACGGCAAGAGCCCGGAAACATTGGGCTTGGGATGAATTTTTTGAGGAATTCGATGCAGGCGGACTTCCGACTCTAACGGGGGCAGGGCGGTCCGCCAAGGGCTTTTCGTCACTTTGCAAAATAAACTTCAAAAAAGCGTCAAAGTGCTTTTTTCTGTCACGGGTTTTGGAGTATTACGAAGTCAGACCGCCGAAACCTGCAACACAGGTGGCGTCTTCCAAGACCCAGTTTGTGTGCGGTTCACCTGCTATCCCGACAAAAGCTGTGCAGGTGGATTCGGCAGTCACTTCGAGGCGCAGCACCGCCGAGGTATTGCGTCGAATGGCTCCCACAAAGGTGACCGAGTATGGATGATCACGGACGTAGCCCTTCCTCCAACCAGCCAATCCTTTATGTACTCGATACCAACGTACTGATTCACGATCCGAATGCCCTGCTGAATTTCGAAGAACACCACGTCGCGATCCCGATGACCGTGCTTGAAGAGCTGGACAAGCTCAAGAGCGGGCATCACAGCGTGGCCGCCGAATGCCGTCAGGCGATCCGGCTGATCGACAAGACCCTGGGCGATGCCTCACCCGATGACGTCGAACAGGGCGTGCCGATCCAGCGCGGCAAGGGCGGCCCGAAGGGCTTGCTGTCGATTCTGATGAGCAAGCAGGCCGAATCGAACCTGATTCTGCCCGAGCATCTGAACGACAACAAAATCATCAACCAACTGATCGACCTGCACACCCGCGAACCGAGCAAACCGGTGGTGCTGGTCACCAAAGACATCAACATGCGCCTCAAGGCGCGCGCCTGCGGGATCGACGCCGAGGACTACAGCACCGACCAACTGGTCGACGACGTGTCCCTGCTGCCCAACGGCTATCACAACATGACCGGCTCCTTCTGGGACCGCGTGAGCAAGGTCGAAACCCGTCAGGACCACGGCCGCACCTGGCATCAGGTGCAATTGATCGACAACCTGCCAGCCGTGCACATCAACGAGTTCATCATTGATGAGCAAGGCTTCGTCGGCTGGATCAAGGAGATCGAAGAGGACAAGCTGCTGATCCTCGACCTGCACCAGGAACCGCTGCTGCACCAGGAAGCCTGGGGCCTCAAGCCGCGGGACATCTATCAGAGCCTGGCGTTGTATGCGCTGCTGGATCCGGACATTCACCTGGTCAACCTGTCCGGCGCCGCCGGCTCGGGTAAAACCATTCTGGCGCTGGCCGCGGCGATCGAGCAGACCATGGTCAGCAAGCGCTATCGGCGCATCATCGCCACCCGCAGCGTGCAGGGCCTGGACCAGGAAATCGGCTTCCTGCCCGGCACCGAGGCGGAAAAGATGGAGCCTTGGCTGGGCGCGATCACCGACAACCTCGAAGCCTTGCACATGGATGACGAAAACACCCATGGCAGCGTCGACTACATCCTCAGCAAAGTGCCGTTGCAGTTCAAATCGCTCAACTACATTCGCGGTCGCAGCTTCCAGCAGAGCCTGATCCTGATCGACGAATGCCAGAACCTCACGCCGCACCAGATGAAAACCATCATCACCCGGGCCGGCGCCGGTTCCAAAGTGGTGTGCCTGGGCAACCTGGCACAGATCGACACCCCTTACCTGTCCGCGACCAGCTCCGGGCTGACCTACCTGACCGAACGTTTCAAGGATTTCCCCAACGGTGTGCACATCACCCTGCAAGGGGTGCCTCGCTCGATTCTGGCCGAATACGCCGAATCGCATCTGTAACCGCCAAACCGAACCGGGCGACTGCAACGTCGCCCGGTTTTTTATGTGCGCAATTCTGACCCTCGGGTTTACAATCGGCGCTCCTGATCAGGAGTAATCCCGTGCTGACCCATCTCGATTCCCAAGGTCGCGCCCACATGGTCGACGTCACCGAAAAAGCCGTGACGTTCCGTGAAGCGACGGCCCAAGCGCTGGTGCGCATGCTGCCCGACACCCTGCAGATGATCGTCAGCGGCGGCCATCCCAAGGGCGACGTGTTCGCCGTGGCGCGCATTGCCGGCATTCAGGCGGCGAAGAAAACCAGTGATCTGATTCCCCTGTGCCATCCGCTGATGCTGACCGGCGTCAAGGTTGAACTCAGTGCCGAAGGCGACGACGCGGTACGCATCGTGGCGCGCTGCAAATTGTCCGGGCAGACCGGCGTCGAAATGGAAGCGCTGACCGCCGCCAGTGTCGCGGCCCTGACCATCTACGACATGTGCAAGGCCGTGGACCGTGGCATGACCATCGAAAGCGTGCGTCTGCTGGAAAAGGTCGGCGGCAAGAGCGGGCATTTCCAGGCGGAGCAGCCATGAACCTGACCGTGAAGTTTTTTGCCCGTTACCGCGAGGCGCTGGGCGTGGATTCGGTGAAGGTCGAGGGTGACTTTGCCACCGTCGATGACGTTCGTGCGCTGTTGGCGCAACGTGAGGGCGCCGAGGTATTGAGCGAACAGAACCTGATGTGCGCGCGCAACGAAGACCTTTGCCAGCTCGACGAGCCGGTGGTCGATGGCGACGAAGTGGCGTTTTTCCCTACTGTGACCGGAGGCTGAGCCATGCGCATTCGGGTGCAGTCCGAACCGTTCGATCCGGGCGCCGAAGTCAACGCGATGCACGCGGCCAATGTCGGCGTCGGCGCGGTGGTGAGTTTTGTCGGCTACGTGCGCGACTTCAACGATGGCCTCGATGTCGCCGGGATGTTCCTCGAACACTATCCGGGCATGACCGAAAAAGCCCTCGGCAAGATCGCCATCGAGGCGGAGCAGCGCTGGCCGCTGTTGAAGCTGGAAGTGCTGCACCGCATCGGCGCGCTGGAACCGGGCGAGCCGATCGTGTTTGTCGCCGCCGCCAGCGCCCACCGCCAGGCGGCGTTCGACGCCTGCGCGTTCGTCATGGATTACCTGAAAACCCGCGCACCGTTCTGGAAGAAAGAGCACACCAGCGACGGCCCGCGCTGGGTTGAGGGTCGTGACAGCGATCATGCGGCGGCGGATCGCTGGAAGCAGTAATTGCTCTGTCGACCCAGAGCCAGTCTTCGCGAGCTGGCTCGCGAAGAGGCCAGCCGAATCACCAACTCCCTCAAGTTCACTTCCCCGACCATCGGCCGGAAATGACCGGTCTCGCCCAATTGACGATTTGTACGTAAAAGTCCAGTATGGATTTACAAGTACAAAAAAAGGTCTTTCCCCGTTTCTGCTTTTTTCTTTCTTGCCAAACCAACAACAACCCGCGAGAGAACGAACATGAAGAAATTCCCCCTCATCACCGGTCTGGCACTGAGCCTGTTGGCGTGCAGCAGCGCGTTCGCCGCCGAGAAAACCCTGCGCATCGGTATCGAAGCGGCGTATCCGCCCTTCGCCTCGAAAACCGACAAGGGTGAAATCGTCGGTTTCGACTACGACATCGGCAATGCCCTGTGCGCGCAGATGCAGGTCAAGTGCGTGTGGGTCGAGGGCGAGTTCGACGGTCTGATCCCTTCCCTGAAAGTGAAGAAAATCGACATGGCGCTGTCGTCCATGACCATCAACGAAGACCGCAAGAAATCGGTGGACTTCACCCACAAGTACTATTTCACCTCGTCGCGGCTGGTGATGAAGGAAGGCGCCACGGTTGACGACCAGTACGCCAGCCTCAAGGGCAAGACCGTCGGCGTGCAGCGTGCAACCACCACCGACCGTTACGCCACCGAGGTGTTCGAGCCCAAGGGCATCAACGTCAAGCGCTACGGCAACAACGAAGAAATCTACATGGACCTGGCGGCCGGGCGTCTCGACGCGATCTTCGCCGACACCATCCCGCTGAACGACTTTCTGTCGATGCCGCGCGGCAAGGGTTACGCCTTTGTCGGGCCTGAGTTGAAGGATCCTAAGTACGTGGGCGAGGGCGCGGGGATTGCGGTACGCAAGGGCAACACCGAACTGGTCAGCCAGTTGAATACCGCCATCGACGGCATTCGTGCCAGTGGCGAATACCAGAAGATTTCCGAGAAGTACTTCAAGTCGGACATCTACGGCGACTGAATCTGAAAACCGTGCAGCCTTCGCAGGCTGCACGGTTTCAGCCCTTCAATTCCTTCAAATGCTTGTACACCGTCGCCCGCCCCATGTTCAGCACATTGGCCACATAGTTCGAGGCGCTCTTGCCCTTGAACGCCCCCTCGGCGTGCAGCGCCAGCACCAGTTCGCGTTTGTGATCGCGGGTCAGCAGGTTCAGGCTCAGTTGCCGTTCCCGCAGCCAGGCGTGCAGGAAGGTGTTGATCCGCTCCTGCCAGTCATCGCGAAACAGCGAGTCCGGTTGCGGGATCAGTTTGCTCGGCGAGAGGAACAGGTCCAGCGCAGCCTTGGCATTCTCGAACAGTGAAATATTCAGGTTGATGCACAACACTGCCAGCGGATGACCTTCGCTGTCGCGCAGCACGGTGCTCACGCTGCGAATCTTCTGGCCGTCCCAGTTGAGCTTTTCGTACGGACCGATGTTCCGTTCGTTGACGTCGTCGCTGAGCATGTCTTCCAGCGACGATTCATCGCCGATCACCCGTTTTGACAGGTTGTTGGCGATGTAGTCGACCTTCTGCGTGCGCAGGTCATGCAACACCACTTCGGCATGGGGAAAGAACAGCGTGGCAATGGCGTCGGCGATGGCGTGGTAGTTATCCAGCGCGGCGTCATGCAGCTCGGGCGTGTGTTCGGGGGCGGTCATAACTGTGGAGCTCCAGGCAACGTCAACGCCCCCGTGATCCGGGGGCGTTGCGAGTGTGCCGCAATCCGTCGGGCGAGTCATCCGGGCGGACGGTCAGGCCAGGCGGGCAGGGGCGAGCATGGCGGCGGTCAGGCCGAATTGCTGAAGGTGTTCGGGTAACGATTCGCCACGCACCAGCGCCGCGCTGGCCTGGCCCATGGCCGGGGAGGTCTGGATGCCATAACCGCCCTGGGCCGCGACCCAGAACAGCCCCGGCACTTGCGGATCGAACCCGGACAGCAAATCGCCGTCAGCCACGAAACTGCGCAGGCCGGCCCAGGTGCGGGTCGGGCGGCGGATGGTCAGGGTCGTCGCTTCTTCGATCTGGTAGATACCCATGGCAATGTCCAGCTCGTCGGGCTGAACGTCGTGGGGTTCGACCGGGTCGGCGTTGGCCGGCGAGCCGAGGAACATGCCGGCGTCGGGCTTCATATAGAAGGATTCGTCGAGGCTGACCAGCATCGGCCAATGGTGGATGTCGACGCCTTCGGGGCCGGCGAAAATGAACGCGGCGCGGCGTTTCGGTTGCAGGCCCAGCGGCCGGGCGCCGGCCAGGGCACCGATCTTGTCGGCCCAGGCGCCCGCGGCATTGATGACAACGCGGGCGCTGAAGGTCTGACCGTTGGTCTGCACTTGCCAGACGCCGTCGGTGTCGCGGCTCAGGCCGAGCACTTCGCAATCGGTCTGCACCTGGCCGTTGTTGCGACGGATACCGCGCAGATAGCCCTGATGCAGGGCGTCGGTGTCGATGTCGCTGGCGGTCGGGTCGTAGATTGCACCATGGACTTTCTCCCGGCGCAGGATCGGCAGCCGCGCGCAGGCTTCATCTGCGCTGAGCAACTGCATCTGCGGCACCGTGGCCTTGGCGCTCAGGTATTGATTGTTCAGCTCGGCGGCGTCGCCGGTGAAGTCCACGGTCATTTCCCCGCGTGGGGTCAGCAGCGGATGCTCGCAGAAGCCGCTGGGCGGATGGTCGAAGAATTCGCGGCTGGCCTGGGTCAACGCCCGGACCTGCGGTGTGCCGTAAGCCGCAGTGAACAGCGCAGCCGAGCGCCCGGTGGAGTGATAGGCCGGGTGCGACTCACGCTCCAGCACCACAACCTTGCCGTGCTGCGACAGCCAGAAACCGGTGGAAGCGCCGGCGATACCGCCGCCGATGATGATGAAATCTGCATGACTCATGAGAATCTCCGGTGTCAGCGCTGCAATTGATAGACGGCGTTGGCCAGGGCGATGTCCTCCAGGCCCAGACCGATGGAGCGGAAAAACACGTGACGGTGGTAATCGGGGCGCTGCACGTTTTCGCTGAGCAGATCCGCGAGGTCACCGAGGATCGCGCTGTGGTCCCAGCCATGCTGTTCGCTGGCGATCAGCATCTCGCCGGCCGAGCCCGGGGTGGTCAGACGATAGTCGCAGAACACCTGCATGTCGTTGAGGCTTTGCGGCGGCACTTCGTGGGCGCGTGGTGCGTTGGTGCTGATCGAGGTGATCAGCGCCGGTTTGCTCAGGGTGGCCGGGTCGATCACCGGGCCTGCGGACGAGGTGCAGAGCATGATCACGTCGGCCTCGGCGATGGCGGTTTCGCGGCTGGCGGCGATGTTCACCCGTGAATCGAGGGTTTGCAGTTGGCGGATGGTTGTCGGGTCTTCGCTCAAGGTGGGCGAGAACACGCTGATGCTCTGCCAGTCGCGCAACGTCTTGACGTAATGCAGGTGCGCCTGGGCAACCTTGCCGCTGCCGATGATGGCCAGACGTGCGGCTTTCAAGGGGGCGAGGGCATCGACGGCGACGGCGGTGGTCGCCGCGGTGCGGGCAGTGGTCAGTTCGCCGGCATCGCAGAGCAGCAGCGGCAGGCCGGTCTGCATCGACATCAGCAGCGTCCACGCCGTCACCAGCGGGCCTTGTTCGCGAACGATGTACGGCGAGGTCTTGACCCCGTACACGCCGTCTTCGGCCAATACGCCCAGATAGTTGATGAAGTCCCCGGCGCCCCGGGGGAATTCCACCAGTTGCTGCGCCGGTTGCACCGCATGCCCGGCCGCGAGATCGCGGAACAGCTTGCGCAGGATCTGCGGCACATCGATCCGGGCCAACAGCTCACGGGCCTGGGTTTGGTCGATCACGTAAGGTGTACTGGACATGTCGGACTCCGGAGACTTTTATAAACTAATTTGTCCATTATGGACTTTTAGTTTTATTGAACAATATCCGGGCGAAAAAAAAGCGCAGTCCGTTGCCGGCTGCGCTTCTCTTTATAACGTCGCTTACTGTGGACGCTTGCGCTCAACTGCGCGCAACAGATGGGTCGGCGGCGTTTCGCAGCTGATCTTGCGACCGAGTTTTTCTTCGATGGACGGCAACTGATAGGAGTCGTCTTCACCGGCAAAGCTGATCGACACGCCGTCGGCGCCAGCGCGACCGGTACGGCCGATGCGGTGCACGTAGTCGTCCGGGACTTCCGGCAGGGTGAAGTTGATCACGTGGCTGATGCCGTCGATGTGGATGCCGCGCCCGGCCACGTCAGTGGCGACCAGCACCCGGATCTTGCCTTCGCGAAAGCCTTCCAGCGTTTTGATTCGCTTGTGCTGCGGCACGTCGCCGGACAGTTGCGCGGCGTTGATGCCGTCACGCACCAGACGTTCTTCGATGCGTCGCACTTCGTCCTTGCGGTTGGCGAACACGATGACCCGCTCCCAGCCGTTGTCGTTGACCAGGTTGAAGAGCAGTTTGTATTTGTCGGCACCGGCCACCGCGTAGATGTGCTGCTCGACGTTTTCGTTGGCCACGTTGGTGACCTCGATTTCGACGATTGCAGGATCGGTGGTCCACTGCTTGGCGAGGTTCATCACGTCATCGGTGAAGGTCGCAGAGAACAGCAGGGTCTGGCGTTCGCTTTTGGGTGGGGTCTGGCGAATGATCTGCCGGACCTGCGGGATGAAGCCCATGTCGAGCATGCGGTCGGCTTCGTCCAGCACCATGACTTCGACCATGTCCAGATGCACGTCGCCGCGCTGGTTGAAGTCGAGCAGACGGCCCGGGGTCGCGACGAGGATGTCGCAATGGCGCGCTTCGAGGTGCTTGAGCTGCTTGTCGAAGTCCATCCCGCCGACGAACGTCATGACGTTGAGGCCGGTGTACTTGGTCAGGTCGGCGGCGTCCTTGGCGATCTGCACCACCAGCTCGCGGGTCGGCGCGATGATCAGCGCCCGTGGCTCGCCCATGTAGCGCTCTTTCGGCGGCGGGGTCTGCAATAGCTGGGTGATGATCGAGATCAGGAACGCGGCGGTCTTGCCGGTGCCGGTCTGGGCGCGGCCGATGGCGTCTTTGCCGGCGAGGGTGTAACCCAGCACCTGAGCCTGGATCGGCGTGCAATACGGAAACCCCAGGTCGTGGATGGCGTGCATCAGTTCCGGGGCGAGTTTGAAATCGTGGAAGCGGGTCTTGCCTTCCTGCGGCTCGACGACGAAGTCTTCGAGTTTCCAGGGAATCACCGGTGCCTTGGGCTTGGGTTCGCGGCGTGGTTTGGAAGGTTTCGGTGCTTCGCTGCGGGCCGGCTTGGTGGCGGGCGCGGCAGCTGGAGCGGGTTTCGGTTCGCGTTGGGGCGTCTGGCGGTCGGCCTGGCTGGCATCGTTGCGATGACCGGTGGCGTGCGACGGCGCAGTGGGGACTGGCGCGAGCTGCTCAGCCTCGCTTTTACCGAACATTTTCTTGAGTGCTTTGAGCACGGTCATCTCATCAATTGGTTAAGGAATGTACGCCGGCCAGTGTAATGCAAGAAACGGGCGCGGCGTAGTGGGATGATCAAAGGGCGACCTTCGTCGCAATTGTCAGCGCAGGCGTTCGCTCAACCACACCGCGATGTCGCGAATTTCTTCGGGTAACACTTCGTGCTCCATTGGGTATTCCTGCCATGTCACGGTGACACCATGGACCTTGAGATACTCATAAGCCGTGCGTCCCATCGAGTTCTGCACCACGTTGTCGAACTGGCCGTGCAGCGCCAGCACCGGAACCCGCTGCTGGCTGGCGGACAACGCCAGTTCATCGCTGAAGGTCGGTGCGTATGTCGATAGTGCCAGCACCCCGCCCAACGGCCCCTGCCATTTCAGAAACGCGGTGTGATAGACCACGGCGCCACCCTGGGAAAAACCGGCGAGGAAAATCCGCGAAGCGTCTATTCCGCTGCTTCGCTGTTCTTCGATCAATTCGATGATGCGGTCGGCGGAGGCTTCCAGCTCGTCGCGGTCGATCGCCCTGGCCGGGCTCATGGCTTTGATGTCGTACCAGCTCGGCATGGCATAACCGCCATTTATCGTCACCGGACGGGTCGGCGCCTGGGGCAGGACGAAACGTGTGCTCAGCAGGCTTTCCTGAAGCGCTTCGGCCACCGGCAGAAAGTCGTAGCGGTCGGCGCCGAGGCCGTGCAGCCAGATCACGCAGGCGTCTGCGGGCTTAACAGGCTGAAGAATCAAGGGCTCGGTCATGGCTGCTCCAATTGTGTGCGGGCGCTCTCATTGAGTGCGTGATTCGAGTGCGCGCCTGGTTGATCCGTTAAGAAGATGTCGCAAGGGTGCAAGTTTTGCTATTGACCTGTCACTCAGTCGCTTCAGCAGCCGGTGTGGTACGGGCTTTGCTATGAGGTAGTCGTGCAATCGATCTCGCGCCTGGCGGTAACACTATCAGTGAACGCCCGGCGACGGGATAGCAAAGAATCCGGTGATGGATGTTCGCCAATGGCCGCAACGGGCTTAGCGAACGTGAAAGGGCTACCGCCCGTTCGGCCGACTGGTGAGAAGTGAGTTGTCCATGATGTGGATTGTCTCCTACTAGACTCATAGCGAAGGTCCTGCGTCGGTTGACCCCCAAAAAAGCCAACACGGGTCAACAACGCCTCAAAAGGGTGCGACTGGACTCAAGCTCCGACACAACAAGAGCAAAACTGGAGGTTTGAATGAAGATGTTGAAATCCACTCTGGCGATCGTGACTGCTGCTGCAGTACTGGGTGTCAGCGGGTTCGCTCAGGCGGGTGCAACCCTGGATGCAGTACAGAAGAAAGGTTTTGTGCAGTGTGGTGTAAGCGATGGTCTGCCGGGATTCTCGGTTCCAGACTCCACAGGCAAAATCATTGGTATCGATGCTGATGTCTGCCGCGCCGTGGCCGCTGCCGTGTTCGGCGACGCGACCAAGGTCAAGTTCAGTCAGTTGAACGCAAAAGAGCGCTTCACCGCGCTGCAGTCGGGCGAGATCGACATCCTGTCGCGTAACACCACCATGACCAGCTCCCGTGACGCGGGCATGGGCCTGAAATTCCCGGGCTTCATTACCTACTACGACGGCATCGGCTTCCTGGTAAACAACAAGCTGGGCGTGAAGAGTGCCAAAGAGCTGGACGGTGCAACCATCTGCATCCAGGCCGGTACCACCACCGAGCTGAACGTTTCCGACTACTTCCGCGGCAACGGCCTGAAATACACCCCAATCACTTTCGACACCTCCGATGAAAGCGCCAAATCGCTGGAATCCGGTCGTTGCGACGTGCTGACCTCCGACAAGTCCCAGCTGTTCGCCCAGCGCAGCAAGCTGGCTTCGCCGAAGGACTATGTAGTTCTGCCGGAAACCATTTCCAAGGAACCTCTGGGCCCGGTCGTGCGTAACGGCGACGACGAGTGGCTGGCCATCGTGCGTTGGGTTGGCTACGCGCTGCTGAACACCGAAGAAGCCGGCATCACTTCGAAGAACGTCGAAGCTGAAGCCAAGGCGACCAAGAACCCGGATGTCGCTCGTATGCTCGGCGCAGACGGCGAATACGGCAAAGACCTGAAACTGCCGAAGGACTGGGTCGTACAGATCGTCAAGCAAGTCGGCAACTACGGCGAAATCTTCGAGAAAAACCTCGGCAAGAGCACTCCGCTGGAAATCGACCGCGGCCTGAACGCGCTGTGGACCAACGGCGGCATTCAATACGCACCACCAGTGCGCTGATGGTTCTGTCACCCGGCAGGCCAACTGCCGGGTGATGTTCTGTTCCATTATTTCCGGGGCACTTCATGCAAAATTCAATCGGCGCACCAAAGCAGAGGCTCAGCCTCAGCGATCCACGAGTGCGTGCGTGGGTATTTCAGATCATCACCATCGTGGCGGTGGTCTCCCTGGGCTGGTATCTGTTCGATAACACCCAGACCAACCTGCAACACCGGGGTATCACTTCGGGGTTCGACTTTCTCGAGCGCAGTGCCGGGTTCGGCATCGCTCAACACCTGATCTCCTACACCGAAGCGGACAGCTATGCCCGGGTGTTTGTCATCGGCCTGCTCAACACGCTGCTGGTGACCATCATCGGCGTGATCCTGGCCACGATCCTCGGCTTCATCGTCGGTGTGGCGCGCCTGTCGAAGAACTGGATCATCGCCAAACTGGCAACCGTGTACGTGGAGGTTTTCCGTAACATCCCGCCACTGCTGCAGATCCTGTTCTGGTACTTCGCGGTGTTCCTGACCATGCCGGGGCCGCGCAACGCCCACAACTTCGGCGATACCTTCTTCGTCAGCAGCCGTGGCCTGAACATGCCGGCTGCGTTGATGGCCGACGGTTTCTGGGCATTCGTGGTCAGTATCGTGGTGGCCATCGTCGCGATCGTGCTGATGAGCCGCTGGGCCAATAAACGCTTTGAGGCCACCGGCGAGCCGTTTCACAAGTTCTGGGTCGGCCTCGCGCTGTTCCTGGTGATCCCGGCGCTCTGCATGCTGATCTTCGGCGCACCTGTGCACTGGGAAATGCCGAAGCTGCAGGGCTTCAACTTCGTCGACGGCTGGGTGCTGATTCCGGAACTGCTGGCCTTGACCCTGGCGCTGACGGTGTACACCGCAGCGTTCATCGCCGAGATCGTGCGTTCGGGCATCAAGTCGGTCAGTCACGGCCAGACCGAGGCGGCGCATTCGCTCGGTCTGCGTAACGGCCCGACCCTGCGCAAGGTGATCATTCCGCAAGCGCTGCGGGTCATCATCCCGCCGCTGACCAGCCAATACCTGAACCTGGCGAAGAACTCCTCGCTGGCGGCCGGTATCGGTTATCCGGAGATGGTTTCGCTGTTCGCCGGCACTGTGCTGAACCAGACCGGTCAGGCGATCGAAGTCATTGCCATCACCATGAGCGTGTACCTGGCGATCAGTATCAGCATTTCCCTGCTGATGAACTGGTACAACAAGCGCATCGCGCTGATCGAGCGGTAAGGAATAGCGCATGAGTACTCATACTTTCAAACCCGACATGCCACCGCCGGCCAAGGTCTTCGGCCCGATGGCGTGGATCCGCGCGAACATGTTCTCCAGCTGGCTCAACACCCTGCTGACTCTGTTCGCGTTCTACCTGATCTACCTGGTGGTACCACCGATCCTCAGCTGGGCGATCCTCGATGCCAACTGGGTCGGCACCACCCGCGCCGACTGCACCAAGGACGGCGCCTGCTGGGTGTTCATCCAGCAGCGTTTCGGCCAGTTCATGTACGGCTACTACCCGGCGGAACTGCGCTGGCGCGTGGACCTGACCGTGTGGCTGGCAGTCATCGGCGTGGCGCCACTGTTCATCAAGCGCGTGGCGCACAAGGCGGTGTACGGCCTGAGCTTCCTGGTGGTCTACCCGATCGTTGCCTGGTGCCTGCTGCATGGCGGCGTCTTCGGCCTCGACGCCGTGCCGACCAGCCGGTGGGGCGGTCTGATGCTGACCCTGGTGATCGCCACTGTCGGCATCGCCGGTGCGTTGCCGCTGGGGATTGTCCTGGCGCTGGGCCGGCGCTCGAACATGCCGGCGATCCGTGTGGTCTGCGTGACCTTCATCGAGTTCTGGCGCGGCGTGCCATTGATCACGGTGCTGTTCATGTCCTCGGTGATGCTGCCGCTGTTCCTGCCCGAAGGCATGAACTTCGACAAGCTGCTGCGGGCGCTGATCGGCGTGATCCTGTTCCAGTCGGCGTACGTCGCCGAAGTGGTGCGCGGCGGTCTGCAAGCGATCCCCAAAGGCCAGTACGAAGCCGCGGCCGCGATGGGCCTCGGTTACTGGCGCGCCATGGGCCTGGTGATTCTGCCGCAAGCCCTGAAACTGGTGATTCCCGGCATCGTCAACACCTTCATCGCGCTGTTCAAGGACACCAGCCTTGTGATCATCATCGGCCTCTTTGACCTGCTCAACAGCGTCAAGCAAGCCGCTGCCGATCCGAAATGGCTGGGCATGGCCACCGAAGGCTACGTGTTCGCCGCCCTGGTGTTCTGGATTTTCTGTTTTGGCATGTCGCGCTATTCCATGCACCTGGAACGCAAGCTCGACACTGGCCACAAGCGTTAGGAGTTTTTTCGATGAGCGAAGCAATCAAAAAGCCAGTGGGCCCTGAAGGCATCATTCAGATGCAGGGCGTGAACAAGTGGTACGGCCAGTTCCACGTGCTGAAAGACATCAACCTCAATGTGCGTCAGGGCGAGCGTATCGTGCTGTGCGGCCCGTCGGGTTCCGGCAAGTCCACCACCATCCGCTGTCTCAACCGTCTGGAAGAGCACCAGCAGGGCCGCATCGTGGTCGATGGCGTGGAACTGACCAACGACCTCAAGCAGATCGAAGCGATCCGTCGTGAAGTCGGCATGGTGTTCCAGCATTTCAACCTGTTCCCGCACCTGACCATCCTGCAGAACTGCACCCTGGCGCCGATGTGGGTGCGCAAGATGCCCAAGCGCAAGGCCGAGGAAATCGCCATGCATTACCTGGAGCGCGTACGCATTCCGGAGCAGGCGCACAAGTACCCGGGGCAACTGTCCGGCGGTCAGCAGCAACGTGTGGCGATCGCCCGCGCGCTGTGCATGAAACCGAAAATCATGCTGTTCGACGAACCGACCTCGGCGCTCGACCCGGAGATGGTGAAAGAAGTACTCGACACCATGATCGGCCTGGCTGAAGACGGCATGACCATGCTTTGCGTAACCCACGAAATGGGCTTCGCCCGCACCGTGGCCAACCGCGTGATCTTCATGGACAAGGGCGAAATCGTTGAGCAGGCGGCACCGAACGACTTCTTCGACAATCCGCAGAATGATCGGACGAAGCTGTTCCTGAGTCAGATCCTGCATTGATCCTGATTGGGCGTTGAAATAAACCCGGACTGCGTTCCGGGTTTATTTTTGCCCGGATTTTGTCGGTTGCCCCGGCTGAAAAATCTGACTACCCTGTCAACAAATTCATCCCATGATTGGATGACAGGGCGAATTCCATGTCAGAAAACTCATTATTGATCAAACGATCCTTGGTCGATCAGGCCCTGGATCAATTGCGCCAGCGCATCACCGATGGCACCTGGCAGGTCGGTCAGCGTCTGCCGACCGAGCCCGAGCTGTGCGCAGAACTCGGTATCAGCCGTAACACCGTGCGCGAGGCGATGCGGGTACTGGCGTTCTCTGGGTTGATCGAGATCCGTCAGGGCGACGGCAGTTACCTGCGGGCGGTGGTCGATCCGATGGACACGCTCAAGGCGCTGTCCAGATGCTCGCTGGATCAGGCCCGGGAAACCCGGCACATCCTAGAAGTCGAGGCCATCGGCCTGGCCGCATTGCGTCGGACCGACGACGACCTCGTGGCTCTGCGCGAGGCACTGGGGCACGCCGGCAGTCACTACCACGGCGACCTCGACAGCTACATCGCCTGCGATCTGGTGTTTCACCGCCGTCTGGTGGACGCCGCGCACAATCCGACCCTCAGCGAGCTGTATCGCTATTTTTCCAGCATCGTCGGCGCGCAATTGCGCCAGACCCTGAACATCGTCCCCCGTCGACAGGAAGTCTTCGATTTGCACGTCGCCTTGCTGGAGGCCGTCGAGCAACGCGACCCGGAGCGGGCCAAAGCCCTGTCGAGGCAGTTGATCAATGAACCTTGAAACCGAGAAAACCATGTCCCGCCCAGAAGCCTCCCCGGCTGCCGTTCGCAAGGCCGAGCTCGAAGAATTACTGATCGACGCAGAAGCCGATGACGATCAGGTGCAGCAAAGCCATCCGCTGGTGCGACGTCCGTGGCTGTTGCTGCTGGGGCTGATTCTGGTGGCTCTGAACTTGCGTCCGGCGCTGTCGAGCCTGGCGCCGCTGCTCAGTGAGGTTTCCAAAAGACTTGGCTTGTCCGCCGCTCAGGCGGGGTTGCTGACGACGTTGCCGGTGCTGTGCCTCGGTCTGTTTGCCCCGCTGGCCCCGGTACTCGCGCGACGTTTCGGCGCCGAGCGGGTGGTGCTGGGGATTCTTCTGACACTGGCCGGCGGCATCATCCTGCGCAGCAACTTCGGCGAAACCGGTCTGTTCGCCGGCAGCGTACTGGGTGGCGCGAGCATCGGCATCATCGGCGTGTTGCTGCCGGGCATCGTCAAACGCGACTTCGCCAAACACGCCGGCACCATGACCGGTGTCTACACCATGGCCCTGTGCCTGGGCGCGGCGATGGCGGCGGGTTCCACCGTGCCATTGAGCGAACACTTCGACCACAGCTGGGCCATGGGCCTGGGCTTCTGGGTGATTCCGGCACTGCTCGCGGCAGTGTTCTGGCTGCCGCAAGTCGGCCAAAAGCACGGCGCGCACAACGTTGCCTACCGGGTGCGCGGCCTGCTGCGGGATCCGCTGGCCTGGCAGGTGACCTTGTACATGGGCCTGCAATCGTCGCTGGCCTACATCGTGTTCGGCTGGTTGCCGTCGATCCTCATTGGTCGCGGGCTGACGCCGACCCAGGCTGGCCTTGTGCTGTCCGGTTCGGTGATCATCCAGCTCGCCAGCTCCCTGGCGGCACCGTGGCTGGCCACGCGCGGCAAGGATCAGCGGCTGGCGATCGTGGTGGTCATGGCGCTGACCCTCGGCGGCCTGTTCGGTTGCCTCTACGCGCCGATCGAAGGGCTGTGGGGCTGGGCGATCCTGCTGGGCCTGGGGCAGGGCGGTACGTTCAGCCTGGCGCTGACCCTGATCGTGTTGCGCTCGCGCGATTCCCATGTCGCGGCCAACCTGTCGAGCATGTCCCAGGGTTTCGGCTACACCCTCGCGTCCATGGGGCCGTTCGCAGTCGGCGTGGTGCACGACTGGACCGGCGGCTGGAACGCCGTGGGCTGGATCTTCGGCATCATCGGTGCGGGTGCGATCCTCGCCGGCCTCGGTGCCGGTCGCGCGCTGTACGTGCAGGTGACAAGCGAAAAGGTCTGACACGCACACACTGTCGGTATTCGGAATGCGAATGCCGATAGTGTTTCGGGCGTTTGCGGATTATCGTGCTGGCAATCTGTACATTTCCTGGAGATTGCCCATGAGTGAAGAAGCCCACAGCGCCCTGATCACCCGTTTCTACCAGGCTTTCCAGCGCCTCGACGCCGAGGCCATGGCCGCCTGCTACACCGACGACGTAGTGTTCAGCGATCCGGCCTTCGGTGAGTTGCGCGGGCCCGATGCCGGCGACATGTGGCGCATGCTCACCACCCGCGCCAAGGACTTTTCCCTGACCTTCGACAACGTCCGTGCCGACGAACGCAGTGGCGGTGCCCATTGGGTGGCGACCTACCTGTTCAGCCAGACCGGGAACATCGTGATCAACGATATCCAGGCGCGTTTCGTCTTTCGCGACGGCAAGATCTGCGAACATCACGACCACTTCGACCTGTGGCGCTGGTCCCGTCAGGCGCTGGGCTTCAAAGGCCTGCTGCTGGGCTGGACGCCGCTGGTGCGCAACGCCGTCCGCGCCCAAGCGCTGAAAGGGCTGAAGGCATTTCAGGCGAGTCGCTGATAAGATCGCGACCTGTTTTCCTTAACGCCTGAATTGCCCCGTGACCAGCCTCAGCGAAAATCCTCTCGATGCCGACGTTCCAGTGAGCAAATCCTGGTTCGTCTACCTCGTACGCGCCGCCAACGGTTCGCTGTACTGCGGGATCAGCGATGATCCGGTGCGCCGTTTTGCCAAGCACCAGAGCGGCAAGGGCGCGCGGTTCTTTCTCTCAAGCCCGGCGATGGCGCTGGTCTACACCGAGCGTTGCCGCGACAAGGGCGATGCGTTGCGTCAGGAGCGGTTGATCAAGAAGCTCAGGAAGAGTGCGAAGGAGTGTCTGGTGGCGTCTTATCGGCCTGATTGATCAGGTATTGGCAAACGGTAGAAATCCCCGCGTCGACGCGGTGCCCTCCGGCAAACGACAGGCGAAAAAAAACCGCCTTTGCGGGGCGGTTTCTTCTGTAAACGCCGGTTTGCGGCCGGGTTTACTGATCTCACAGGAGACATTGACGTAGGCGGAGAGTATTCCTCTTTGCATGCCTTATAAACCTGACTGATCAGTTCCCATCAGCCGGATCCGTAGGCTGCGAACGAATTGCGCGCTAAGCTGCTGGCTCACTTTCTGTGCGGCGGAGCCGAGCATGCCCGAGTTGATTCTGCATCATTACCCGACCTCTCCATTCGCCGAAAAAGCCCGGCTGCTGCTGGGGTTCAAGGGCTTGTCCTGGCGTTCGGTGCACATTTCGCCGGTAATGCCCAAGCCTGACCTGACCGCCCTGACCGGTGGCTACCGCAAGACCCCGGTGCTGCAGATCGGTGCCGATATCTATTGCGACACCGCGTTGATCGCCCGCCGCCTCGAACAGGAAAAGGCCCAGCCTTCGTTCTTCCCGGACGGTCAGGAAATGATCGCCGCCAGTTTCGCCGCCTGGGCCGATTCGGTGGTGTTCCAGCATGCGGTGAGCCTGGTGTTCCAGCCGGAATCGGTGGCGGTGCGTTTCGGCAAGCTGCCGCCGGAGGCGATCAAGGCGTTTCTCGCCGATCGTGCCGGGCTGTTCAGCGGTGGCAGCGCGACCAGACTGTCGGCCGAGCAGGCCAGGCACAATTGGCCGACCCTCATGGCGCGTCTGGAGCAGCAGTTGCAGCGTGAAGACGGTGACTACCTGTTCGGTGAGCCGTCGATTGCCGACTTCGCCATGGCCCATCCACTGTGGTTCCTAAAGGCCACGCACGTGACGGCGCCCTTGGTGGATGTTTATCCGGCGGTGTCGGCGTGGCTGGGGCGTGTGCTCGGTTTTGGCCATGGCGCTGCCAGCGAGATGAGTTCGGAGGAAGCACTGGAGATCGCGCGCGGTTCGAAGCCAGCGGCGTTGCCGGACGAAGAGTTCACTGATCCAAACGGGTTCGTGGCCGGTCAGCAGGTGCTGATCGCAGCGACAGACTACGGCGTTGATCCGGTGGCCGGTGAGCTGGTGTTTGCCGGTCGCGAAGAGTTGATCCTGCGCCGTGAAGACGAGCGTGGCGGGTTGGTGCATGTGCACTTCCCGCGTTTCGGTTTCCGAATCGAGAAACGCTGAAACAACTGAGGGAGCCGATTGGCTCCCTCGTTCATTTCAGTGCCGCGAGAATCTCGTCCGGATCAAACCCGCGAATCAACGTGCCATTGATGTCGATCAGCGGAATCCCGCGTCCGCCCAGCGCTTCGTACGCCTTGCGTGCCTCGGCATCCTTCTCGATATCGAATTCCTTGAAGGGAATGCCTTTCTGATCGAGAAAACGCTTGGTCTGCTTGCAGTACCCGCACCAATCCGTGGCGTACAGCACGACATTGGCGTTGGCCCGGACCTGCTCCGACGCCATCTGCGACGGGTTGAACACCCGCTCGATCTTGCCCCAGTTCTGATAGACCACAACCACCAGCAGAACCAGTGCAACCTTTTTCAGCACATTGCCGAGCATCAGGTGCGACGCTTCAACTGATCGGTGAGTGAGGTCGGCAGGCCTTTGATGACCAGGGTCCCGGCTTCTTCGTCGTATTCGATCTTGGAGCCCAGCAGGTGCGCTTCGAAGCTGATCGACAGGCCTTCGGCGCGGCCGGTGAAGCGACGGAACTGGTTGAGCGTGCGCTTATCCGCCGGGATCTCCGGCGACAGGCCGTAATCCTTGTTGCGGATGTGATCGTAGAAGGCTTTCGGGCGCTCTTCGTCAATCAGCTCCGACAGTTCTTCCAGACCCATCGGTTCACCGAGCTTGGCCTGGCTGCTGGCGTAGTCGACCAGGGTCTTGGTCTTCTCGCGGGCGGAATCTTCTGGCAGGTCTTCGCTTTCGACGAAGTCGCTGAAGGCCTTGAGCAGGGTGCGGGTCTCGCCCGGGCCATCGACGCCTTCCTGGCAACCGATGAAGTCGCGGAAGTACTCCGAAACCTTCTTGCCATTCTTGCCCTTGATGAACGAGATGTACTGCTTGGACTGCTTGTTGTTCTGCCACTCGGAAACGTTGATCCGCGCCGCCAGGTGCAGTTGGCCGAGGTCGAGGTGGCGCGACGGGGTCACGTCCAGTTCATCGGTCACAGCCACGCCTTCGCTGTGGTGCAGCAGAGCGATGGCCAGGTAGTCCGTCATGCCTTGCTGATAGTGGGCGAACAGCACGTGGCCGCCGACCGACAGGTTCGATTCTTCCATCAGCTTTTGCAGGTGCTCGACCGCGACTTTGCTGAACGCAGTGAAGTCCTTGCCGCCCTCCATGTATTCCTTCAGCCAGCCGCTGAACGGGAACGCACCGGACTCCGGATGAAACAACCCCCAGGCTTTGCCCTGTTTGGCGTTATAGCTCTCGTTGAGATCGGCGAGCATGTTCTCGATGGCTGCGGACTCAGCCAGTTCGGAGTCACGGGCGTGCAGAACTGCGGGTGTGCCGTCGGGTTTTTTGTCGATCAAATGGACGATGCAATGACGGATCGGCATAGGCTTCTCGGCTGGTGGAAGGGAGGAGGGCGAGCTCCCCCGAAAAAGCGCTCAGTGTACCGCAACCACTGGATTTGGCGCGGGGTGAAGGGCAAATCCGGGTCACCCGACGGGCCTTATGCATTTATTTACCGATTTAGCGCAATAAACCTGACCATTTGGCTAGCTAGAGGCGGATATTTCCTTGTCTCTGTGCTAGTTTTGCCCGGTCTTGTGCGAAGTCACCGCGACAAGCATGCATTCAGCTTTTGTCAGGTCGAACCAAACCTTGATTTCGGCATCTATAACCCCGACTCGTCGTGGTTATCGCCGAGGGTGCCAGATCCAGAAGATCGGGCTCGATGGCTGACACTGCACTCTGCAATCCATATGAATTTGATAGGGAAGGAACACTACATGGCTCTTACTAAAGACCAACTGATCGCCGACATCGCCGAAGCTATCGACGCGCCGAAAACCACCGCGCGTGCCGCTCTGGACCAACTGGGCCAAATCGTTGCCGATCAGCTGGAAAACGGTGCCGAAATCACTTTGCCAGGTATCGGCAAGCTGAAAGTGACCGAGCGTCCTGCCCGCACTGGCCGTAACCCATCGACTGGCGCTGCCATCGAAATCCCTGCCAAGAAAGTGATCAAGCTGGTTGTGGCCAAAAGCCTGAACGACGCTGTGAACAAGTAAGACGCAGCAATATAAAAAGCCGTGCACCGGAGCGATCCGGGCACGGTTTTTTTTGTCTGCGATTCAGTGATTACTGAATCACGCGTACGAATTCAGCTCTTGCGAACCCAGCGTTCACGACGCCAGATCTGCTGCTCGGACTTGGTCTGGAACGTCCAGGCGACGAAGCGGCTCTGCTTCTGCCCCTGGGACATCTCCACCACCTGGCTTTCCAGCGCCCCCGCCTTTTTCAGCGCGGTTTCGATGGCCGGCAGGTTCGAGGCTTTCGAGACCAGGGTACTGAACCACAGCACCTTGTGTGCAAAGTTCGCGCTTTCGGCAATCAGTTGCGTCACGAAACGCGCTTCGCCGCCTTCACACCACAGTTCGGCCGACTGACCGCCGAAGTTCAGTACCGGCAATTTGCGCTTCGGATCGGCCTTGCCCAAGGCTCGCCATTTACGCTCACTGCCCTTGGTGGCCTCTTCCATCGAGGCATGGAATGGCGGGTTGCACATGGTCAGGTCGAAGCGTTCGCCAGGCTCCAGCAGGCCGATCAGGATGTGCTTGCGGTTCTCCTGCTGGCGCAGCTGGATAACCTTGGTCAGGTCGTTGGACTGGACGATGGCCTTGGCGGCGGCCACGGCGGTCGGGTCGATTTCCGAGCCGAGGAAATGCCAGCGGTATTCGCTGTTACCGATCAGCGGATACACGCAGTTGGCGCCCATGCCGATATCCAGCACGTTGACGATGGCGCCGCGCGGAACCACGCCATCGTTGTTGCTGGCCAGCAGGTCAGCCAGGAAGTGGATGTAGTCGGCACGGCCCGGCACCGGCGGGCACAGGTAATCGGCCGGGATGTCCCAATGCTGGATGCCGTAGAACGACTTGAGCAGCGCCCGGTTGAACACACGCACCGCATCGGGACTGGCGAAGTCGATGCTTTCCTTGCCGTACGGGTTGGTGATCACGAACTTCGCCAGTTCCGGCGTGGTCTTGATCAGCGCCGGGAAGTCGTAACGACCCTGATGGCGATTGCGCGGATGAAGGCTGGCTTCTTTACGCGGTCCCGCGGGCTTGGCCGGGGTGGCGGAGTCAGGCTTCTTGCGCGCAGGTTTTGGTGTACGTGGGGCGTTCATGGGCGTGATCGATTCGGGTAGGGCTGAAAGTGGCGGCCATTGTCCCACAGGGAGCCGTGTTGTTGGCCGGAAAAGTGCCGGGCACAAAAAAGGGAGGCCGTTGCGGGCCTCCCTTTTTCAATGCGATTTGCCGTTACAGGCTGGCAATCCGCGCGTGCTGCTCGGCCAGCTTGGCCAGAGCCTGTTCGGCTTCGGCCAGTTTGGCGCGTTCCTTCTCGATGACTTCAGCCGGGGCCTTGTCAACGAAACCGGCATTGGACAGCTTGCCGCCAACGCGCTGAACTTCGCCCTGCAGACGCAGGATTTCCTTGTCCAGACGTGCCAGCTCGGCGCCCTTGTCGATCAGGCCGGCCATCGGCACCAGCACTTCCATCTCGCCAACCAGTGCGGTCGCGGACAGCGGAGCTTCTTCGCCAGCCGCCAGCACGGTGATCGATTCCAGACGCGCCAGCTTCTTCAGCAGCGCTTCGTTCTCGGTCAGGCGGCGCTGGTCTTCAGCGCTGACGTTCTTCAGGTAGATCGGCAGTGGCTTGCCCGGGCCGATGTTCATTTCGCCACGGATGTTACGCGTGCCGAGCATCAGGCCCTTGAGCCATTCGATGTCGTCTTCGGCCGCCGGATCGATGCGCTCTTCGTTGGCCACCGGCCACGCTTGCAACATGATCGTCTTGCCTTGAATGCCGGCCAGCGGCGCGATGCGCTGCCAGATTTCTTCAGTGATGAACGGCATGAACGGATGCGCCAGACGCAGCGCCACTTCCAGTACGCGAACCAGCGTGCGGCGTGTGCCACGCTGACGTTCAACCGGTGCGTTCTCGTCCCACAGCACAGGCTTGGACAATTCCAGGTACCAGTCGCAGTACTGGTTCCAGATGAACTCGTACAGCGCTTGTGCCGCCAGGTCGAAACGGAACTGATCCAGTTGGCGGGTCACTTCGGCTTCGGTGCGTTGCAGCTGCGAGATGATCCAGCGGTCGGCCAGCGACAGTTCGTAGGCTTCGCCGTTCTGGCCGCAGTCCTCGCCCTTGTCCAGAACATACCGTGCGGCGTTCCAGATCTTGTTGCAGAAGTTGCGATAGCCTTCGACGCGGCCCATGTCGAACTTGATGTCGCGACCGGTGGAGGCCAGCGAACAGAAGGTGAAACGCAGGGCGTCGGTGCCGTAGCTGGCGATGCCGTCGGCGAACTCGTCGCGGGTCTGCTTCTCGATCTTCTTCGCCAGTTTCGGCTGCATCAGACCGGAAGTGCGTTTCTGCACCAGGGTTTCGAGCTCGATACCGTCGATGATGTCCAGCGGGTCCAGGACGTTGCCCTTGGACTTGGACATCTTCTGGCCCTGGCCATCACGCACCAGGCCGTGCACGTAAACGGTCTTGAACGGAACCTGCGGCGTGCCGTCCTCGTTCTTGATCAGGTGCATGGTCAGCATGATCATCCGGGCAACCCAGAAGAAAATGATGTCGAAACCGGTGACCAGCACGTCGGTGGAGTGGAATTTCTTCAGGAACTCGGTCTTTTCCGGCCAGCCCAGGGTGGAGAAGGTCCACAGGCCCGAACTGAACCAGGTGTCGAGAACGTCGTTGTCCTGTTGCAGCGCAACGTCCGGGCCAAGGTTGTGCTTGGCGCGCACTTCGGCTTCGTCGCGACCGACGTAGACCTTGCCCGACTCGTCGTACCAGGCCGGGATGCGGTGGCCCCACCACAGCTGACGGCTGATGCACCAGTCCTGGATGTCGCGCATCCACGAGAAGTACATGTTTTCGTACTGCTTCGGCACGAACTGGATGCGACCGTCTTCAACGGCAGCAATCGCAGGCTCGGCCAGCGGCTTGGTGGACACGTACCACTGGTCGGTCAGCCACGGCTCGATGACGGTGCCGGAGCGGTCGCCTTTCGGCACTTTCAGGTTGTGGTCGTCGACGCTGACCAGCAGGCCGGCAGCGTCGAACGCGGCAACGATCTGCTTGCGCGCTTCGAAACGCTCGAGACCGGCGTACTCGGCCGGAATCTTGCCGTCGATGCTGTCGTTCAGCGTGCCGTCGAGGTTGAACACCTGGGCCGCAGGCAGCACGTTGGCGTTCTTGTCGAAGATGTTCAGCAGCGGCAGGTTGTGGCGCTTGCCGACTTCGTAGTCGTTGAAATCGTGGGCCGGGGTGATTTTCACGCAGCCGGTGCCGAATTCAGGATCGCAGTAATCGTCGGCGATGATCGGGATGCGGCGGCCAACCAGCGGCAGCTCGACAAACTTGCCGATCAGGGCTTTGTAGCGCTCGTCGTTCGGGTTCACCGCGACGGCGGAATCGCCGAGCATGGTTTCCGGACGGGTGGTCGCGACGATCAGGAAATCGTTGCCTTCAGCGGTTTTTGCGCCGTCGGCCAGCGGGTACTTCAGGTTCCACAGAAAACCTTTCTCGTCGTGGTTTTCCACTTCGAGGTCGGAAATCGCCGTGTGCAGTTTGGTGTCCCAGTTGACCAGACGCTTGCCGCGATAGATCAGACCGTCTTCGTGCAGACGCACGAACGCTTCCTTAACGGCTTCCGAGAGGCCGTCGTCCATGGTGAAGCGCTCGCGGCTCCAGTCCACGGACGAGCCGAGGCGGCGGATCTGACGGCTGATGTTGCCACCGGACTGGTCCTTCCACTCCCAGACTTTCTCGAGGAATTTTTCCCGGCCCAGATCGTGACGGTTCTGGCCCTGGGCTTCGAGTTGACGCTCCACCAGCATCTGCGTGGCGATACCGGCGTGGTCGGTGCCCGGCTGCCACAGGGTGTTGCGGCCCTGCATGCGGCGGAAACGGATCAGGGCGTCCATGATCGCGTTGTTGAAACCATGACCCATGTGCAGGCTGCCGGTGACGTTCGGCGGCGGGATCATGATGGTGTAGGAGTCGCCCGCGCCTTGCGGGGCGAAGTAGTTCTCGGACTCCCAAGTGTTGTACCAGGAAGTTTCAATGGCGTGCGGCTGGTAGGTCTTATCCATGCGCGGCGGGACCCTATTGGCATTTATTCAGGAAAAGCCGGGAAGTATAGCGGGGCATGGGGCGCAGGGCGAGCGGGGCAGGTCGGGTGGAGGCTTAAATGTGGGAGCTGGCCTGCCAGCGATGCAGGCGCCGCGGTTTTTCAGGAAAGTCGCGTTGATGCAATCGCTGGCAGGCTAGCTCCCCCAGGAGATTGGGGGGCTATTCGTACTGGCCGAGAAGCCGTTCCATCCGCGCCTCGAGGCGACGTTTGATTTCGGTTTCGATGTGCGGGGCGAAGTCGTCGATCACGTCCTGCATGATCAGTTGGGCGGCAGCGCGCAGTTCGCTGTCCAGGTGCAGCAGGGCGTCGGGGCCTTTATCCACAGCGGCAGGCTGCGCGGCAGGCGTCGGCGCGGGGGCAACCTCGACGGCTTGCGGTGGGTTGTCGACCGGGTCGAACAACATCGGAATCTGTTCCTGTTCGCCATCATCGACCGTATCGGTCAACAGCGGCGGTTGCAGGTTGTCATCGCCGAGCAGCTGGCGGATCGACTCAAGGTCATCCAGCAGGTGTGCGGGTTTTTGCAGCGGTTTTGGAGTGTCCATCGGCGTACTCAGAGTCGCTGTAAACGGTGGTCTTGCAGAGGATAGCCCTGTTCGCGGTAGAAACGGAAACTCTCCCGCGCCGCAGTGCGGATCGCCGGATCTTCCACGACAACCTCCGCCACGCGGGCGAATTTGTTGGCGAAAACCGGGACTTTCAGGTCGAGGTTGACCAGCAAGTCCGCGTGCTCGCCGCAGTCGTTGCCCAGTCCCAGCACGATCAAACCTTGCGGTTCGCTTTCGGCAAGGCCGTGAGGCACGAAGGTTTCACCCTTGAATGCCCACAGTCGCGCATCGAGAGCGTCACGCTGGGCAGCATCGCTGCAATGCAGGTAAATGCGGTGGCCCATGCGCCAGGCTTTGTCGGTGAGCTTGCAGGCGAAATCCAGGCGCGCCAAGGGATCGGCGCTGGGCAGGATATAAAAGTCGACTTTGGTCATTGCGGTTCCTGAGCCTTGAACGGCGCCACCCGAAGGCAGCGCCGCCCAGGTTCATCGGTTTCAGGCTTTGGCGCGATCCAGCAGGTATTGAGTCAGCAACGGAACCGGACGGCCGGTGGCGCCCTTGTCCTTGCCGCCGCTGGTCCAGGCGGTGCCCGCGATGTCCAGGTGCGCCCAGTTCAGGTTCTTGGTGAAGCGCGACAGGAAGCACGCGGCAGTGATGGTGCCGGCTTTCGGGCCGCCGATGTTGGCGATGTCGGCGAACGGACTGTCCAGTTGCTCTTGGTACTCATCGAACAGCGGCAGTTGCCAGGCACGGTCGTCGGCAGCCTTGCCGGCGCTCAGCAGTTGCTCGATCAGTTCGTCGTTGTTGCCCAGCAGGCCCGAAGTGTGGGCGCCCAGCGCAACGACGCAGGCACCGGTCAGGGTGGCGATGTCGATGACCGCTTGCGGCTTGAAGCGCTCGGAATAAGTCAGGGCGTCGCACAGCACCAGACGGCCTTCGGCGTCGGTGTTGAGGATTTCCACGGTCTGGCCGCTCATGGTGGTGACGATGTCGCCCGGGCGCGAAGCGGTGCCGCTCGGCATGTTTTCGGCGCAGGCCAGGATGCACACCAGGTTGATCGGCAGTTTCAGTTCCAGCACGGCGCGCAGGGTACCGAACACGCTGGCGGCGCCACCCATGTCGTACTTCATCTCGTCCATGCCGGCGCCCGGCTTCAGGCTGATGCCGCCAGTGTCGAAGGTGATGCCTTTGCCGACCAGCGCGTACGGCTTCTCGGATTTCTTGCCGCCGTTGTATTGCATGACGATCAGGCGCGGCGGCTGGGCGCTGCCCTGGCCGACGGCGTAGAACGAACCCATGCCCAGCGACTTGATCTTCTTCTCGTCGAGGACTTCGACTTTCAGATCCTTGAACTCCTTGCCGAGGTTCTTGGCTTGTTCGCCGAGGAACGTCGGGTGGCAGATGTTCGGCGGCAGGTTGCCCAGGTTGCGGGTGAACGCCATGCCGTTGGCGATCGCGGTGGCGTGGTTCACGGCGCGCTGCACTTCGGCCTGAGCGGCCTTGATGGTCAGCAGGGTGATTTTCTTCAGGGCGCGCGGTTCGGCTTTCTGGCTCTTGAACGGGTCGAAGGTGTATTCGCCATCGACCAGGGTTTCGGCCAGCAGACGGGTCTTGCCGTAGCTGTCGCGGTTTTTGACGATGATTTCATCGAGTGCCAGCACGGCGTCGCTGCCGCCCAGGCCTTTGAGGGTGTTGAGGATGCCGGCGACGATCTTGCGGAACGGACGGTCGCCCAGTTCTTCATCCTTGCCCACGCCGACCAGCAGCACGCGTTCGGCTTTCAGGTTCGGCAGGCTGTGCAGCAGCAGGCTCTGGCCGACCTTGCCGGCCAGATCGCCACGCTTGAGCACGGCGCTGATGGCGCCGCCGCTCAGTTCGTCGACCTGTCTGGCGGCGACGCCGAGTTTGCGGCCTTCGCCAACGGCAACCACCAGGGTGGCGGTTTTCAACGTTTCTGGGCTAACGCTTTTTACAACCAGTTCCATGTCCGGATCCCTGAATGAATGGTCAACACGCAGGCGTTCGACGTGTCCGCCGTCGCCTGCTTATAGAGAGAAGAGGCGCAGGCCAGTGCCTGCGACAGAGGCGGCAGTTTGAACCTCGCTCACCGCGCCTGACAACCCTCGGTTGTACGATCTTCAACGGATTGCACGCTTGCGTGAGTGTGCGCAGTGACAGGCGCCCTCAATCACAGGATAATGCCGCATCTTTTTTCGACGGCTCTGCCTTGCGGGCCCGTCGATACGTTTGCTTGTTTGGCCGCCTTAGCCTGACAACCCTGGAGTGTCTGGTTTGATCGTCTTCCGTTATCTGTCCCGCGAAGTCCTGTTGACCCTGAGTGCGGTAAGTGCCGTGCTGCTGGTCATCATCATGAGCGGTCGCTTCATCAAATACCTTGCCCAGGCCGCAGCAGGCCAGCTCGATCCGGGATCGCTGTTCCTGATCATGGGCTACCGTCTGCCGGGCTTCATGCAGTTGATCCTGCCGCTGGGGCTGTTCCTCGGGATCCTGCTGGCGTACGGCCGGTTGTACCTGGAAAGCGAGATGACCGTGCTCTCGGCCACTGGCATGAGTCAGCAGCGGCTGTTTCGCATGACCCTGTTCCCGGCCACCCTGGTTGCCCTGGTGGTGGCGTGGCTGAGCCTGGGTCTGGCTCCACAAGGCGCCAACCAGTTCCAGCTGCTGCTGAACAAGCAGGATGCGCTGACCGAGTTCGACACGCTTGAGCCAGGTCGTTTCCAGGCTCTGCGCGACGGTACACGGGTGACTTACACCGAAACCCTTAGCGATGACCGGGTCAATCTCGGCAGCGTGTTCATCTCGCAGAAGAACCTCGGGGCCAACCAGAAGGATCGCGGGATTTCTGTGCTAGTGGCGGAGAAAGGCCGTCAGGAAGTGCGTCCCGACGGCAACCGTTATCTGATCCTCGACAACGGTTACCGCTACGACGGCAGCCCGGGTCAGGCCAACTATCGCGCCATCCACTACGAAACCTACGGCGTGCTGCTGCCCAAGCCGGATGTCAGCGAGGAAGTCACCGATCGTGACGCCATGCCGACCTCGTCCCTGCTGGGCAGTGATGACATCCGCTCGAAAACCGAACTGCAGTGGCGCCTGTCGCTGCCGCTGCTGGTGTTCATCGTGACCCTGATGGCGGTGCCGCTGTCGCGGGTCAACCCGCGCCAGGGGCGTTTCCTCAAGCTGCTGCCGGCGATTCTTCTTTATATGGCTTACCTGACCATCCTGATTGCCGCCCGCGGCGCCCTCGAGAAAGGCAAGATTCCACCGGCGCTCGGCTTGTGGTGGGTGCATGCGATCTTCCTGGCGATCGGTCTCGGCCTGCTGTACTGGGAACCTTTGCGCCTGAAGCTGGCCAGCCGTCGCAGCGCAGCGCTGGAGGTGGCCCGTGGTTAAACTCGACCGCTACATCGGCAGCAGCGTGTTCATCGCCATCATCGCGGTGCTGGCGATCATTCTCGGCCTGGCCACCTTGTTTGCGTTCATCGACGAGATGGGCGACGTCAGTGATACCTACACCCTGGTCGATGTCCTGAGCTTCGTGCTCCTGACCGCGCCGCGCCGGCTCTACGACATGCTGCCGATGGCGGCGCTGATCGGTTGCCTGATCGGCCTTGGCAGTCTGGCGAGCAGCAGTGAGCTGACTGTGATGCGCGCCGCCGGCGTGTCCATCGGGCGCATCGTCTGGGCAGTGATGAAGCCGATGCTGGTGCTGATGCTGGCCGGCGTGCTGATCGGCGAATACGTGGCCCCGGCCACCGAAAGCATGGCCCAGGCCAACCGTTCGCTGGCGCAGGGCAGCGGCGACGCGCAAAGCGCCAAGCACGGCATGTGGCACCGTCAGGGTGACGAGTTCATTCACATCAACTCCGTCCAGCCCAATGGTCGTCTGTATGGTGTGACCCGCTATCACTTCGACAAGGAGCGCCATCTGCTCAGTTCGAGCTTCGCCAAGCGCGCCGAGTTCGACACCGATCACTGGCAGCTCAGCGACGTTACAACCACGCGTTTCAAGGAGCGCAGCACCGAAGTGGTCAATACGCCAGTCGAGCGCTGGGACGTTTCCCTGAGTCCGCAATTGCTGAGCACCGTGGTAATGGCGCCGGAATCGCTGTCGATCACCGGCCTGTGGGGTTACATCCACTACCTGGCCGAGCAGGGTCTGAGCAACGGTCGTTACTGGCTGGCATTTTGGGTCAAGGTGTTGCAACCGCTGGTGACCGCCGCGCTGGTGCTGATGGCGATCTCGTTCATCTTTGGTCCATTGCGTTCGGTGACCCTCGGTCAGCGAGTGTTCACCGGCGTACTGGTGGGCTTCACCTTCCGCATCGTTCAGGATCTGCTGGGCCCATCCAGTCTGGTGTTCGGCTTCTCGCCGCTGTTCGCGGTGCTGGTTCCGGCCGGCGTGTGTGCGCTGGCGGGCGTCTGGCTGTTGCGTCGAGCCGGTTGATGAACAAGGTTTCACCCACGCTTTAGCCTTGAAAACGCCTCGGTCGCCAGACCGGGGCGTTTTTGCATGCAATCCGGGTGACAGGCGAACGTGACGCTTGCGCCGTGTATCAGGTACAATTCCCGGCTATTTTTCGGCGGGCCAAGCCTGCAGCCTTTTTGAGTGTTGATCCGTGAGTGATTTGAGTCATATCCGCAATTTCTCCATCATCGCCCACATTGACCATGGCAAGTCGACGCTGGCTGACCGTTTCATCCAGATGTGCGGCGGCCTGGCCGAGCGTGAAATGGAAGCCCAGGTACTGGATTCCATGGATCTTGAGCGCGAACGCGGGATCACCATCAAGGCCCACAGCGTCACCCTCTATTACAAGGCCAAAGACGGCGTCACCTACCAGCTGAACTTCATTGACACCCCGGGCCACGTCGACTTCACCTACGAAGTCAGCCGTTCCCTGGCGGCCTGTGAAGGTGCGTTGCTGGTGGTCGATGCGGGGCAGGGCGTTGAAGCCCAGTCCGTGGCCAACTGCTACACCGCCATCGAGCAGGGCCTGGAGGTCATGCCGGTCCTGAACAAGATCGACCTGCCGCAGGCCGAGCCTGATCGTGTCAAGGACGAGATCGAGAAGATCATCGGCATCGACGCCACCGACGCCGTCACCTGCAGCGCCAAGACCGGCCTGGGTGTCGACGAAGTGCTCGAGCGTCTGGTCGCCACCATCCCTGCGCCGACCGGCAATATCGAAGATCCGCTGCAAGCGTTGATCATCGACTCCTGGTTCGACAACTACCTGGGCGTTGTCTCCCTGGTGCGTGTGCGTCACGGCCGGGTGAAGAAGGGCGACAAGATCCTGGTGAAGTCCACCGGCAAAGTGCATCTGGTCGACAGCGTCGGCGTGTTCAACCCGAAACACACTGCCACCGCTGACCTGAAGGCCGGCGAAGTGGGCTTCATCATCGCCAGCATCAAGGACATTCACGGTGCACCGGTCGGTGACACCCTGACCCTGAGCTCCACGCCGGACGTTCCGGTGCTGCCAGGTTTCAAACGCATCCAGCCGCAGGTTTACGCCGGTCTGTTCCCGGTCAGCTCCGACGACTTCGAGGATTTCCGCGAAGCGCTGCAGAAACTGACCCTGAACGACTCGTCGCTGCAATACACCCCGGAAAGCTCCGACGCACTGGGCTTCGGCTTCCGTTGCGGCTTCCTCGGCATGCTGCACATGGAGATCATTCAGGAGCGCCTGGAGCGCGAATACGACCTGGACCTGATCACCACGGCGCCGACGGTGATCTTCGAACTGGTGCTGAAAACCGGTGAAACGATTTACGTCGACAACCCGTCGAAGCTGCCGGACGTCTCGTCGATCGAAGACATGCGTGAGCCGATCGTGCGTGCCAACATCCTGGTACCGCAGGAACACTTGGGCAACGTCATCACCCTGTGCATCGAAAAACGCGGTGTGCAGGTCGACATGCTGTTCCTCGGCAATCAGGTGCAAGTGACCTACGACCTGCCGATGAACGAAGTGGTCCTGGACTTCTTCGACCGTCTGAAATCCACCAGCCGCGGCTATGCTTCGCTGGACTACCATTTCGATCGTTACCAATCGGCTAATCTGGTGAAACTGGACGTGCTGATCAACGGCGACAAGGTCGACGCTCTGGCGTTGATCGTGCACCGTGACAATTCGCACTTCAAAGGTCGCCAGTTGACCGAGAAGATGAAAGAACTGATTCCTCGTCAGATGTTCGACGTGGCCATCCAGGCTGCCATTGGCGGTCAGATCGTCGCCCGGACAACCGTCAAGGCACTCAGAAAGAACGTATTGGCCAAGTGCTACGGCGGCGACGTCAGCCGTAAGAAAAAACTGCTTGAGAAGCAGAAGGCCGGTAAGAAACGCATGAAACAGGTCGGCAACGTGGAAATCCCGCAAGAAGCCTTCCTCGCCGTGCTCAGGTTGGAATAGTCAGGTCCTATGTCACTAAATTTCCCGCTGTTGCTGGTCATTGCCGTGTTTGTCTGCGGTCTGTTGGCGTTGCTCGATCTGTTGATCCTGGCACCGCGTCGGCGTGCCGCCATCGCCTCCTATCAGGGCAGCGTCAGCCAGCCTGACGTGGTGGTGGTCGAGAAGCTGAACAAGGAACCGCTGCTGGTCGAGTACGGCAAGTCGTTCTTTCCGGTGCTGTTCATCGTGCTGGTGCTGCGTTCGTTCCTGGTGGAACCGTTCCAGATTCCGTCCGGCTCGATGAAACCGACCCTGGACGTCGGCGACTTCATTCTGGTGAACAAGTTTTCCTACGGGATCCGTTTGCCGGTGATCGACAAGAAGATCATCGAAGTCGGTGACCCGCAGCGCGGCGATGTGATGGTGTTCCGCTACCCGAGTGACCCGAACGTCAACTACATCAAGCGTGTGGTCGGCCTGCCGGGCGACACCGTGCGGTACACCGCCGACAAGCGTCTGTTCGTCAATGGCGAGTCGATTGCCGAGCAACTGGTCGGCTCCGAGCCGGGCACGCTGGGCAGCGCGGAGCTCTACAAGGAAAAACTCGGCGCCGCCGAGCACCTGATCCGCAAGGAAATGAGCCGCTACCGCGCCACGCCGGACCATACCTGGACCGTGCCGGCCGGCCACTACTTCATGATGGGCGACAACCGCGACAACTCGAACGACAGTCGCTACTGGGATGATCCGAACATTCCCAAGGATCTGCTGGGCATGGTTCCCGACCAGAACATCGTCGGCAAGGCCTTCGCGGTCTGGATGAGCTGGCCGGAACCGAAACTCAGCCACCTGCCGAACTTCTCGCGGGTCGGCCTGATCAAGTAAACAAACACGGCGCTGTTGACCACAGCGCCGAATGCATTTCTGGCGTCGGCACAACCGGCTCCGGGGCATGAAGCCACGATATTCAGGACGTCATTTTTGAACACAGCGTTAATTGTCCCAGGCCTGCGCCGTATCCCGGCGATGGCAGTGGAATCCAGCCACGAACTCAGCGTGGGTAAACCGTGAGCGTTTCTCTAAGCCGTCTCGAGCGTCAGCTCGGTTACACCTTCAAGGACCAGGAACTGATGGTCCTGGCCCTTACGCACCGCAGCTTTGCCGGACGCAACAACGAGCGTCTGGAATTCCTCGGCGATGCGATCCTCAACTTTGTTGCCGGCGAAGCCCTGTTCGACCGCTTCCCGCTGGCTCGTGAAGGCCAGTTGTCGCGTTTGCGCGCACGGCTGGTAAAAGGTGAGACGCTGGCGGTGCTGGCCCGCGGTTTCGATCTGGGCGATTACCTGCGTCTGGGGTCCGGCGAGTTGAAGAGCGGCGGTTTCCGACGCGAGTCGATTCTGGCCGATGCCCTTGAAGCACTGATCGGTGCGATCTACCTCGACGCCGGCATGGAAGTCGCCCGCGAACGTGTACTGGCCTGGCTGGCCGGTGAGTTCGAAGGCCTGACGCTGGTCGACACCAACAAGGATCCGAAGACCCGGCTGCAGGAATTCCTGCAATCGCGCGGCTGCGAATTGCCGCGTTATGAAGTGGTGGATATCCAGGGCGAACCGCACTGCCGTACCTTCTTCGTCGAGTGCGAAGTTGTCCTATTGAATGAAAAAAGCCGGGGTCAGGGTGTGAGCCGTCGCATTGCCGAACAGGTAGCGGCCGCCGCAGCACTGATTGCCCTGGGTGTGGAGAATGGCAATGACTGATACAAACGCAACGCGCTGTGGCTATGTTGCCATCGTCGGCCGTCCCAACGTGGGCAAGTCCACGCTGCTGAACCACATCCTCGGCCAGAAGCTGGCGATCACCTCGCGCAAGCCGCAGACCACTCGCCACAACATGCTCGGGATCAAGACCGAGGGCGATGTGCAGGCGATCTACGTCGACACCCCCGGCATGCACAAGGGTGGCGAAAAGGCCCTGAACCGCTACATGAACAAGACCGCTTCGGCGGCGTTGAAAGACGTCGACGTGGTGATCTTCGTGGTCGACCGCACCAAGTGGACTGAAGAAGACCAGATGGTCCTGGAGCGCGTGCAGTACGTGACCGGCCCGCTGATCGTCGCGCTGAACAAGACCGACCGCATCGAGGACAAGGCCGAGCTGATGCCGCACCTGTCGTGGTTGCAGGAACAGTTGCCGAACGCGCAGATCATTCCGATTTCGGCGCAGCAGGGGCATAACCTCGACGCGCTGGAAAAGGTCATCGCCGACCATCTGCCGGAGAACGATCACTTCTTCCCGGAAGACCAGATCACCGACCGCAGCAGCCGTTTCCTCGCCGCCGAACTGGTGCGCGAGAAGATCATGCGCCAGCTCGGCGCCGAGCTGCCGTACCAGATCACCGTGGAAATCGAAGAGTTCAAGCAGCAGGGTGCGACGCTGCACATCCATGCGCTGATCCTCGTCGAGCGTGACGGCCAGAAGAAAATCATCATTGGCGACAAGGGCGAGCGCATCAAGCGCATCGGCACCGAGGCGCGCAAGGACATGGAGCTGCTGTTCGACTCCAAGATCATGCTCAACCTGTGGGTCAAGGTGAAGGGCGGCTGGTCCGACGACGAGCGTGCGCTGCGTTCGCTGGGTTACGGCGACCTGTAAAGCAATACATCGATCCATTGTGGGAGCGAGCTTGCTCGCGAAGACGATGTAACATTCAGCATTGATGTTGACTGTTGCACCGCTTTCGCGAGCAAGCTCGCTCCCACATTGGTTTTGGGTGATGAGTAAACCGCGTTCCCTCAACGAGAAATCCATGTCTCAAGCGCCTCCCGCCCAACCCGCCTACGTCCTCCACTCCCGCGCCTATCGTGAAACCAGCGCGCTGGTGGACTTCCTCACGCCGCACGGTCGGCTGCGGGCAGTGTTGCGCAGTGCGCGGGGCAAGGCCGGGACGCTGGCGCGGCCATTCGTGCCACTGGAAGTGGAGTTTCGCGGCAAGGGTGAGTTGAAGAATGTCGGGCGCATGGAAAGTGTCGGCAACGCAACGTGGATGGTCGGCGAGGCGCTGTTCAGCGGCCTGTATCTCAATGAGCTGCTGATTCGCCTGTTGCCCGCCGAAGACCCGCATCCTGCGGTGTTCGATCATTACGCTGCCACGTTGCTGGCATTGGCCGAGGGGCGGCCACTGGAGCCGCTGCTGCGCTCCTTCGAATGGCGGCTGCTCGATGATCTCGGTTACGGTTTTTCCCTGAACACCGACATCAACGACGAACCCATCGCTGCGGATGGCCTCTACCGTTTGCAGGTGGATGCCGGGCTCGAACGGGTCTACCTGCTGCAACCCGGTTTGTTCAACGGCACCGAACTGCTGGCCATGGCCGAAGCCGACTGGTCGGCACCGGGCGCGTTGTCCGCCGCCAAGCGCTTGATGCGCCAAGCCTTGGCCGTGCATCTGGGCGGTCGTCCGCTCGTCAGTCGCGAGCTGTTTCGCAAGCCCTGATATGCTGTGCGCCGAATCTTTCCATTCAGGAGCGCATCCGTGACCACCAGCAATCGCATTCTTCTTGGCGTGAACATCGACCACGTCGCCACCCTGCGTCAGGCCCGTGGCACGCGCTATCCGGATCCGGTCAAGGCAGCGCTGGACGCAGAAGAGGCGGGCGCCGACGGCATCACCGTGCACCTGCGCGAAGACCGTCGGCACATTCAGGAACGCGACGTGCTGCTGCTCAAGGATGTGCTGCAGACCCGCATGAACTTCGAAATGGGCGTCACCGAAGAAATGATGGCGTTCGCCGAGCGTATTCGTCCGGCGCACATCTGTCTGGTACCGGAGACCCGTCAGGAACTGACCACCGAAGGCGGTCTGGATGTGGCGGGGCAGGAAGAGCGGATCCGGGCTGCGGTCGAACGTCTGTCGAAGATCGGCAGTGAAGTGTCACTGTTCATCGACGCCGACGAGCGGCAGATCGCTGCGTCGAAGCGCGTCGGCGCACCGGCCATCGAACTGCACACAGGGCGTTATGCCGATGCCGAAACGCCTGCCGAAGTGGCTGAAGAACTCAAGCGTGTCGCGGACGGCGTGGCGTTCGGTCTGGCACAGGGCCTGATCGTCAATGCCGGCCATGGCCTGCATTATCACAACGTCGAGGCGGTGGCGGCGATCAAGGGCATCAACGAGTTGAACATCGGTCATGCGCTGGTGGCGCATGCGTTGTTCGTGGGCTTCAAGTCGGCGGTGTCGGAGATGAAGGCGTTGATTCTGGCGGCTGCCAAACACTAAGTTTCAACATCCTGTGGGAGCAAACTTGCTCCCACATTTGTTTTGGGGATGGGTTAAAGCGGGGCGGGCTCTTGAGCGGGCTTCGATTTGTCGATCCCCGGCACATGCAGATTGCCTTCGGCCACCTGATCGCCCTCAAGCTGCGGCTGGGTCACCCACGTCAGGATGTCGTAGTAGCGACGGATGTTCGCCACGAAGTGCACCGGTTCGCCGCCCCGGGCGTAGCCGTAGCGAGTCTTGCTGTACCACTGTTTCTGCGACAGGCGCGGCAGCATTTTCTTCACGTCCAGCCACTTGTCCGGGTTCAGACCTTCCTTCGACGCCAGTTTGCGCGCGTCATCCAGATGGCCGCTGCCGACGTTGTAGGCCGCCAGGGCGAACCAGGTACGGTCCGGCTCCTGGATCGACTCGTCGAGCTGATCCTTTATGTAAGCCAGGTACTTGGCGCCGCCCATGATGCTCTGCTTCGGATCGAGGCGGTTGGACACGCCCATGGCCTGGGCGGTGTTCTGGGTCAGCATCATCAGCCCGCGCACGCCGGTCTTCGAGGTAACCGTCGGTTGCCACAGCGATTCCTGATAACCGATGGCCGCCAGCAGGCGCCAGTCGACTTTCTCTTTCTTGGCGTAGGTCTTGAAGTGCTGTTCGTATTTGGGCAGCCGTTGCTGCAAATGCTGGGCGAAGGTGGTGGCGCCCATGTAGCCGAGCACGTCGACGTGACCGTAATACCGGTCCTTCAGGCGTTGCAAAGTGCCGTTCTTCTGCACCTTGTCCAGATAACTGTTGATCTCGTTGAGCAGGCTGTTGTCTTCGCCGGCGGCCACCGCCCAGCTCTGGCTGCGGGCGTCGCCGAGGTCGAAGGCCACGCGGATGTTGGTGAAGTACACCTGGTTCATCGCCACTTCGTTGGAATCGACCAGCGTCAGGTCGATCTGGCCTTCGTCAACCATGCGCAGCAGGTCGACCACTTCAACGGCGTCGGACTCTTCGTACTGGATGCCGGGATATTTCTGTTTCAGCTCCGCCAGTTGTTCGGCGTGGGTGCTGCCCTTGAGCACCATGATCTTCTTGCCCACCAGATCGCCGGCGTCGGTGGGGCGTGACTGGCCGTTGCGATAGATGATCTGTGGGGTGACTTCGAGGTAGGAGCGGGAGAAACGCACCTGCTTCTTGCGCTGTTCGCTGCTGACCAGGCCGGCGGCCGCCAGTACCGGGCCGTTTGGCTTGCCGACCTGGTTGAACAGGTCATCGAGGTTGTCGGCGGTTTCGATCTTCAGCTCGACCCCCAAATCGTCGGCGAAGCGCTTCACCAGCTCGTATTCGAAGCCGGTTTCACCGCTGCGATCCTGAAAGTAGGTGGCGGGGCTGTTTCGGGTGACCACCCGCAGCACGCCATCCTCCTTTACGCGCTCGAGTGTGTTGGGTTTATCAACACAGCCACTGAGCATCAGGAAGAGTCCGGTAGCGATCAGCCATTTGGCGTACCGCGGACGCAAAGCCGTTGGGGAAAACATGTGCGCAGTATACGCAAAGGACAACGGGCGCCATATCTCGACAGTCGAGGGGTTGTCTGCTAGGCATCACAAAACCGCGCGAAACCCAGCAGAAACGGGCCCGAAAGGCATTTTGTGACAGAAAAAATAACCCGCCTTCCAACACCTCATAAAATTGACCCTCAAGGCAGGAACACCACTCGACATCCGGGTGCAACCGTGCGTAGCGTTTCGGGTGATGTTGAGGGCGGTTTAGGCTAGAATGCACGGCCTCAAAGCACACCCCTTCCCGAGGCTGTCCCGAAGATGTTGATCCTGCGCGGCGCTCCTGCCCTTTCTGCCTTTCGCCACAGCAAACTCCTTGAGCAACTGAGCCAGAAGGTTCCGGCTGTCAGTGGCTTGTATGCTGAATTCGCTCACTTCGCCGAAGTCACCGGCGTCCTGACCGGCGACGAACAGCAGGTGCTTGCGCGCCTTCTGAAGTACGGTCCAAGTGTTCCGGTTCAAGAGCCGACCGGTCGTCTGTTCCTGGTGTTGCCGCGTTTCGGCACCATCTCGCCATGGTCGAGCAAGGCCAGCGACATCGCCCGCAACTGCGGCCTGAGCAAGATCCAGCGCCTGGAGCGCGGCATCGCGTTCTACGTGGCCGGTCAGTTCAGCGAAACCGAAGCGCAGCAGATTGCAGACGTACTGCATGACCGCATGACTCAGATCGTTCTGGCCAACCTCGAGCAGGCCGCCGGTCTGTTCAGCCACGCCGAACCGAAGCCGCTGACCGCCATCGACATCCTCGGCGGTGGTCGCGCCGCACTGGAAAAGGCCAACGTCGAACTGGGCCTGGCCCTGGCCGAAGACGAGATCGACTACCTGGTCAACGCCTTCAACGGTCTCAAGCGCAACCCGCACGACATCGAACTGATGATGTTCGCCCAGGCCAACTCCGAGCACTGCCGCCACAAGATCTTCAACGCCAGTTGGGATATTGATGGCGAGAGCCAGGAAAAAAGCCTGTTCGGCATGATCAAGAACACCTATCAGATGCACAGCGAAGGCGTGCTGTCCGCTTATAAGGACAACGCTTCGGTGATCGTCGGCAACGTCGCCGGCCGCTTCTTCCCGGATCCGGAAACCCGCCAGTACGGCGCGGTGCAGGAGCCGGTGCACATCCTGATGAAGGTTGAAACCCACAACCACCCGACCGCGATCGCTCCATTCCCGGGCGCGTCCACCGGTTCCGGTGGCGAGATCCGCGACGAAGGCGCAACCGGTCGTGGCGCCAAGCCGAAAGCCGGCCTGACCGGTTTCACCGTGTCGAACCTGCAGATCCCGGGCTTCGAACAGCCGTGGGAAGTGCCGTACGGCAAGCCTGAGCGGATCGTCAACGCGCTGGACATCATGATCGAAGGCCCGCTGGGCGGCGCCGCGTTCAACAACGAATTCGGTCGTCCGGCCCTGACTGGCTACTTCCGTACCTTCGAACAATCGATCACTACCCCGCACGGTGACGAAGTTCGCGGTTACCACAAGCCGATCATGCTCGCTGGCGGCATGGGCAACATCCGTGAAGAGCACGTCAAGAAAGGCGAGATCGTGGTCGGCTCCAAGCTGATCGTCCTCGGCGGCCCGGCGATGCTGATCGGTCTGGGTGGCGGCGCTGCTTCCTCCATGGCCACCGGTACCAGCTCGGCGGATCTGGACTTCGCTTCCGTTCAGCGTGAAAACCCTGAAATGGAGCGTCGCTGCCAGGAAGTCATCGACCGTTGCTGGCAACTGGGCGACAAGAACCCGATCAGCTTCATCCACGACGTGGGTGCGGGCGGTCTGTCCAACGCCTTCCCGGAACTGGTCAACGACGGCGACCGCGGTGGCCGTTTCGAACTGCGCAACATTCCAAACGACGAGCCGGGCATGGCCCCGCACGAAATCTGGTCCAACGAATCCCAGGAACGTTACGTTCTGGCAGTCGGCCCGGCCGACTTCGAGCGCTTCAAAGCGATCTGCGAACGTGAGCGTTGCCCGTTTGCCGTTGTCGGTGAAGCTACTGCCGAACCACAACTGACCGTGACCGACAGCCACTTCGGCAACAACCCCGTGGACATGCCACTGGAAGTGTTGCTGGGCAAGGCGCCGCGCATGCACCGTTCGGTGGTTCGCGAAGCCGAGCTGGGCGATGACTTCGATCCGTCGAACCTCGACATCGGCGAAAGCATCGAACGCGTTCTGCACCACCCGGCCGTGGCGAGCAAAAGCTTCCTGATCACCATCGGCGACCGCACCATCACCGGCCTCGTGGCCCGTGACCAGATGGTCGGTCCATGGCAGGTTCCGGTGGCCGACGTGGCCGTCACCGCCACCAGCTTCGACGTCTACACCGGTGAAGCGATGGCGATGGGCGAGCGCACTCCGCTGGCGCTGCTGGACGCACCGGCGTCGGGCCGCATGGCCATCGGCGAAACCATCACCAACATTGCCGCTTCGCGCATCAACAAGCTCTCCGACATCAAGCTGTCGGCGAACTGGATGTCCGCTGCCGGCCACCCGGGCGAAGACGCGCGTCTGTACGACACCGTGAAAGCGGTCGGCATGGAACTGTGCCCTGAGCTGGGCCTGACCATTCCGGTGGGCAAGGACTCGATGTCCATGGCCACTCGCTGGAACGACAACGGCGAAGACAAGACCGTCACCTCGCCGATGTCCCTGATCGTGACCGGTTTCGCGCCAGTGGCTGACATCCGTCAGACCCTGACCCCGGAACTGCGCATGGACAAGGGCACCACCGACCTGATCCTGATCGACCTCGGTCGCGGCCAGAACCGCATGGGCGCCTCGATCCTCGCGCAGGTTCACGGCAAGCTCGGCAAGCAGGCGCCGGACGTCGACGACGCCGAGGACCTGAAGGCCTTCTTCGCGGTGATCCAGGGCCTCAACGCCGACGGCCACCTGCTGGCTTACCACGACCGTTCCGACGGTGGTCTGCTGACCTCCGTGGTGGAAATGGCCTTCGCCGGTCACTGCGGCCTGAGCCTGAACCTCGACAGCGTTGCTGAATCCTCGGCAGAAATCGCCGCGATCCTGTTCAACGAAGAACTGGGGGCCGTGATCCAGGTTCGCCAGGACGCCACCCCGGACATCCTCGCGCAGTTCAGCGCTGCCGGTCTGGGCGACTGCGTGTCGGTGATCGGTCAGCCGATCAACAATGGCCAGATCAACATCACCTTCAACGGTGACACCGTGTTCGAAGGCCAGCGTCGTCTGCTGCAACGTCAGTGGGCCGAGACCAGCTACCAGATCCAGCGTCTGCGCGACAACGCTGACTGCGCCGAGCAAGAGTTCGATGCGCTGCTGGAAGAAGACAATCCAGGCCTGAGCGTCAAGCTGAGCTACGACGTCAACCAGGACATCGCTGCGCCTTACATCAAGAAAGGCATCCGCCCTCAGGTTGCGGTACTGCGTGAGCAGGGCGTCAACGGTCAGGTGGAAATGGCGGCGGCCTTCGACCGCGCCGGTTTCAATGCGATCGATGTGCACATGAGCGACATTCTGGCCGGCCGTGTCGACTTGAACGAGTTCAAAGGTCTGGTGGCCTGCGGTGGTTTCTCCTACGGCGACGTTCTCGGCGCCGGTGAAGGCTGGGCCAAGTCTGCGCTGTTCAACAGCCGTGCCCGCGATGCGTTCCAGGGTTTCTTCGAGCGTAACGACAGCTTCACCCTCGGCGTGTGCAACGGTTGCCAGATGATGTCCAACCTGCACGAGTTGATCCCGGGCAGCGAATTCTGGCCGCACTTCGTGCGCAACCGCTCCGAGCAGTTCGAAGCGCGCGTGGCGATGGTGCAGATCCAGGAATCGAACTCGATCTTCCTGCAGGGCATGGCCGGTTCGCGCATGCCGATCGCCATCGCTCACGGTGAAGGCCATGCCGAATTCGAAAGCGAAGAGGCACTGCTCGAAGCCGATCTGTCCGGTTGCGTGGCAATGCGCTTCGTCGACAACCACGGCAAGGTCACCGAAGCCTACCCGGCCAACCCGAACGGCTCGCCGCGCGGGATCACCGGCCTCACCAGCCGCGACGGTCGTGTAACGATCATGATGCCGCACCCGGAACGTGTGTTCCGTGCCGTGCAGAACTCTTGGCGTTCGGAAGACTGGAACGAAGACGCGCCTTGGATGCGTATGTTCCGTAACGCTCGTGTGTGGGTGAACTAAGCGCTGTGTACAAGCTCGCGTTTTTTGTTCCCGACAGCCATGTCGAGGTGGTCAAGGAGGCTGTATTCGCTGCCGGTGGCGGGCGGATCGGTGACTATGACCACTGTGCGTGGCAGGTGCTTGGATCTGGTCAGTTTCGGCCTTTGGACGGTAGTCAGCCGTTCATTGGTGAGGCGGGGCGGGTTGAGCGGGTCGAGGAGTGGAAGGTTGAGCTTGTTGTTGGCGATGAGTTGATTCGCGCGGTAGTGGCGGCTCTTAAGTTGAGCCATCCCTACGAGACGCCGGCTTATGAAGTGTGGCGGTTGGAGGATTTTTGATCTTCCTTGGCTGCTGAAATGGAAAGCCCGCTGAGAGTGATTTCAGCGGGTTTTTTGGTTTTTTGGGTTTGGGTTTGGGATTGAGTGAATATCCGTTGCTGCGGTAACGGCTTCTTATGGTTTCGCCCTTACGGCGAGTCACTTTTTTCAAACGCCAAAAAAGTAACCAAAAACGCTGGGCCCCGGCGTTCGGCACCTCGCTGTGGCTCGGTGTTCCTTCGTTCCGGGATTCATCCGGGGGCATCGCCTACGGTTTGCTTCGCTGCACCTCCTCTCGATGCATGCGGCTGCGCCGCACGGTCGCTGCGCTCCCACCCCCGGATGAATCCCTCCACTCAGCCTTCCGATGGGGCCGGCACGTCAAAAGCTTTACTCGAGCTAACGCTCATCGTGTTGAGTGGTGGGGAGCGAAAGCAGAAGCGGAAGTTGAAGCAGGAGCAGGAGCAGAAGAAGGGGAGGAAGCAAAGGAGGCAGAGGAAGCACGAGTCGAGTTGCATGTGTTTCAAACCCGAGTTCACCTCGGTTTTTCACGTCGGCGCACCTCTCCCAAACAACGCGGTCAGTCTCCTCTCCCTCCGGGAGAGGGTTAGGGTGAGGGGACTTCTGCGACCGTACAAAGATGCATCGAATCCCCCCACCCATCGATTCAGAGGTCGCCCTAAACCTTGGCACTCACCTCACTCCGATTGACCAACCCCTCAAGCGCCGCACTCAAGCTCTGCGCCCGTTCGCCCACCAGCAAGTGCCACACGCCGTCTTCCAGTGCGCTCACACCCAGACATCCAAGTTCTTTCAATCGGCTTTCCGACAGCGCTTTGCCATCGGCCAGTTGCAGGCGGATCCGGCTCATCGCGATGCAGTCCAGTTGCAGCACATTGTCGCTGCCGCCCACTGCAGTCAGCCATTGCTGTGCCAGCGGAGTGGCGACTGCGATGGGCTCGCTGGTTTCGACGACGTCGGCAGGAGCAGCCACTACGGTTCGGCCCAATGCGGGCATCGCCAGGCGGATTTCGTCGGCAATGCTGTCGGCCATCGGCCCGACGACCACCTGCAAACTGCCGCCCTTGCCCGGACGTACCACGGCCATTGCACCCAGTGCTTTCAAATCGGCATCGGAGGCTTTGTTGCGATCGACCATTTCCAGTCGCAGGCGCGTGGTGCACGCGCCGACGGTGACCAGATTCTCGGCACCTCCCAAGGCTTTGATGTACGCAGCGGCGCGCTCGTTTTCTGTCAGCACGGATCTCTCGGCAGCGGCCACGTCTTCGCGCCCCGGGGTTTTCAGGTTGAAGCGGCGGATGCAGAAATCGAACACCGCGTAGTAGATGACGGCATACGCCAGGCCCACCGGCACCACCCGCCAGCCATTGGTCGAGCGTCCCCAACCCAGCACCATGTCGATGAAACCGCCGGAGAAGGTGAAGCCCAGATGGATGTTCAAGGCGTTGGTGATTGCCATCGACAGGCCGGTCAGCAGCGCATGCAGCAGGAACAGCAGCGGTGCGAGGAACATGAAGGCGAACTCGATGGGTTCGGTGACGCCGGTGAGGAACGCGGTCAAGGCCATCGACAGGAAAATCCCGCCCATGACTTTGCGCCGCTCCGGCAGGGCGTTGCGGTACATCGCCAGGCAAGCGGCGGGGAGGCCGAAGATCATCACCGGGAACATGCCGGTCATGAACTGGCCGCCCTTCGGGTCGCCGGCGAAGTAGCGTGAAAGGTCACCGGTGACCAGTGCGCCGGTGGTCGGGTCGGTGAAGTTGCCGAACACGAACCACGCCATGTTGTTGAGGATGTGGTGCAGGCCGGTGACGATCAACAAGCGATTGAACACCCCAAAGACGAAGGCACCGAAGCTGCCGCTTTCCATCAGCAGGGTGCCGAAGCTGTTGATGCCGTGCTGGATCGGCGGCCAGATGTAGCCGAACAGCACGCCCAGGCCAACCGCGCTGAAACCGGTGACGATGGGGACGAAGCGCCGGCCGCCGAAGAACGCCAGGTAGTCCGGCAGCTTGATGTCCTTGAAGCGGTTGTACAGCGCGCCGGCCATCAGGCCGCTGACGATCCCGGCGAGCATGCCCATGTTGATGCCGGCATCGAGCACCTTCAGTGTGGAGATCATCACCAGGTAACCGATCACCCCGGCGAGGCCGGCGGTGCCGTTGTTGTCCCGGGCGAAACCGACCGCGATGCCGATGGCGAAGATCATCGCCAGGTTGGCGAAGATCACCTGGCCGGCGTCGTGGATGATCGCGATGTTCAGCAGGTCGGTGTCGCCCAGGCGCAGCAGCAGGCCGGCGATCGGCAGGATCGCGATCGGCAGCATCAGCGCGCGGCCGAGGCGTTGCAGGCCTTCGATGAAGAGTTGGTACATGGCGTTTGTCCTTGTTGTTTTTGTTAGCGCAGTGGCCAATGTTGATGACAGGCATGACGCACCGCCGCGGCGCTGCTCAGCTTGAGCAGATCCCGGGCGAGGCGTTGGCATTCGGCTTCGTGCAGTTGGCGCACGCGATCCTTGATTTCGCCGATCTGCACCGGGCTCACCGACAGTTCGGTCACGCCCAGGCCGATCAACACCGGCGTCGCCAGCGGATCGGACGCCAGGGCACCGCACACGCCGACCCAACGTTTATGCACTGCTGCACCTTCGCAAGTCATGGCGATCAGGCGCAGCAACGCCGGGTGCAAGGCATCGACCCGTGCGGCAAGGCCGGCGTGGTCGCGATCCATGGCCAGGGTGTATTGCGAAAGGTCGTTGGTGCCGATGGACAGAAAGTCCGCGTGTTCGGCCAGTTGCTCGGCTTGCAGGGCGGCGGCCGGGACTTCGATCATCACGCCGATTTCCGGTCGTTGATTGACGCCCAGTTCCAGGCACAGGGCATCGACCCTTTGGCGGATGGACAGCAGTTCGTCGACTTCGGTGACCATCGGCAGCAGGATCCGGCAGCGCTGCAGCGGGCTGACCTGCAGCAGTGCGCGCAGTTGCTGATCGAGGATTTCCGGGCGGGCCTGGGCCAGGCGAATGCCGCGCAGGCCGAGCACCGGGTTGGCCTCGACCGGCAGCGGCAGGTAATCGAGTTGTTTGTCGCCGCCGACGTCGATGGTGCGGATGATCACTGACTTGTCGCCCATGGCATCGATCACGGCTTGATAGGCAGCTCGTTGCTCTTCGACGTCCGGCGCAGTCTGGCGATCGACGAACAGAAACTCGGTGCGCAACAGGCCGACGCCGTCGGCGCCATTGGCAAACGCATCGGCCGCTTCATGGCTGGAGGCGACGTTGGCGACCACTTCGATGGCCACGCCGTTGCGGGTTTCGGCCGGCAGGTGGGCCTGGGCTTGCTGGGCGTCGCGCCGTTGTTGGCGGTCGATCTGCGCCTGCCGGACTTCGGCCAGGCGCTCGGCATTCGGCGTCAGCTCGAGGCGACCGCCGTCGGCGTCGAGGACCACCGACAGGCCTGGCGCTTGATCGAGCAGCGCCGCGCCCAATGCGACCATGCACGGCAAGCCTTTGCCCCGGGCCAGAATCGCTACGTGGGACGTCGCGCCCCCTTCGGCCATGCACAAACCGGCGACACCTTGGGCGCTCAGTTGCAGCAGGTCCGAGGGTGTCAGTTCGTGGGCGGCGACGATGGCGCCGGCCGGCACGTCGTAGTGCCAGGCTTCGCCGAGCAGGGCGCGCAGCACTCGCTGCTTGAGGTCACGAAGATCATTGGCGCGCTCGGCCAGCAGCGGGCTACCGGTGTTTTGCAGCACTTGGCATTGCGCGTCGATGGACTGACTCCAGGCGTGGGTCGCCGCCGTGCCGGTTTCGATCGATTGCTGCGCGGTGTCGAGCAGGGCCGGGTCTTCCAGCAGGGCCAGGTGCGCGGCGAAGATGGCTTCTTCGTCGGTATTGCGCTGTTTTTTCGCCTGGGCGAGGGTGCCGGCGATTTCGCTGCGAACCTGATTCAGCGCCGTGTCGAGAATCTGCAATTGCTGCTCGGGCTGATGATCGCCAGCGTCCGCCGGCAGACTGATCGCGTTCAAGCGAAACAGCGGCCCACCGACCAGACCCGGCGCGGCGCACACACCGTGCAACACGCCAGCCTCGGCCGGGCGATTGCGTGGGGCGGCAGCAACCGGTGCGGCGGCGTGATGGTCTTCGGGCAGGGCGGTGGCCAGGGCGGCGAGCAAGGCTTGCAGCGCAGCCTGTGCGTCCGGGCCCTGGCAACTGACTTGTACTTCGTCCTGTTCGCCAATCGCCAGGCCCATCAAACCGATGAGGCTGTTGCACGGCGCCGACTTGCCGGCGAAATGCAGCTGCGAATGGCTCTTGAACCCTTGCGCCGTCTGACGGATCAACGCCGCCGGGCGCGCATGCAGACCGCCGCGATGGGCGACCTGCACGTTACCGAGCACTTCCGTGCCGCCGAGTTCTTCTGCATTCGCCGCTGTGCTGTGACGAGCGATGATGTGCAGCAGCGGCTCGCCGACCTTCACCGTTTTCAGGGTGATGGGGCGCGCCTGGAAATCCTGGCTGTTGGTCAGGATCAGCAGGCTGACCAGGCTTTTGCACTGGCGGCCGACCTTGTCCAGGTCATAGCGCAGCAGCGGCTGGCCATGGCTGACCCGCGCGCCTTCCTTGACCAGCATCGAGAAGCCTTCGCCCTGCAACTCCACCGTGTCCAGGCCCAGGTGCAGCAACAGCTCGGCGCCGTTGTCGGCGCGTACGGTCAGTGCATGGCCGGTGCGGGCGACGTGGATCACCACGCCGGCGCAGGGCGAATACAGGGTGTCGTTCAGCGGATCGATGGCAATGCCGTCGCCCATCGCGCCGCTGGCGAACACCGCGTCCGGGACTTTGGCAAGCGTGAGCACCGGGCCGCTGAGCGGGGCGCTTAAAGTCAGCTCTTTATTGTTGTTGTGCATGGCTCGGTCTCATCAGGAAAACGTTCGGTTCGGATTCAGTGCGTACGGGTGACTTTGCTCAGGTGTCGCGGCTGATCCGGGTCCATGCCACGGGCCACGGCCAGACCGGCCGCCATCACGTAGAAACTCTGGATCGCCAGGATCGGATCGAGGGCCGGGTGCTCGGCACGGCTGAGGGTCAGGTCGCGTTCGCTCACGTCATCCGGCGCGGCCAGCAGCACGCGGGCGCCGCGTTGACGCATCTCGGCCGCCAGGCTCAGCAGGCCGGCCTGCTCGGCACCGCGCGGGGCGAACACCAGCAACGGGTAGTGCTCGTCGATCAGGGCCATCGGACCGTGACGGACTTCGGCGCTGCTGAAAGCTTCGGCCTGGATCGCCGAGGTTTCCTTGAATTTCAGTGCGGCTTCCTGGGCGATGGCGAAACCGGCGCCACGGCCGATCACCATCAAGCGCTCGCAATCACGCAGGGCGTCGATGGCCAGGCTCCAGTCCTGTTGCGCAGCTTCGCGCAGACCTTCGGGCAGGGCGTTGTGCGCCTCCAGCAATTCGGCGTCTTCTTTCCAGTGGGCGATCAGGCGGGCGCTGGCGCTGAGGGTGGCGATGAAACTCTTGGTTGCGGCGACGCTGCTTTCGGTGCCGGCCAGCAACGGCAGGCTGAATTCACAGGCAGCTTCCAGCGGCGAATCGGCGGCGTTGACCATCGACACGCTCAAGGCGCCGCGCTTGCGCAGCAGGCGCAGGCTGTTGACCAGATCCGGGCTCTGGCCCGACTGGGAAAACGCGAACGCGACCTGACCGCTGACCTTCAAAGGCGCCTGTTGCATGGTCACCACGGACATCGGCAACGACGCCACCGGAATCCCCAGTTGCTGCATGGTCAGGTAGGCGAAGTAGCTCGCCGCATGATCGGAGCTGCCACGGGCGACGGTCATTGCCACTTGCGGCGGCTGACGGCGCAGACGCCCGGCGATCTCGATCATTGAAGGGTCGAGTTGTTGCAGTTGGGCTTGCACGGCCTCGAACGAGGACAGCGCCTCCTCAAGCATTTTTGAAGTCAATGTCTTCTCCTTCGACCATGACGGCGGTCAGTGTGAGTGAGCGATCCAGCCGCACGCAGTCGGCCCAGGCGCCAGGTGCAAGGCGCCCGCGTTCGGTGATGCCGAGGTAGTCGGCGGGGAATTGCGAAAGACGTTGCGAGGCCTCGGCGACCGGCAGGCCGATCTTCACCAGATTGCGCAGGGCCTGATCCATGGTCAGGGTGCTGCCGGCCAGGGTGCCGTCCGCCAGCCGCACGCCGCCCAGGCATTTGGTGACGGTGTGGCTGCCGAGCTTGTACTCACCGTCGGGCATGCCGGCGGCGGCGGTGGAATCGGTGACGCAGTACAGGCACGGAATCGAGCGCAGGGCCACGCGGATCGCGCCGGGGTGCACGTGCAGCAAGTCCGGGATCAGCTCGGCGAATCTGGCGTGGGCGAGTGCGGCGCCGACGATGCCCGGCTCGCGGTGATGCAGCGGGCTCATGGCGTTGTACAAATGGGTGAAGCTGGTGGCGCCGGCTTCGAGGGCGGCGACACCTTCCTCGTAACTGCCGAGGGTATGGCCGATCTGCATGCGGATGCCACGGCGGCTCAGCTCACGAATCAAACCGTCATGGCCGGCGATTTCCGGGGCGATGGTGATCACCCGGATCGGAGCCAGTGCCAGATAGGCTTCGACCTCGGCCATCAACGCGGTGTGGGCGAAGTTTGGCTGGGCGCCGAGTTTGCCGGGATTGATGTACGGGCCTTCGAGGTGCACGCCGAGGACCCGGGCGGAACCTCTCGGACGCTGTTCGCAGAACTCGCCTACATCCTTGAGCACGCTGGCAATCTCGGCACTCGGCGCGGTCATGGTGGTGGCGAGCAGCGAGGTGGTGCCGAAGCGCACATGGGTTTTGGTGATGGTCTCGAAGGCGCTGGCGCCTTCCATGATGTCCTTGCCGCCACCGCCGTGGACGTGCAGGTCGATGAAACCCGGCAGCAGATAAGGCAGATCATTGGTTGCCGGATCGCAAGGCACACCTTCGATCGACACGACTCTGCCGTGTTCGTGGATCAGCCGGCCGCGAACCCAGCCGTCAGCGGTGAGGATGTTGTCTTCGGACATTTCGCTTCTCTCGTTTGGCCTGGCTGCTGATCAGCGGCGAAGCTCTGCAACAAAGTCGTAGTAGTCGTTGCGGCAATAGGTGTCGGTGACTTCGATCGGCGTGTTGTCTTCCAGGTAGCCGACCCGGGTCATCAGCAGCATCGCGGTGCCGGGGGCGATGCCGACCAGTGCGGCGAACTCGTCCGAAGCGTTGATCGCCTGGATGTGCTGCAAGGCGCGCACGATCGGTTTGCCGATGCTGTCGAGGTGTTCGTAGAGGGAATCGCCCACCACTTGCGGCTTGGGCATGATCGAGGCGGGCAGGGTGCTCATCTCGATGGCCATCACGGTGTCGTCGGCCTTGCGCAGGCGCTTCATGCGCGCAACCTTGTCGTTCGGCGACAGGCCGAGGCGGATCAGTTCTTCGTGGGTGGGCAGGGTGATTTCCCGCTCCAGCCATTGCGAGCTGGGCACAAAGCCCTTGAGGCGCAGCATTTCGCTGAAGCCCGACAGGCGCGACAGCGGTTGTTCCAGGCGTGGGGTGATGAAGGTGCCGGAACCTTGCAGGCGGCGGATCAAGCCTTGATCGAGCAGGACTTCCAGCGCCTTGCGCGCGGTCACCCGGGAAATCCCCAGCAGTTCGCTGAGGTTGCGCTCCGATGGCATCGCCTGTTCGGCTTTCCACTGGCCGGCATGGATCGCCGCCTCCAGGTTGCGCGCCAGTTGCAGGTACAGCGGCGTCGGCTGGGAGTCGTCAGGGCGCAGGGCGTGGAGATCGTTCATGCAGGGCACTTCCGGAGCTGATATTGGATTGTTTTCGCTCGCTGTTTCGGCGAAAACTAATACCACTTGAATACCATGTCAACGCAGTGGAAAAGCCTGTAGTCCTTTGGGTTTGGGTGTTTGGGGGCGGGTGGTTCTAAGTGGTATTAGAGGTGGGCTCGGCAAAGCAAAAAATCGCAGTCTGCGGCAGTTCTTCCGGGTGAAAGTGGTATCACCGTTGAACAAGTGCCGCAGGTTGCGATTTATTTGAATTTATTTGTGGCGGGCGACCAATGGTCGAGAAAAAGGGCCACTTTGTGGCCCCGTAGAGCGTGTAGCCTTGTTACTGAATCAAGGGCGGATTTCGATCATCGTGCCATCCGGCACCAGGTTCCAGACTTCGCGCATGTCGACGTTGCGCATGGCGATGCAGCCGTCGGTCCAGTCCAGGGTGTGAAACAGTTGTTCGGGCGTTTCCTCGGAGTCCGGCGTGCCGTGAATCATGATCATCCCGCCCGGCTCGACGCCTTCACGGCGGGCACGGGCAGAGTCGCTGATGTTCGGGTAGGAGATGTGCATCGACAGGTTGAATTTTTCACTGGTCTTGCGCCAGTCGATCCAATAGAAACCTTCCGGTGTACGTTTGTCGCCTTCAATCAGTTTCGGGCCCTTTTTCGCGCCTTTGCCCAAGGAAATACGGTAGCTCTTGAGTGGCTTGCCGTCGGCGATCAACTGCAGTTGATGAGCCGATTTGAGCACCAGTACTTTTTCGATGAACGGGGTGTTCGAAGGTGTCACGGTGGTCACGAATGACGCTTGGGAAACGGTGACGAACGACAGGCAAAACAGGGCAAGCAACCAGCGCATTGAAACGTTCCCCAGCAATGAAGCAGATACTTTATTTATAGATAGTGTGCAGGCGCTGTCGCGGGCTGCGTTAGCCGGTTATCGGCCGGTCGCCGTCGAAATCAAGTGATGGCCGGTTGAGCCAGTGGCGGGATCGATTCGGAGCGAACCGGATAGACCTCGACGCGCCGGTCAGCAAAGAAGCATTCCAGAGTACGGCCCACCGTGCGAAAAGCCAGCTCGTCCCAGGGAATGTCCGCTTCGTCGAACAATTGCACTTCCAGGCTCTCGGGGCCAGCGGCAAAGTCCAGATCCGCCAGCTCGGCGCGGAAAAACACATGCACCTGACTGATGTGCGGTACGTCGATCAGGGTGTAGATGCTCAGATTGCGCACCCGGGCGCAGGCTTCTTCGGCGGTTTCGCGGATAGCGGCCTGTTCGATGGTCTCGCCGTTCTCCATGAAGCCGGCAGGCAGTGTCCAGTAGCCCAGGCGTGGCTCGATGGCGCGGCGACACAGCAGGACCTTGGTGCCCCAGGTCGGTATACAACCGGCCACGATATTGGGGTTCTGGTAGTGAATCGTCTGACAGCTGTCGCAGACGAATCGCAGCCGCGAGTCGCCTTCGGGAATGCGCTGGGTCACCGGGTTGCCGCACTGGCTGCAAAATTTCATGCTGGGGTTCCTGAATGCTGCGCCTATCTTGGCGTGCAGCGGTGTCGGTCGGCAAGTTGTCGTTTCGCGACATGTCCCCCGTTCGGGGGCTTGGGCGGTCGCAATGATTGGTGCATGATGCAGGGCAAGGCACCGATCGAGAACACTTATGCTGGACGAGCTACTGCACCGGGTAAGCAATCACACGCCGCGTACGCTGGAGACCGACACGCGTTTCCCCGAGGCCGCTGTCCTGGTGCCGATTACTCGCAGTGACGAACCCGAACTTGTCCTTACCCTGCGCGCCAGCGGGCTCTCGACCCACGGCGGCGAAGTCGCCTTCCCCGGTGGACGACGGGATCCGGAAGACCCGGACCTGGTGTTTACCGCCCTGCGCGAAGCCGAAGAGGAAATCGGCCTGCCGCCGGGACTGGTCGAAGTGATCGGCCCGCTCAGTCCGCTGATTTCCCTGCATGGCATCAAGGTCACGCCGTATGTCGGGGTGATTCCCGATTTTGTCGAATACCAGGCCAATGATGCCGAGATCGCTGCGGTGTTCAGTGTGCCGCTGGAGTTCTTCCGCAAGGATCCGCGCGAACACACCCATCGCATCGACTATCAGGGTCGCAGTTGGTACGTGCCGAGCTATCGTTACGGCGAATACAAGATCTGGGGGCTGACGGCGATCATGATCGTCGAGTTGATCAACCTGCTCTATGACGCCAAAATCAGCCTTCATGAGCCGCCGAAAAGCTTTATCAGTACCTGAAGCCATCGCTCGAATGGCCAGCCATCGTGAGCCCTGAGGAAATCAAGATGAAATACCGCCTGGGCGACGCCCGTGTCGAAACCCATCCGCAGAGCTGGGTCGCCCCCAACGCTGTGCTGGTGGGCAAGGTCAGACTGGAGGAGGGCGCCAACGTCTGGTTCAACGCCGTGTTGCGCGGCGACAACGAATTGATCCTGATCGGCAAGAACAGCAATGTGCAGGACGGCACGGTGATGCACACCGACATGGGCTATCCGCTGACCATTGGCACCGGCGTGACCATCGGCCACAACGCCATGCTCCACGGCTGCACGGTCGGCGACTACAGCCTGATCGGCATCAACGCGGTCATCCTCAACGGCGCAAAGATCGGCAAGAACTGCATCATCGGCGCCAATTCGCTGATCGGCGAAGGCAAGGAAATTCCTGACGGTTCGCTGGTGATGGGCTCGCCGGGCAAGGTGGTGCGTGAACTGACCGAGCCGCAGAAGAAAATGCTCGAAGCCAGTGCCGCGCACTATGTGCATAACGCCCAGCGCTATGCGCGCGATCTGATCGAGCAGGAAGAATGACAGCCCCCGAAAGACCCGTCGCCTCGCCGTGTGTGAGCATTTGCGCGCTGGATGAAGACGACATTTGCACCGGTTGCCAGCGCACGGTCGAGGAGATCACTCGCTGGAGCCGCATGACCAATGATGAACGCCGGGTTGTGCTAGGCCTGTGTCATGAGCGGGCGAAAGCCAGTGGCCTGGTCTGGATGATCGGCAAAACGCCAGGGCAATAGCCGATTTGATTGGCGTCATCGAAGGGCTGAAGTAACCTGTGCGCCAAATTGACAGGTCACGCCCATGATTTTCCTCATCGCTTACATCAGCAGCGTCGTGCTGATCAACTTCGCCTTCTCCACCGCGCCGCACCTGGACATCATCTGGTCGGCCTGGGGCGGGCTGGTGTTCGTGCTGCGTGACATGGTGCAGACCCGTTTCGGTCATGGCGCGATCGTGGCGATGCTGGCGGCGCTGGTGCTGTCCTATGTCACGTCAGATCCGTCGATTGCGCTGGCCAGCGCCACGGCGTTCGCGGTCTCCGAGTGCATCGACTGGCTGGTGTTCACCCTCACCAGGCGCCCGTTGCGCGATCGGTTGTGGATCAGTTCGGCGCTGAGTATCCCCCTCGATACCTTCATCTTCTTCGGCATGATCGACCTGCTGACGCCGCCGGTGCTTATAACTGCGCTGGCCTCGAAGTTCGCCGGCGTCACTGCGGTCTGGATGATCATGGCCTGGCGCGAACGCAAACAGGCTGTCGCCGGCTGAAGCCAAACCCTCAGGTTCATGTAAAATGCCGCGCTTTCTCCCCATGGAAAGCGCGTCTGGCGTTGCTTTCCTCGATGATCCGCTTCTTTGAGGACCTGAGATGACCCGTATCGGAACTCCATTGTCGCCGACCGCGACCCGCGTATTGCTGTGTGGCTGTGGTGAGTTGGGCAAGGAAGTGGTGATCGAACTGCAACGCCTGGGCGTTGAAGTGATCGCCGTTGATCGCTACGCCAATGCGCCGGCCATGCAGGTTGCCCATCGCAGCCACGTGATCAATATGCTAGATGGCGCCGCCCTGCGGGCCGTGATCGAAGCCGAGAAGCCGCACTTCATCGTGCCGGAAATCGAAGCCATCGCCACCGCCACGCTGGTCGAACTGGAAGCCGAAGGCTTCACCGTGATCCCGACCGCTCGCGCCGCTCAACTGACCATGAACCGCGAAGGCATCCGTCGTCTGGCTGCCGAAGAGCTGGACCTGCCGACCTCGCCGTATCACTTCGCCGACACCTTCGAGGACTACAGCAAGGCTGTTCAGGACCTCGGCTTCCCGTGTGTCGTCAAACCGGTGATGAGTTCGTCGGGCAAAGGCCAGAGCCTGCTGCGCAGCGCCGATGACGTGCAGAAAGCCTGGGACTACGCCCAAGAGGGCGGTCGTGCCGGCAAAGGTCGGGTGATCATTGAAGGCTTCATCGATTTCGATTATGAGATCACTCTGCTGACCGTGCGCCATGTTGGCGGCACTACCTTCTGTGCGCCGGTCGGCCACCGTCAGGAGAAGGGCGACTATCAGGAATCCTGGCAGCCACAGGCCATGAGCCCGGTGGCGCTGGCCGAATCCGAGCGTGTTGCCAAAGCGGTGACCGAAGCGTTGGGCGGTCGTGGCCTGTTCGGTGTCGAGCTGTTCATCAAAGGCGATCAGGTGTGGTTCAGCGAAGTGTCGCCTCGCCCGCACGATACCGGTCTGGTGACGCTGATTTCCCAGGATCTTTCGCAGTTCGCGCTGCACGCCCGAGCCATCCTCGGATTGCCGGTGCCGCTGATCCGCCAGTTCGGTCCATCGGCTTCGGCGGTGATTCTGGTGGAAGGCCAGTCGACCCAGACTGCTTTCGCCAACCTCGGTGCTGCACTGAGCGAACCGGATACCGCGCTGCGTCTGTTCGGCAAGCCTGAAGTCAACGGCCAGCGCCGCATGGGCGTGGCACTGGCCCGCGACGAGTCGATTGAAGCGGCTCGCGCCAAGGCGACCCGTGCTTCCCAGGCTGTTGTTGTAGAGCTGTAATCCCGCCATCTGATCGCTCCCGCCTATGCGGGAGCGATCAGGGCCCTTACGACACCTGATTCAAATCGTTATTGCGCGTCTCCTTCAGGCACAGCACAGCGATCAAGCTGAGCACCGCCGCCCCCGACACATACCCGCCGACGTAACTCAAACCACCCATCGCCACCAGTTTCTGCGCGAAGAACGGCGCCGCCGAGGCCCCGACAATCCCGCCGAGGTTGTAGGCTGCCGATGCGCCGGTATACCGCACGTGTGTCGGGAACAGTTCCGGCAGCAGAGCGCCCATCGGGGCGAATGTCACGCCCATCAGAAACAGTTCGATGCACAGGAAGAGCGCTACGCCCCAGGTCGATCCCTGTGTCAGCAACGGCTCCATCAGAAATCCGGAAAGAATCGCCAGCACACCGCCGACGATCAGCACCGGCTTGCGTCCGTAACGGTCACTGGCCCACGCCGACAGCGGCGTCGCGGCCGCCATGAACAGCACCGCGAAACACAGCAGTCCGAGGAAAGTCTCGCGGCTGTAACCCAGTGTGGATACGCCATAGCTCAGGGAAAACACGGTCGAGATGTAAAACAGCGCGTAGCACACCACCATGGCGGCGGCGCCCAGCAGCGTCGGTGCCCAGTATTGGCTGAACAGCTCGACCAGCGGCACTTTCACCCGCTCCTGGCGGGCGATGGCGTTGGCGAACACCGGGGTCTCGTGAAGCTTGAGACGCACATACAAGCCGACCATCACCAGCACCGCACTGAGCAGGAACGGAATCCGCCAGCCCCAGCTGCGGAATTGATCGTCGCTCAGGCTCATGGCCAAAGTCAGGAACAGACCGTTGGCGGCCAGAAAGCCAATCGACGGGCCAAGTTGCGGGAACATGCCGAACCACGCCCGTTTGCCTTTCGGGGCGTTTTCGGTCGCCAGCAGCGCCGCGCCACCCCATTCGCCACCCAATCCCAGACCCTGGCCGAAGCGCAGCACGCAGAGCAGGATCGGCGCCCACGCCCCGATGCTGTCATAGCCCGGCAGCACGCCAATCAGTGTGGTGCAGACCCCCATCAGCAGCAGCGAAGCCACCAGCGTCGATTTGCGCCCGATCCGGTCGCCGAAGTGGCCAAACAGCGCCGAGCCCAACGGTCGGGCGAGGAAGGCGATACCGAAGGTCAGGAATGCCGAGAGCATCTGCGCCGTGCCGGAGGTCTGCGGGAAAAATACCGGCCCGATCACCAGCGCAGCGGCGGTGGCATAAACGTAGAAATCGTAGAACTCGATGGCCGTGCCGATGAAGCTCGCCGTGGCCACGCGGGTGGCGGAGTTGGTCGGTTGGGCAGGCGTGGTGTCGCTGTAAGCGGTACTGGTCGTCATGCGGTGATCCCTGACAGTCATGAGCTCCGTTGGAGCGAATTATTATGGTCGAACACCCAGGGATGTGGGATGAGGCGCGATCGCTGCTTCAGGTAGGAACAGTCGTCGGTGTGATGCGGATATTGCCGATGAACCGGCCGGAACCAGTCGGGTGCAGGGTAAGCACGCAGTTCGGCGGGGCTTGGGTAAGCTCCGCGATTATAGGAAGGTGGCTAACGATTGAACAAGGGGCTTTCTAGCGGGCAGCGGCCAGTGCCGGGGCCAAGGAGGTGTGCCAGATCAGGACCTTGCTCACCCGGTTCTCTTCGGTTTCGAGAATCTCCAGCCGATAGCGGCCGATCTTCAGGCAGACCGCGCTTTCCGGGATGGTTTCCAGCGCTTCGGTCACCAGGCCATTGAGGGTCCGGGGGCCGTCGCTGGGCAGGTGCCAGCCCAGGCATTTGTTCAGTTCGCGGATCGACGCCGCGCCATCGATCACCATCCGGCCATCGGCTTGCGGGTGGATGTGCGGGTTGTCGAGGCTGTGCTCGCTTTCGAATTCGCCGACGATTTCTTCGAGAATGTCTTCCAGGGTGACGATCCCCAGCACCTCGCCATATTCGTCCACCACCATGCCCAGACGCCGCTGCTGCTTGTGGAAGTTCAGCAGTTGCAGTTGCAGCGGGGTGCTTTCAGGGACGAAATACGGCTCGTAACTGGCCGCCAGCAGCGCTTCGCGGGTCAGGCTGCCGTTGTCGAGCAGGTGACGAATCTGCCGGGTATTGAGCACCGCTTCGACCTGATTGATATCGCTGTGGAACACCGGCAGGCGAGTGCGCCGGTTCTTGCGCAATTGTTCGGTGATTTCTTCGATCGGATCGTCGAGGTTGATGCCGTCGACATCGCTGCGTGGCACCAGAATGTCGTTGACCGTGATGTTGTCCAGCGCATGGATGCCTGAAACCGGATGCGGGCGCACCGGATGCTCCGGGTCGTCATGACGCTCCGCCGGCATATCGTCTTCGCTCTGTTGCACCACCTGGGCCTTGCGGATGAACGGTCGCATCAGTAATCCACTGACGCGGCTGAGCAGCCAGGCAAACGGGTAAACGACCTTCAGCGGTACGGCCAGCAGCGTATTGCCGAACGACAACACCGCATCCGGATACCGCTGGGCGAGGGCGCGGGGGAAATAGTCGGCAAAAACCAGCAGCAGGACGCCGGCGCCGAGGCAAGCCGCCCAGGGGCCGTTTTCTTCACAGAGAAAGATTGCCAGCAGCGTGGCCAGAATGACGGCGAGGGCGCGGCACAGGGTATTGCAGAGGATCAGGCTGTCGAGCGAGAAGCTGAGTTTCGCCAGGGGCTTGTCGCTGGCGCGGGATGCGGTGCGTTGCGCCAGCAGGTGCTGTTGCGCCGCTTCGACGGCGGTAAACAGCCCAGACCAGAGAATCAGCAGGACAAATACCGCGAGCATCGGCCCTATGGGCAAACCGTCCATTTATGCCGCCCGTCAGATGTGCAGGATGTATTCACGAACCAGTTTGCTGCCGAAATACGCGAGCATCAGCAGGCAGAAACCGGCGAGGGTCCAGCGGATTGCCTTGTGGCCGCGCCAGCCAAGGCGGTTACGCCCCCACAGCAGGACGCTGAACACGATCCAGGCCAGGCAGGCCAACAGGGTTTTATGCACCAGGTGCTGGGCAAACAGGTTCTCGACGAACAGCCAGCCGGAGATCAGCGACAGCGACAGCAGCGTCCAGCCGGCCCAGAGGAAACCGAACAGCAGGCTTTCCATGGTTTGCAGTGGCGGGAAGTTCTTGATCAGTCCGGACGGATGCTTGTGCTTGAGCTGGTGATCCTGCACCAGCAGCAACAAGGCCTGGAACACCGCGATGGTGAACATGCCGTAGGCGAGGATCGACAGCAGGATGTGCGCGAGAATGCCCGGTTCTTCATCGATGACCTGCACCGTGCCGGTCGGTGCGAACTGCGCCAGCAGCACTGTGATCGCACCCAGCGGGAACAACAGCACCAGCAGGTTTTCCACCGGGATCCGCGAGCAGGCCAGCAGGGTCAGGGCGATGACGGCCGCAGCAATCAGGCTTGAGGCGCTGAAGAAGTCCAGGCCCAGGCCGATCGGCGTCAATAAATGGGTGAGCAGGCTGGCACTGTGGGCCAGCACGGCGAGGACGCCGAGCGAGACCAGCAGGCGCTTGTTGGCCTTGGCGCCAGTGGCCAGGCGGGTGCCCTGATAGAGGGTCGCAGCGGCGTAGAGAAGGGCGGCGGCGAGGGTGGTCAGCAAACTCGGTGACAAGGGGAGCATAAATCCTGTTAGGCAAGCCCGAAAGGGGCTGAGTTTGGCATAGAACCGCCGTTGCACGAAAGACCGGCAAGCTGACAGCGAGGTGTCCGCCAGCTGCAGTCTTCGCTATAATCCGCGACCTGCCCACGCCGCAGGCTCGCCGAGCACATGTTGATTCCGGTCTGGGCCGCCATTATCCCGGTCTACACAGGGCCTGAAAGGATCGCGCAATGTTTGAAAACTTAACCGACCGTCTCTCGCAGACGCTGCGCCATGTCACCGGCAAGGCGAAGCTGACCGAGGACAACATCAAAGATACCCTGCGCGAAGTGCGCATGGCGTTGCTCGAAGCCGACGTCGCCCTGCCGGTGGTCAAGGACTTCGTCAATTCGGTCAGGGAACGCGCTGTCGGCACCGAGGTGTCGCGCAGCCTGACCCCGGGTCAGGCGTTCGTGAAGATCGTTCAGGCCGAACTCGAAAGCCTGATGGGTGCGGCCAACGAAGATTTGAACCTGAGCGCCGTGCCGCCCGCCGTCATTTTGATGGCCGGTCTGCAGGGTGCCGGTAAAACCACCACCGCCGGCAAACTCGCGCGCTTCCTTAAAGAGCGCAAGAAGAAGTCGGTCATGGTCGTGTCGGCGGACATCTACCGTCCGGCGGCGATCAAGCAGCTGGAAACCCTGGCCAACGACATTGGCGTGACGTTCTTCCCGTCCGACCTGAGCCAGAAGCCGGTCGACATCGCCAACGCGGCTATTAAAGAAGCCAAACTGAAATTCATCGACGTGGTCATCGTCGACACCGCCGGTCGTCTGCACATCGACGAAGAGATGATGGGCGAGATCAAGGCGCTGCACGCCGCGATCAACCCGGTCGAAACCCTGTTCGTGGTCGACGCCATGACCGGTCAGGACGCGGCCAATACGGCCAAGGCCTTCGGTGATGCGCTGCCGCTGACCGGCGTGATCCTGACCAAGGTCGACGGTGATGCCCGTGGTGGTGCCGCGCTGTCCGTTCGCGCGATCACCGGCAAGCCGATCAAGTTCATCGGTATGGGCGAGAAGAGCGAAGCGCTCGATCCGTTCCACCCCGAGCGGATTGCTTCGCGGATCCTCGGCATGGGCGACGTGCTCAGCCTGATCGAACAGGCTGAAGCGACCCTCGACAAGGAAAAGGCCGACAAACTGGCCAAGAAGCTGAAGAAGGGCAAGGGCTTCGACCTCGAAGACTTCCGCGATCAGCTGCAACAAATGAAGAACATGGGCGGCCTTGGCGGGCTCATGGACAAACTGCCGAGCATCGGCGGCGTCAATCTCTCGCAAATGGGTAACGCCCAGAACGCCGCAGAGAAGCAGTTCAAACAGATGGAAGCCATCATCAACTCCATGACCCCGGCCGAGCGCCGCGACCCTGAGCTGATCAGCGGTTCGCGCAAACGCCGGATCGCCATGGGTTCCGGCACCCAGGTGCAGGACATCGGTCGCTTGATCAAGCAGCACAAGCAGATGCAGAAAATGATGAAGAAATTCTCCGCCAAGGGCGGAATGGCGAAAATGATGCGCGGCATGGGCGGAATGTTGCCCGGCGGCGGCATGCCGAAAATGTAAAGAATCCGCGCCGGTCGTCGCACCGGCGCAGACCCCGCAAGGAAGCGGGATCAACAGCAAACCCGCACTCGGCGGGAGCTGACCGGCCGTTTTCATCGACGGCTCTATCGCAAATCTGCACGGCCTGCCACAGGCGCCGGAAAAAGTCATTTGCAAAAGTCCGGATATTCCTTAGAATATGCGGCCTTTCGGGCACCCATGCCCGCTGTGCATTTAGATTTGCAGCACCGACTACAGGAACGATGTTCACATGCTAACAATCCGTCTTGCCCTTGGCGGCTCCAAAAAGCGCCCGTTTTACCACCTGACCGTAACCGACTCCCGCAACCCGCGTGACGGTTCCCACAAAGAACAGGTTGGCTTCTTCAACCCTGTTGCCCGTGGTCAGGAAATCCGTCTGTCCGTGAACCAAGAGCGCGTTGCCTACTGGCTGAGCGTTGGTGCACAGCCTTCTGAGCGTGTTGCTCAGTTGCTGAAGGAATCTGCCAAGGCTGCAGCCTGAGCAGTATGAGCGCGACGCCAGAAAAAGCTGATGACCTGATCGTTGTCGGCAAGATTTTTTCGGTTCACGGCGTTCGCGGCGAGGTGAAGGTCTTTTCCTTTACCGATCCGATTGAAAACCTGTTGGGCTATCGCAACTGGACGCTTCGGCGCGAAGGCGTGGTGAAACAGGTCGAGCTGGTCAGCGGCCGATCCACTCAAAAGGATCTGGTTGTCAAGCTCAAAGGCCTCGACGATCGCGATGAAGCCCGTCTTCTGAGCGGTTACGAGATTTGCATCCCGCGAAGCCTTTTGCCCGACCTGACTGCCGACGAGTACTACTGGTACCAGTTGGAAGGTCTGAGCGTCATCAACCAGGACGAACAATTGTTCGGCAAGGTTGATCACCTGTTGGAGACCGGCGCGAACGATGTATTGGTGGTCAAGCCCTGCGTTGGCAGCCTGGATGATCGCGAGCGGTTGTTGCCCTATACGGAGCAATGCGTGCTGGCAATCGACCTGGAAGCAGGCGTGATGAGGGTGGAATGGGACGCGGACTTCTAAGCAATGGCCAGCCTGCGCGTAGACGTCATTACGCTGTTCCCCGAGATGTTCTCGGCCATCAGTGAGTACGGCATTACCAGTCGTGCGGTCAAACAGGGGCTCTTGCAGCTGACCTGTTGGAATCCGCGGGATTACACGACGGATCGGCATCACACTGTGGACGATCGCCCGTTTGGCGGTGGTCCGGGCATGGTGATGAAGATCAAACCCCTGGAAGATGCTCTGGTTCAGGCCAAGGCAGCAGCCGGGGAGGCGGCGAAGGTGATTTACCTGTCCCCCCAAGGCCGTCAACTGACTCAGTCGGCGGTACGCGAACTGGCGAAATCGGATGCATTGATCCTGATTGCCGGTCGCTATGAAGGCATTGACGAGCGTTTTATTGAGGCTCATGTCGATGAAGAGTGGTCGATTGGTGACTATGTGTTGTCTGGCGGCGAGCTGCCGGCCATGGTCATGATCGATGCGGTTACACGACTGCTGCCCGGAGCTTTAGGGCATGCGGATTCCGCTGAGGAAGATTCCTTTACGGATGGTCTGCTGGATTGCCCGCACTACACCCGACCTGAGGTGTATGCGGATCAGCGTGTTCCCGACGTGTTGCTGAGTGGCAATCACGCGCATATCCGGCGTTGGCGTTTACAGCAGTCCCTTGGTAGGACCTATGAACGACGCGCCGATCTTCTGGAAAGCCGCTCGCTTTCTGGAGAAGAGAAGAAGCTGCTCGAGGAATACATCCGCGAGCGGGACGATAGTTAACAACGTATCGATGGTAGATCAGACGATTTACCTTAGGAGCACAGCATGACCAACAAAATCATCCTTGCACTCGAAGCAGAGCAGATGACCAAAGAAATCCCTACCTTTGCCCCGGGCGACACCATCGTCGTTCAGGTGAAAGTGAAGGAAGGCGATCGTTCCCGTCTGCAAGCGTTCGAAGGCGTTGTCATCGCCAAGCGTAACCGCGGCGTGAACAGTGCGTTCACCGTTCGTAAAATCTCCAACGGTGTTGGCGTAGAACGTACTTTCCAGACCTACTCCCCGCAGATCGACAGCATGGCTGTTAAACGTCGCGGTGACGTACGCAAAGCCAAGCTGTACTACCTGCGCGACCTGTCGGGTAAAGCAGCTCGCATCAAGGAAAAACTGGCTTAAGTCCAGCTTCCGATGCAGAAAAAAGCAGCCTACGGGCTGCTTTTTTGTTGCCCGCAATTTATCCACAGCATTCCGTTTCAGGCCTGACCCATGACCCCTCGCGAGCAAGAAATCGAACGCCGCACCGAGCTCTCGGTGACCCGCGTGACCAAGGCGGTATTCCCGCCGACCACCAACCACCACAACACGCTCTTCGGCGGCACTGCGCTGGCCTGGATGGACGAAGTGTCGTTCATCACCGCCACGCGGTTTTGCCGTTTGCCGTTGGTGACGGTGTCGACCGATCGCATCGACTTCAATCACGCGATCCCGGCAGGCTCCATCGTCGAACTGGTCGGGCGAGTGATTAAGGTCGGCAACACCAGTCTCAAGGTCGAGGTGGAGGTGTTCGTTGAAAGCATGAGCTGCGACGGCCGTGAGAAAGCCATTCACGGGCAGTTCAGCTTTGTTGCGATCGATGATGACAAGCGTCCGGTGCCCGTGCTGCCGGGTTTTGCTGCTTGACCTGAAATCGCATCGCGGCTATCGCTGGCAAGCCAGCTCCGACAGTGTCTGTGTCGAGCATGAAGATTGTGCACGACATGAAACCTGTGGGGCTTGCCCGCGATTCCATTTATTCGGCGGCGCTGGGCTCAGGCTGAATCAGCGCCAGCAACGTCCACCCCGGTCCCGGCTTCAACACGGTTTCCGGCGAGACCACATGCACCCAGCCACTGTCGTCGCGCATGAACAGCAGCGTCGCGCGGTTGCCATGCAGCGCACGGTAATCGTCCCAGCCAAACCCGTCCGTGAGCGTCGTGCTGTACAGATCGGCACCCTGACTCAGTTGGCTGGCGAATCTGGCGTAAGTCAGCGCCTCGCTCCCCAATTGATTGCCGCGATGTTCGAGGCTGGCGCGGTGTTTGTCGCTGCGACGGCTTTCCTGACCGCTGGCCAGTCCGAACAGGCGTTGATGACCAAAGTCATGTCGAAAGCGCATGGCGGCCAGCGTGTTGAGTTCGCCCGACGGTGACAGCGCCAGCAAATGCCCCAGTCCGACCAGGTCCAGGTGCGCATCGGCATGCTGCGAGGCCGGATTGCCGAAGTAAGTCGGCAAGCCATCCATGCGCGCGAGCCGGATATTTTCCCAGCTTGAATCCGTCAGCAGCACGCGGCTGCCCAGCTGTTGCAGCGCCTTGCCAAGCAGGCGCGCCGGCCCGTTCGCCCCGACGATCAGGAAACCGCTGGGTGCAGGCTCCGCAACCTTCAAGAGGCGCGCCAGTGGTCGGGCAGTCGCACTTTGCAGCACGACGGTGCCGATGATCACCGCGAAAGTGAGCGGCACCAGTAACAGCGCGCCTTCATGGCCCGCTGCATCCAGGCGAATCGCAAAGATCGCCGAAACCGCCGCCGCGACGATCCCGCGCGGGGCAATCCAGCATAACAATGCACGTTCACGCCAACTCAAGCTGGAACCCGCAGTACTCAGCACCACGTTCAGCGGTCGGGCGATCAGCTGAATCACCAGCAGCAGAATCAGTACCAGCGGCCCGAGACCGATCAGCGCGTCAAGATCCAGTCGCGCCGCCAGCAGGATGAACAGCCCGGAAATCAGCAGTACGCTGAGGTTTTCCTTGAAGTGCAGGATGTGCCGCACATCCACCCCCTTCATGTTCGCCAGCCACATACCCATCAGCGTCACCGCCAGCAGACCGGATTCGTGCACGGCCTGGTTGGCGGCGATGAATATCCCCAGCACCGCGGCCAGCGACGCGAGGTTGTGCAGGTATTCCGGCAGCCACTGACGACGGATGATCGTGCCCAGCAGCCAGCCGCCGGCCACACCGAACAGACTTCCGCACAGAATCACTCCGCCGAAGGTCAGCAGGCTTTGCTTGAGACCGTGGCCCTCGGCGCTGGCGATGATGAAGCTGTAGACCACCACCGCGAGCAACGCGCCGATCGGGTCGATCACAATCCCTTCCCAGCGCAGGATGTTGGCGATCGAAGCCTTCGGCCGCACCACGCGCAGCATCGGCACGATCACGGTCGGCCCGGTGACCAGGGTCAGGCTGCCGAACAGGATGGCGAGCAGCCAGTCGAAGCCCAGCAGCCAGTGGGTCGCGACTGCAATCACAACCCAGGTCGAGAGTGCGCCGACTGTGACCAGCCGATGCACGACGCTGCCGATCTCGCGCCATTCCGACAGGTGCAGGGTCAGGCTGCCTTCAAACAGAATCAGTGCCACCGCCAGCGACACCAATGGCATCAACAGCGGGCCGAACATTTCCTGCGGATCGAGCCAGCCCAGCACAGGGCCCGCCAGAATGCCGGTCAGCAGCAGAAACAGAATCGCCGGCAGCTTCAGGCGCCAGGCGAGCCATTGGCAGCCCAGCGCAGCAGCGCCGATACCGCCGAAAGCCAACAGAATTTGCTGCTCGTTCATTGAGGCTCCCTGTTCCTTGAAATAGCGGGCTATGAAAGACTAGCGGCCTTTTCAACCGTTCACTCTTTATTTGCGCGCAGTGCCAAACCTGCGTGTCTTGAGCGCCCATGCCTGCCATCGACCACCCACTCATCGACCAGTTTCTCGACGCCCTCTGGCTGGAGAAAGGTCTCTCCGACAACACTCGCAACGCCTACCGCAGTGATCTCGCGCTGTTCAACGGCTGGTTGCAGGAGAAAGGTCTCGAACTGATCAATGCCGGTCGCGAACTGATCCTCGATCACCTGGCCTGGCGTCTGGAACAGAACTACAAACCGCGCTCTACCGCGCGATTTCTCTCCGGCGTACGTGGTTTTTATCGCTACCTGCTGCGGGAAAAACTGATTTCGGTTGATCCGACTTTGCGTGTTGATATGCCCCAGCTCGGTCGGCCGTTGCCCAAATCCCTGTCGGAAGCCGACGTTGAAGCGCTGCTCAAGGCGCCGGATCTGAGCGAAGCCATCGGCCAGCGCGACCGCGCCATGCTCGAAGTGCTTTATGCCTGTGGGCTGCGTGTCACCGAGCTGATCAGCCTGACCCTGGAGCAGGTCAACCTGCGTCAGGGTGTGTTGAGGGTGATGGGCAAGGGCAGCAAGGAACGGCTGGTACCGATGGGGGAGGAAGCGATTGTCTGGGTCGAGCGCTACCTGCGCGACGGTCGCAGCGAGTTGCTGGGCGGGCGTCCCAGCGATGTGTTGTTTCCCAGTCAGCGCGGCGAGCAGATGACTCGCCAGACCTTCTGGCACCGTATCAAACATCAGGCCAAGGTCGCCGGGATCGGCAAGTCGCTGTCGCCGCACACCTTGCGTCACGCGTTTGCCACACACCTGCTCAACCATGGCGCCGACTTGCGGGTAGTGCAGATGCTGTTGGGCCACAGCGACCTGTCGACCACGCAGATCTACACTCACGTCGCCCGGGCGCGTTTGCAGGATCTGCATGCCAAGCATCACCCGCGCGGCTGAGCGCATTCTGTCTTGCGACAGGCGCATTCGGCCACGCCAGCCTTATGTGGTAGGCTTTGCCGGTTTGCACGATGGGCGGTTATGACCCGGTGTTCCGGCACGGGCGTTCTGATCGTTCCATTTGTCCGCCTTCAGGAGTTCTCATGCGTCTGACCCAGATTTTCGCCGCCGCAGCCATTGCGTTGGTCAGCACCTTTGCCGTCGCCGATGACGCGGCCGACAAAGCGATTCGCCAAAGCCTGGAAAACCTCCAGCTCGACGTGCCGGTGGACACCATCACCGCCAGCCCGCTGCCGGGCCTGTACGAAGTCAAGCTCAAGGGCAGCCGCGTGCTCTACGCCAGCGCCGACGGCCAGTACATCGTTCAGGGCTACATGTTCCAGCTCAAGGATGGCAAACCGGTCAACCTGACCGAGAAGACCGAGCGCCTGGGCATTTCCAAACTGATCAATGCGATCCCGGTGGCCGAGACCGTGGTTTACCCGGCCGTGGGCGAAACCAAGTCGCACATCACCGTGTTCACCGACACCACCTGCCCGTATTGCCACAAGCTGCACGCCGAAGTGCCCGAGCTGAACAAGCGCGGCATCGAAGTGCGCTACGTGGCGTTCCCGCGCCAAGGCCTGGGCTCGCCGGGTGACGAACAGCTGCAAGCCGTGTGGTGCTCCAAGGACAAGAAAGCCGCCATGGACAAAATGGTCGATGGCAAGGAAATCAAGGCCGCCAAGTGCGATAACCCGGTTTCCAAACAGTTCGCCCTCGGTCAGTCGATCGGCGTGAACGGCACACCGGCCATCGTTTTGGCCGACGGACAAGTCATTCCGGGCTACCAGCCTGCGCCACAAGTCGCCAAACTGGCGCTGGGCGCGAAGTAATTCGCATCGTCACGTTCAGGCGTTGACGAGCGTGGTCCGGCGGCTGGATTGCCGGGCCATCAACAGAGAGCCGCGAACCTGCGGTTGTTTTCACGGCCGGCCTCGTGTCGGCCGTTTTATGGGGAGTTCACAGTGAAACCGGTCAAAGTAGGCATCTGTGGGTTAGGGACCGTCGGTGGCGGAACCTTCAACGTACTTCAGCGCAACGCCGAGGAAATTGCTCGTCGTGCCGGGCGTGGAATCGAAGTGGCACAAATTGCCATGCGCACGCCAAAGCCTCAGTTCCAGACGACCGGTATTGCGATTACCAACGATGTCTTCGAAGTGGCCACGAACCCTGAGATCGACATCGTCATAGAGCTGATGGGCGGCTACACCGTTGCCCGCGAGCTGGTACTCAAGGCCATCGAGAATGGCAAGCATGTGGTCACCGCGAACAAGGCTCTGATTGCCGTTCACGGTAATGAAATCTTCGCCAAGGCACGCGAGAAAGGCGTGATCGTGGCATTCGAAGCGGCGGTAGCCGGCGGCATTCCGGTGATCAAGGCGATCCGTGAAGGCCTGTCCGCCAACCGTATCAACTGGGTCGCCGGGATCATCAACGGCACCGGTAACTTCATCCTCACCGAAATGCGCGAGAAGGGTCGCACCTTCGAAGACGTGCTGGCCGAGGCCCAAGCACTGGGCTATGCCGAAGCCGATCCGACCTTCGACGTCGAAGGCATCGATGCCGCGCACAAGCTGACCATCCTGGCATCGATCGCATTCGGTATTCCGCTGCAGTTCGACAAGGCTTACACCGAAGGCATCACCCAGCTGACCACCGCCGACGTGAACTACGCCGAAGCGCTGGGCTACCGCATCAAGCACCTGGGCGTGGCACGCAGCACCGCCGCCGGTATCGAGCTGCGCGTACATCCGACGCTGATCCCGGCCGATCGTCTGATCGCCAACGTCAACGGCGTGATGAACGCGGTGATGGTCAACGGCGACGCGGCTGGTTCGACTCTGTTCTACGGTGCCGGCGCCGGCATGGAGCCAACCGCTTCGTCGGTCATCGCGGATCTGGTGGATGTGGTTCGCGCCATGACCTCCGATCCGGAAAATCGCGTGCCGCACCTGGCCTTCCAGCCGGACTCGCTGTCGGCCCACCCGATCCTGCCGATCGAAGCCTGCGAAAGCGCCTACTACCTGCGCATTCAGGCCAAGGATCATCCGGGCGTACTCGCTCAGGTGGCGAGCATCCTCTCGGAGCGCGGCATCAACATCGAGTCGATCATGCAGAAGGAAGTCGAGGAGCACGACGGCCTGGTGCCGATGATCCTGCTGACCCACCGTGTGCTGGAACAGCACATCAACGATGCGATCGCCGCCCTTGAAGCGCTGGCGGGCGTGGTCGGTCCGGTTGTGCGGATCCGTGTCGAGCACTTGAACTAAGCCGATCTCCTTCACCGGTCCCGCCAGTGGGGCCGGTGTCGTGAACACTGTCCATTGGAGTCAGTCATGCGTTACATCAGTACCCGCGGCCAGGCACCGGCCCTGAATTTCGAAGACGTCCTGCTGGCCGGTCTCGCGACCGACGGCGGTCTGTATGTCCCGGAAAACCTGCCACGCTTCACCCAGGAAGAGATCGCTTCCTGGGCCGGCCTGCCGTATCACGAGCTGGCCTTCCGCGTCATGCGCCCGTTCGTCACCGGCAGCATTCCGGATGCCGATTTCAAAAAGATTCTTGAAGAAACCTACGGTGTGTTCGCCCACAACGCCGTTGCGCCGCTGCGTCAGCTGAACGGCAACGAATGGGTGCTGGAGCTGTTTCACGGCCCAACCCTGGCGTTCAAGGACTTCGCCCTGCAACTGCTCGGCCGTTTGCTCGACTACGTGCTGGAAAAGCGCGGCGAGCGCGTGGTGATCGTCGGCGCCACCTCCGGTGACACCGGTTCGGCGGCCATCGAAGGCTGCAAGCATTGTGAAAACGTCGACATCTTCATCCTGCACCCGCACAACCGTGTGTCAGAGGTTCAGCGTCGGCAGATGACCACCATCCTCGGTGAGAACATCCACAACATCGCCATCGAAGGCAACTTCGATGACTGCCAGGAAATGGTCAAGGCCAGCTTCGCCGACCAGAGTTTCCTCAAGGGCACCCGTCTGGTTGCAGTGAACTCGATCAACTGGGCGCGGATCATGGCCCAGATCGTTTACTACTTCCACGCGGCCCTGCAATTGGGTGGTCCGGCGCGTTCGGTGTCGTTCTCGGTGCCGACCGGCAACTTCGGCGACATCTTCGCCGGCTACCTGGCGCGCAACATGGGCCTGCCGATCAATCAGTTGATCGTCGCCACCAACCGCAACGACATCCTGCACCGCTTCATGAGCGGCAACCAGTACGTCAAGGAAACCCTGCACGCCACGCTGTCGCCGTCGATGGACATCATGGTGTCTTCGAACTTCGAACGCCTGCTGTTCGACCTGCACGGTCGCAATGGCGCGGTAATTGCCGGGCTGATGGACTCGTTCAAACAGGGCGGCGGCTTCAGCGTCGAACAGGAACGCTGGACCGAAGCGCGCAAACTGTTCGACTCGCTGGCCGTGGACGATGCGCAAACCTGCGAAACCATCGCCGAGGTCTTTGAACAGACCGGTGAAGTGCTGGATCCGCACACCGCCATCGGCGTCAAAGCTGCACGCGAATGCCGTCGCAGCCTGGATATCCCGATGGTGATTCTGGGTACGGCGCATCCGGTCAAGTTCCCGGACGCGGTGGAGAAAGCCGGCGTAGGAAAAGCTCTCGAACTACCTGCACATCTTTCTGATTTGTTTGAGAGAGAAGAGCGCTGCACCGTTCTGCCAAACGAGCTGAAAGCCGTGCAGGCCTTTGTCAGTCAGCATGGCAACCGCGGCAAGCCTCTTTAAGCCCGCAAAGCTGTCACATTTTGAAGCCCGTCTCCTGACGGGCTTTCTTGTTTTTGCATGCCACACTGCGCGCGTTTCGCCCACGAAGGACGGGCGAGTCGATGACGAAGGATGTGGCAATGCGGTTTTTTTCAGGATTGAGAGCAGCTCTGTGCTGGTTGTTTTTATTGGGGGGCTTCGAAGTGTCGCCGTTGACCGAAGCCGCCCATCTGGCGAAGCATTCCGAAGAGGGGAGGAGCGTTCAGCCCATCGAGCTGGATGAAAATGAGCGTCAGTGGATTCGGGACAATCCCCGGGTGACGGTCGCATCGGTGCAATACCCGTTGTATCTGTTTCAGGACGAACATGGTCAGTGGAGCGGCTTGAACAACGATGTGCTCACGCACATCAGCGCCATGACCGGCTTGCAGTTCGTCCATCAGGAGTCGTTTTCCACCGATCACATGCTGGAGCGGCTCCAGAGTGGCGTGGCCGACATCAGCACGACGTTGGCAATGAATGACGAGCGCAAGGCATTCCTGGACTTCAGTCACGCGTTCGGCGGTGCCGGCTGGGTATTCGTCGGGCATTCGGGCGAGCCGGCGATACAGTCGCTCGAAACGCTGGCCAGCCGGGTGTTGGTTCTGCCGGCCAGGCATGCGCTGGAGGACAGTATTCGACGCGACTACCCCTCGATCCAGATCCGCTCGGTCAAGACCTATGCCGAGGCTCGGGCGCTGGTCGAGAGTGGGGAGGCCTACGCCACTATCGAAAACGAGATCGGCGCTCAGCTGTTTCCCTCCGGCCTGCTCAAGGTCGGTGGTCTCGTGGAGGGCAAGTGGGAGGCCGATCATCTGGCGGTACGCAAAGGCCTGCCCGAGCTTGTGAGCATCCTCAACAAGGCGCTGGGCGCTTTCTCGGCGGCCGAACTGCGTGCCATGCGCCTGAAATGGCTGGATGGCATTTCTCCTGCTCCGGAACCCTCGATCAGCTCGCTCCTGATCAAGTGGGGGTGCTGGGCGATGGGCGGGCTCGGCGTGTTCGGGCTATTGCCCTTGCTGTGGAACCGTCGATTGGCGGCCGAAGTCAAACAGCGGCGTGCGGCCGAAAAGGATCTGGGTGATCAACTGGCCTTTCAACATGCTCTGATCGATGCGATGCCCGACCCCGTATTCGTTCGCGATCTGCAGGGGCGGTTGATCATGTGCAACCGCAGTTATGAAGATGCACTGTCGGTTCGGCTGGAGCAGGTCCAGGGCCGGATGCTGTTCGAGATCGATGCGCTTCCACAGGCCACGGCATTGATGCTGCATGAGGAATTCATGGCGCAGCTGGGCACTCGTAAAACACGTTTCAGCAAACGGCAGTTGGTGTTCAAGAGCGGTCCCCGTCAGATCTATCAGTGGACAGTGCCGTTTTACAGTGCCGATGGAAAACTGCGTGGCCTGCTTGGAGGGTGGACGGACATCACCGAGCGGCGGAAGGAGAGTGGGTGTCAATGTCTGCATTGAAGATGGGAAAAGTCCTATAAACCGCGATTCCTTTTCTGATGGGAGGCTTAGGACGACTGCCCTAGAGTGACAGACCACTGCGGCGTGAATCCGCGATTGTCGCTCCAGAGGTCGTCCCATGCGCTCGCTCAAGATTCTGATTCTAGAACCCAATCCGTTCCAGCTGATGGCGTTGCACCAGATGCTCAACGCCATCGGTATCTACGATGTTCTGACCGCACCGTCGCTGGGCTCGGCAAAGCGCTCACTGGAACGTCGCGGAGCCGTCGACATTACCCTGTGCAATCCACAATTGCAGAACGGTGACGGGTTGGCGCTGATCCGGCATCTGGCCGACCGACAGCAAGCGCGGGCGATGATTCTGTTGGGGGCCGTGGCACCCAGCCTGCTGGACGATCTGGAAACCTTGCTGGGCGCTCACCGGATCACCTTGCTGGGCCGGCTGCACACGCCGGTCTCGGCGGTGTTGATGAGGGCGCTGCTGGATGCCTACATGACCCTCCCCAGGCATTCCGTCGACGCCTGAGCCGCCACGGTTGTTTTTCTGTCATCTTCCCCATGCATGCTCCGATAGCCGGTGACGCTCCGGGAGAGGCCGGCGACAAGCAGAACTTTCCTCTCGGGCCGGTGGTCATTTACTGTGAACACGCCCCAGACACTGTGTTTTCGGACTATTGAGTGGAGATCGAGATGGAAAGTATCAGTCTATTGCTCGGTGAGGCTCTGAGCCCGTATCAGGTGACGTTGACCCCTCGTGGTCGCCATGGCGAATGCCTGGTGACCTTGAAGAATGGCAGCGGCGCGATCGTGGTGGAGCGCGAATTCAATCAGGCGCAATTGAGCGACAAGCGCCAGCTGACGGATGTGGTTGACGGCCTGCACCGTGACATCCTGATTGCCGAAGGCCGGCTGGAACCCTGTGTGATCGCCGCGTTGCGAAACGCAGCGCTCGATAAGTACCCGGCCCTTTGAGACTGATTTTTCATTTGTGGGAACCTTCCTGCACCTGGATCAGTCAGACCCCGTAACAGCAGGATCAAGCATTGTGCTCCTGTGCTTGTCGCTTGCTGCTACGGGTCTTTGATACAGACCACGTTTAACCCTGAGTCGTCTCCCCACTTCTCGGGGTTTCTTTTTGCCCGGATTTCACTGCGTGGCTTGTTGCTGAAAGAAAATTCGCGCCTGTTCCAGATAATCCGGACGCCTCTCGGGGTCGAGCCAGTCGGCATAGAGCTGGTTCAGATGGTCGTGGGGCAGGGTGCGCAACAGCTGATTGATCTCAGTGATCGCCTGTCGACCCGCCGTGGTATCGGTGCAGCCGACATGACCCGACAGGTACCTGCCCGTGCCGCGAATCGGGAAGAACAGCAACTCCTCCTCGGCGATCTCGGCCTGCTGCGCCTGATAACGGATTTCCGGCCAGTAACCCAGCACCACCTGTAAACGCCCCAGGCGCTGCATCGACAGCAGGCTGCTGAGCGCATCGTTGCCGTAATGCGGCGTCAGCGCGCCGCTCGGTGCCTGATGCAGCAATGTATCGATGTACTCGCCGTAACTGCGTTCTGCGACCACGCCGACTTTTCGCTCGCCGTTGGCCAGATAGGCCGACAGGTCGACTTCGCCCTCGATCAGAAACGGCTCCAGCACCTCGCGATCTCTCCGACGTACCACCAGACCATTGCTGACCGCACGAAACGCGGGGATGGAGAACGCGATCCATTGCGCCCGTTCCTTGTTCCGGATCAGCGACGGATCGCAGGCGAACGGATGTTCATGCAACATTTGATTGCCGCGGGCGCGATTGACCCGCATCAGGGTGTGTTCGTATTGCGGCATGCCGGCAATCAGCATCGGCATCAATTGATCGATTACGCCCTGGCCCTTTTTCGGGCCTTCGAAGATCGTCAGCGGCGGCAGGTCGCGCAGCAGCCAGATCAACGTCGGTTTGGCCTGCACCCACGCTGGCACTACCAGCAGGAATAACAGGCCAAACAACCGCCAGGTCCACCAATGGTGGGCGCGGTTCGAGGCCGAGGGCGGCAGGCGCTTCAGCTCAGATGGCTCCGTCTTCGCGCAACCGGGCGATCTGCTTCTCGTCGTAGCCAAGATCGTGGAGTACCTGCGCATTGTGTTCACCGAGCTGCGGTCCGACCCATTCGGACGTGCCGGGTGTCTCAGAGAGTTTCGGCACAATGCCCGGCATCTTGAAGGGCTTGCCGTCCGGCAGCTTGGCGTGGAGGAACATTTCCCGGGCCAGATACTGCGGATCGTTGAACATGTCTTCGGCGCTGAAGATCCGGCTGGCCGGCACTTCGGCCTGATTCAGCAGATCCAGCACGGTTTGCAGCGGCAGCGAATTGACCCAGCGGTCGATCACGCCGTACAACTCGTCGCGGCGGCTGTCGCGCCCGTCATTGCTGGCCAGTGTCGGATCGTTCGCCAGATCTTCGCGGCCGATGATCAGCATGAAGCGCTTGAAGATCGCATCGCCATTGGCGCCGATCTGCACATGTTTGCCGTCGGCGCTGGTATGGATCGACGACGGCGTGATGCCCGGCATGATGTTGCCGGTGCGCTCACGAATGAAGCCGAACACATCGAACTCCGGCACCATGCTTTCCATCATGGCGAAGATCGCTTCGTAGAGCGCCACATCAACCACTTGACCGACGCCACCGTTGACCTCGCGATGACGCAGGGCCATCAATGCGCCAATCACGCCCCACAGGGCGGCAATCGAGTCGCCGATGGAAATCCCGGTGCGTACCGGCGGGCGGTCTTCGAAACCGGTGATGTAGCGCAGGCCGCCCATGGATTCGCCGACCGCACCGAAACCTGGTTGATCCTTCATCGGCCCGGTCTGGCCGAAACCGGACAGGCGCACCATTACCAGTTTCGGGTTCAGTGCGTGCAGGGTTTCCCAGCTCAGGCCGAGTTTTTCCAGGACGCCGGGGCGAAAGTTCTCGATCAGGATGTCGGCTTCACCCAGCAGTTTTTTCAGGATCGCCAGGCCATCGGGGTGTTTCAGGTTCAGCGTCAGGGACTTTTTGTTGCGTGCCTGGACGAACCACCACAGTGATGTGCCTTCGTACAACTTGCGCCATTTGCGCAACGGATCACCGCCGTCCGGCGACTCGATCTTGATCACTTCGGCGCCGAACTCGCCGCAAATGCGCGAGGCAAACGGCCCGGCAATCAAAGTACCCAATTCAATGACTTTCAGACCGCTGAGCGGTTTGTTGGCGAACGGCATGCGAGATCCTGTAGGACAAGGCTGAGCAGATACAGCGTTTTAACATAGCCGGCTGTCAGTCGCGCAAGGTTGATCGCCATCAATTCGTGGATTGCCAACAGCATCGGTTAGACTTGCCGACTTTCCTCGTATCAAGAAGCCCGTTCATGGCCCAGCCGTCCACTACCTACAAATTTGAACTGAACCTCACCGACCTCGACCGCAGCGTCTACGAGAACGTGAAGCAGACCATCGCCCGCCACCCTTCGGAAACCGAAGAACGCATGACCGTGCGTCTGCTGGCCTACGCGCTCTGGTACAACGAGCAACTGTCGTTCGGTCGTGGTCTGTCGGACGTGGATGAACCTGCTTTGTGGGAAAAGAGCCTGGATGATCGTGTCCTGCACTGGATTGAAGTCGGCCAGCCGGACGCCGATCGCCTGACCTGGTGCTCGCGCCGCACCGAACGCACCAGCCTGCTGGCCTACGGCAGCCTGCGCGTCTGGGAAGGCAAAGTGATTCCGGCGATCAAAAACCTGAAGAACGTCAACATTGCCGCTGTCCCGCAGGAGGTGCTCGAAACCCTGGCCAAGGACATGCCTCGCGTCATCAAGTGGGACGTGATGATCAGCGAAGGCACGATCTTCGTCACCGACGACCGTGGCCAGCACGAAGTCCAGCTCAGCTGGCTGCAAGGCGAGCGCGGTTAAGTCCGCGTTACTCCCGAAAAATCCCACGTATTCAAGAGAAGCTCCTGTCACCCCATGCGTATCGATCCTCGCCCGTTGCCCGCCACTCTGCCGTTTCTCGGTGACCTGCCACCCCTGCTGACCCGCCTGTACGCGGCGCGGGGCGTGCAGTCCGAGGCGGAGCTGGACAAGAGCCTGGCGCGGCTGATTCCGTTCCAGCAGCTCAAAGGGATCGATGCGGCGGTTGACCTGCTGGTGACAGCGCTGGAGCAGCGTCAGCGGATCCTGATCGTTGGTGACTTCGATGCCGACGGCGCGACGGCCAGCACCGTGGGCGTGCTCGGTTTGCGCCTGCTGGGCGCGGCGCACGTCGATTATCTGGTGCCCAACCGCTTCGAATACGGCTACGGCCTGACCCCGGAGATCGTCGAAGTCGCGATGACCCGCGAGCCGCAACTGTTGATCACCGTCGACAACGGTATTTCCAGCGTTGAAGGCGTTGCGGCAGCGAAGCGTCACGGTTTGAAGGTCTTGATCACCGATCACCACTTGCCCGGCGATGAACTGCCGCAGGCCGATGCGCTGGTCAATCCGAACCAGCCTGGTTGCGCGTTTCCGAGCAAGGCGCTGGCCGGGGTCGGGGTGATCTTCTATGTGTTGATGGCCTTGCGCGCACGCCTGCGCAGCCTCGGCTGGTACGAGAGCAAGCCGCAGCCGAACATCGGCGAACTGCTGGATCTGGTGGCGCTGGGCAGCGTTGCCGACGTAGTGCCGCTGGATGCCAACAACCGGATTCTGGTGCACCAGGGCCTGGAGCGGATTCGCGCCGGGCGGGCGCGGCCGGGGATCAAGGCGATCCTGGAGGTGGCCAAGCGTGAAGCCTCGCGTATTACCTCAACCGACCTCGGTTTCATCGTCGGCCCGCGCCTGAACGCGGCGGGGCGTCTGGATGACATGAGCCTGGGCATCGAGTGCCTGCTGACCCACGACGCTGCGCTGGCCCGGGAAATGGCCGCGCAACTGGACGGCATGAATCAGGATCGAAAATCCATCGAGCAGGGCATGCAGCGTGAAGCGTTGGCTCAGCTCAAGGACTTGCCGGTCGATTCGATGCCGTTCGGTCTTTGCCTGTTCGACCCGGAATGGCACCAGGGTGTCATCGGTATTCTGGCGTCGCGAATGAAGGAGCGTTATTTCCGCCCGACCATCGCCTTCGCCGATGCCGGTGACGGTTTGCTCAAGGGCTCAGGGCGTTCGGTGCAGGGTTTTCATATTCGCGATGCATTGAGCGTGGTGGCAGCGCAGCATCCGGACCTGATCACGAAGTACGGCGGCCACGCGATGGCCGCAGGGCTGACCTTGCCGCAGGAGCATTTTCCGTTGTTCGCCGAGGCCTTCGACGCCGAAGTGCGCAGGCAGCTTCGTGAAGAAGACCTGACCGGGCGCCTGTTGTCGGATGGCACACTGGCGGTCGAGGAGTTTCATCTGGAACTGGCTCGGGCCCTGCGTCACGCCGGGCCGTGGGGCCAGCATTTCCCCGAGCCGCTGTTCCACGGCGTGTTCCAGTTGGTCGAGCAGCGGGTGGTCGGGGAGCGGCACCTGAAAGTGGTGCTGAAGACTGAATGCGGCTCGGTGAAGCTCGATGGCATTGCCTTCGGTATTGATCGCGATATCTGGCCGAACCCGACGATCAAATGGGTCGAACTGGCGTACAAACTCGACCTCAACGAGTTTCGCGGCAATGAAACCGTGCAACTGATGATCGCCCACATCGAACCGCGTTGACCCCTTCGCGAGCTTGCTCGCGAACGCGGACTCACACACACAGAATCACTCTGAACCCTCCCTCATCCCCGGATGTCGACTAGGCTCTAAGCACTGCTTGATTGGCCTTGTGACGTCTTGTCGATTTTTTTGCCCGCGGGGGCGGGTGCTGTACCTTTTTCCTGTCACTCGTCGACTTTTCAAACAGAACCCTGGAGCCTGCCCACTGATTTGAGAGGTGCCCCATGAGTCTGCTGCTGGAACCCTTTACCGTTCGCCAACTGACCCTGCCCAACCGCATCGCCGTGTCGCCCATGTGCCAGTACTCCAGCGTCGATGGCCTGGCCAACGACTGGCATCTGGTGCACCTCGGCAGCCGTGCCGTGGGGGGCGCCGGTCTGGTATTCACTGAAGCCACGGCGATCACGGCCGACGGGCGGATCACCGCCGAAGACCTGGGCCTGTGGAACGACGAACAGATCGCACCGCTGCAACGCATCACCCGTTTCATCAATGCGCAGGGTGCAGTGGCCGGCATTCAACTGGCCCACGCTGGGCGCAAGGCCAGCACCCATCGGCCGTGGATCGGCAAGCACGGTAGCGTCAAACCGGAGGACGGTGGCTGGACGCCGGTCGGGCCGTCACCGATTGCCTTTGACCCGCAACACACCCAACCCAAACAACTGGATGAAGGGCAGATCGCCCAGGTCATTCAGGATTTCGTAGCCGCCGCCAAACGTGCGCTGACCGCCGGTTTCAGTGTGGTCGAGGTGCACGCGGCACACGGTTATCTGCTGCACCAGTTTCTTTCGCCGCTGAGCAATCAGCGCCGCGACCAGTACGGTGGTTCGTTCGAAAACCGTATTCGTCTGGTGCTGCAAGTGACCGAGGCGGTACGCGCCGTATGGCCGGAAGAGTTGCCGGTGTTCGTGCGCCTGTCGGCCACCGATTGGGTTGAGGACGGCTGGAACCCGGATGAAACCGTGGAACTGGCGCGCCGCCTGAAAGCCTTGGGGGCTGACCTGATCGATGTGTCCTCGGGCGGCACGGCAGCCAACGCCGAAATCCCCGTGGGGCCGGGTTATCAGACGCGCTTTGCCGAGCGGGTGCGCAAGGAGTCAGGCATCGCCACCGGCACCGTGGGAATGATTACCGAGCCTGCGCAAGCCGAGCACATCCTGCGAACCTGCCAGGCCGACATCATCTTCCTCGCCCGCGAGCTGTTGCGTGATCCGTACTGGCCGCTGCATGCCGACGATGACCTGGGCGGCCGCAAAGCGGTGTGGCCGGCGCAGTATCAACGTGCGACCCATCGGGATCAGCCGATTCACGAGTCTGATCTGCGGGATTGATTCCGACCGGTCGCAACGCCTATAAAACCCGCCGTTGAACTGGCGGGTTTTTTCTTGCCTGTCGTTTGGAATTGCAAAGGAATGGATCGCATGTTGATCGAACGAGAACTGACGGAATCCGACTTGCCGCTGCTGGCGCTGATCGACCGCAGCGAGTTGGTCGAGGAGTGCTATCGCGTGGAAGACGGTGAGTTGATTCTGTATCCGGCGCGTTTCGACATGCGCGGCTGGCCCGAAGGGGAGGCGGAGGAAAATGCGCGGGTATTGGAAAAATGCTGGCGCAGCGGCGGATGGCTACACGGGCTTTTCGATGGCGAGACACTGGTGGCGGCAGTGGTTGTGGATAACCGGGTTATGCACCATCAGGGCCTGAACATGCGGCAGTTGAAGTTTCTGCACATCAGCCGTGCCTGGCGTGGCCAGGGGCTGGGCGGGCGGTTGTTTGCTTTGGCTTGCAAGCATGGCCGGGAGGTCGGCGCCGAGGCGTTGTACATCTCGGCGACCGAGTCGCGCAATACCGTGGAGTTCTATCAGCGCCAGGGTTGCCGGTTGCTGGAGCAACCGGACCCCGAGCTATTTGATCTGGAACCCCACGATATTCACCTGTACTGCCCGTTGGCCTGACGGCTCAAGGCATCAAGGATACTTGCGCTTGTCCGGCGCTGGCGGGAAGTACTGGTACAACCAGGTCTCGCTCAGCGTGCGATCGTTGGTGCGGATGAACAGTCGCAGCTCAACTGGCTCGACGCTGTCATTGGTTGGGTACCAGTCGAACAGGATCCGGTAGCCCTTGATGTCATCCAGCACCAGTACGCTGAAGTCCTGCACCTTGCCGTTGGAGCAGGTCACCACCGGTTCGATTCCGGTGCCCTGCGGCAGGCGATCCAGACCGCCACCGGTGAAATCCACAGCGAAACGGCGGGCCCAGACCGGCGGATAGTGCTCACCCGGTGCCCAGCCTTCAACGAATCCACCCATGCCCGAACGGGTCGCGTGCACTCGCGCCAGCGGCGTGCCGACCGGTGGCAGGGCGCTCCAGTAGAGCTTGTAGCCGTAGTTCAGCGAGTCGCCGGCGGCCACGGGTTTTTTCGGTGTCCAGAACGCGACGATGTTATCGAGGGTTTCGCCGGTTGTAGGAATTTCCAGCAGATCGATGGAGCCTTCGCCCCACGCGGTTGTAGGTTCTACCCACAGGCTCGGACGCTTGCTGTACCAGTCGACGGTGTCCTGGTAGTTGGCGAATTCGTGGTCGGTCTGCACCAGACCGAAACCTTTCGGATCGGTGTCGGCGAAGGCGTTGAATTGCAGGGTCGCCGGGTTGTTCAGCGGGCGGCAGATCCACTCGCCGTTGCCGCGCCACATGGCCAGACGATCCGAGTCATGGATTTGCGGGTGAATGGTGTCGCACATCCGGCGCTCGTGAGTACCGCAGCTGAACATGCTGGTCATCGGGGCGATGCCCAGTTGTTCGATGGCGGTACGGGCGTTGATGTGGGCATCGACCTCCATCACCACGCGCTCGGCCTGGCAATCGATGTCGAAGCGATAGGCACCGGTCGCGCTTGGCGAGTCGAGCAGGGCGTAGACCACGAAGCGGGTCGCGTTCTGATCCGGGGTCTCGAACCAGAACTTGGTGAAGTCAGGAAATTCTTCGCGCTTCTTGGCGTAGGTGTCGACGGCCAGGCCACGGGCGGAGAGGCCATATTGGCCAGTGGCATCCACCGCGCGGAAGTAGCTGGCGCCGAGGAACGACACCACGTCATGCCGATCCAGTTCCGGCGCCTTGAACAGCTTGAAGCCGGCAAAACCCAGGTCGCCCTTGAGCTGCTGGGTGTCGACCGAGGTGTTTTCATAGTTGAACAGCTGAGGGCGGAAATGCACCTCGCGGGCCGTGCGAGTCTTGGGATCGACGCTGTACATGCGCACCGGCTGACGGAACCCCATGCCAACGTGGAAAAACTGCACATCGAGCTGACCCTTGTTTTCCTTCCACAACGAATGTTCGCCGTCGTAGCGGATCGCGTTGAAGTTCTGCGGGGTCATGGTCGCCAGGGTCGGCGGCAGTACCTGTTTGGTGTCCTGATAGGCGCTGCCGGCCAGTTGTTTGGCCTGACGTTTCAGCGATTCGAAGTCGAAGGCCTGGGCTTCACCGTCGGCGGCACCGCCAGAGGCGGCCCAGGCGCGTGCGGCGAGCAGGCCGGAGGCGGAAAGGCCGGTATAAGCCGCAATGGCCATGGACGCTTTGAGCAAATTCCTGCGGTGCATAAATACAACCTGTCGTGGACAATCCCGCGCCGTTCCTGGCACGTACTGGATCAGAAATTACGGTTCGGACAAGCCTTCGGCCAAACGCTACGGACGAGTAACAGATGCCCGCTAGCTTAATCGGTTCGCCGATTTTGCAAAATTCATTGATAGCACGGCGACAGCGTCTCAATGAAACAAGACGTTACGGTTACTTATCCCACAGCCTTTTCTGATTTATAGGGCATATCTGCTTTTTTCGACTAATTACTCTAAAAACCACTTTTCAGCACCGATTTAATTTCTATTCTATGGGCATCGCCGGTCACGACCCATTCGACCGGCAGGGCTCAAATCGCTGCTTAAAGGAGCAGGGCGATGCGGTTTTCGAGAAATTTCTGACGTACTGGAAAAGGACATCGTCCATGACAAAAGGACAAGGCATCACCGAAATGTTGGGCATCTTTCCCTGCCTCACCAACGTCCGGCGAAGACGCCGGCTCAGTCCTGATGAGCTGAAGCTGGTGGAGCGTTACCGCGAGTTGTCGGAGAGCGACCGGATTGCGATGCGGTATCTGGTGGATGCGATGAGGAGTGTTTCGCGGTTCTAGTGAGGTGAACAGCCAGCCGTACTTGCTACGGCTGGTTTACCAATTTTCTGGTTGTTCTGCGCGCTGGTGCAGAATTCTCAAGACCTGGATCTGGCCATCCTCCAGGCGATATGGCGCAATGAATGGATAACGGGTCAGCACCAGTTCGCGTGTATCCGGCACGACTGAAGGCCGGCCTGAGCCCGGAAATTGCTTCAATTGATCAAACGCTCCAAGAATGGAGTTCACGACACCAAACGCTGGATCGGCACCCAAGATGCCTTGGTAATACTCAAAAATTGTTTCTAGATCGTTTTCAGCTCGTTCAGTTAGTACTACGTTCGGCACGTTTTGCCCACTTAGCCTTCACGGCATCCAGATCAGTAAGATTTCCAGCATCGGCATCAGCAATCCCCTCGCTGATGGCTTGCAGATGCCAAGACTCCGCTTCCACATATCTAACCAACGCACGCTTGAGATGGTACTGGCGGTCTCGGTCAGTGGCCGCGGCCAATTGATCCAACTGTTGAGCGAGCAATTCTTCGACGCGGAAGGATAAAACGGGCGAGGCCATGGAAGATCTCCTGCGTGTGTATACGCTGTAAACGACGTAGACACCCTAGGCCGCAATAACATCGGCGTCAACCAGTCAGAGTGCGAGGTTGAGGAAAACTCTAGTGGACTTGAACGCGTCTGGAAGACGGGATGTGTTGCGAAATGCTTGGTTGATGCCCCGGCGACCTAATCGCCGCCGGGGCAAACCCACTGACTTTCAGAGTCAGCCGCAAGAACGCGGCGCTGGATACGGCTGCTGTACTTGCACCAATTCAGGCATATCACGCCATTTCACCCAGGCCTGTTGTTGCCAGTGCAACAGCGGCACGGTGATGCCGGCCCAATGCACGGAGCTCAGGCTCGGGCAGTTTTCCGCTGTTGCTGAGCTGGTTTCTCGCAAAATGGGAATCACCTCATTGCTCAGCCATTGCCGCAGATTGCGGTTTTCCGGGATGAAATGGTGGACAAGCAGCGCGTACATGCCGGATTCGCAGACCATCGGCGTCTCGACAACTTTGCCGTACTTGCTCAGCCGGACGGTGCGGCGTTGGTCGGGGTCGAGTTTCAGGGTGACGCGTGGGTTCAACGGATGGCCCATCATGCGGCCGAGATCCTGAGCGCAGAACCAGGCTTGATGATCGAGCAGGAGGGCGTGGAGGAAGCGGTTGTGGCGGGTGAAGACGGTGGGAGTGAAATATTCAGTATTCGGATTGTGAGTAGGTGCTGGCATGAGATGACTTCCGTTTCGAGTAGGAAATTCGCCACCAACTCTTCGAAAAAGTTGGGTGGCGAACCGAGTGGCGTTCGAAGTCGGGTTACTTCCTGTCGAAACGGAAAAGCCGGAAGGCCCGCGCCACACGGCCCGCCATAACGCAGAACTGAAGTTGCAAAGCAGCTGCAGTTCAATGGGGGCACGCAAGCACCGTTTTGACAGATTTCCGGCTTCGACCCCGGGCCGCTGATGGGGCAGCGACGGGATAAAGCCTATCGGTCAGGCGCTAGCGGTGCCAAGTCTACGCTGTGGACGCGTAGCGTAGGAAATGTGGCTTCTTCTTGAAGCCTGCATCTGTAGGAAATGCCTGTTTTTGTATGGCGGTCAGCCAGACTGCACCTGAAGCGTGATTTTTCCTTTATGAATCTCCGGCATCCCCCAGGGTGGGCGGCAGCTCAAAGGATTCTTCCGAAGGTGGGGAAGATCTACGTAGCGGCGCTAACCTGGAAGTGAACTCAATGACGACTGTATTTATTGCTGGCTCTATCAATATCAAGAACCTTGATCCGAAGGTTAAGGAGCGTATCAGTAATATCGTTGCGTCTGAATTTGAGGTGGTCGTTGGTGATGCGGGTGGCGCCGATACCTCCATTCAGGAATATCTGCTGAGTCTTGAACGATCCAGAACCACTGTGTTCTGTAGCGGTCCAGCGCCGCGGAACAACCTCGGACAGTGGCCCGCCAGAACAGTGGACTCCAAACACTCCAAAGGATCGAGGGCCTTCTTCACCGAGAAAGACGTGGTGATGGCCGAAGCCGCTGACTACGGCTTGATGATATGGGATGCGAAGAGCACCGGAACGCTCAGCAACGTCATAGAACTGCTGTCGAGAAAGAAGAAGTCCCTTGTCTTCGTCAACAAGGAGAAGGAATTCAAAGTGGTGGGAGACGTCAATCAGCTCGAAGAGTTGATTGCATTCATGTCTGACCACGCCAAGCAAAAAGCCAACGAAAAAATCAAATTGTTCGATCGTATTTCCTCGCTGAAATACGATCAGTCCGAGCTTTTCTTTTGATGTTTTGCGTCGGCTTTCTTGAACCCCGGCACTCTATCGGTGCCGGGGCCAAACGCTTTTAGCGACCCACCTCGCACGCATCCCCAGCCGGTGCCTTCCCATGGTCATACGGCTTGCCAATCCACATGTAAATCAACCCCAGCCCAATCACGATCGCCGTGCTCAGCACCATCGCGTAGTTGATGTACCACGCGGCATCCGGTGTGCGGGGCCAGGCCATGTTGATGATTGCGCCGACGCCGTAGACCAGCGCGCCGATGTTCACCGGCCAGCCCCAGGCGCCGAGGGTGAATTTGCCGCTGGGTTTCCAGCCTTTGCTGCGGGCGTACAGGGCGGCGAGGACGATCATCTGGAACGCGAGGTAAATGCCGATGGCGGCGAAGCTGACGATGGTGGCCACGGCGTCTTGCAGGAAGAAGCCGAGGGCGATGATCAGGCCGGGCAGGACGCTGGACACGAACAGTGCAGCAACCGGCACCTGGGTCGTGGGAGAAATCTTTTTCAGCAGTCGGCTGCCGATGACCATTTCATCGCGAGCGTAGGAGTACAGCAGACGACTCGCCGCCGCTTGCAGGCTGATGACGCAGGAGATGAAGGAAATCATCACCACGCCCATCACCACTTTCGAACCGACCGGGCCGAAGGCGTTGTTGAGGATGGTGGTGACCGGGTCCTTATCGGTGCCGTTGATCACCGCTTGCATGTCCGGCACGGCGAGGATCAGCGCCAGGCAAGCGAACATCGCCGCGATGCCGCCGATGTAGATGGTCATGCGCATGGCCACCGGGATTTTTGCGCTCGGGTTCGGGGTTTCTTCGGCCACGTCGCCGCAGGCTTCGAAGCCGTAGTAGAGGAACATCCCCGCCAACGACGCGGTGAGGAACGCCGGCAGGTAAGAGCCGTCGACGCTGATATCGAAGGTGTTGAACAGCACGCTGATCGGCTGGTGACGCTCGAAGATCAGCAGGTACACGCCGACGATCACCGCGCCCACCAGTTCGCAGAGGAAGCCGAACATGGCGATCCGCGCCAGCACTTGGGTGCCGCTGAGATTCACCAGGGTGGCGAACAGCGTCAGCACCAGGGCAATGACGATGTTGGTGTTGTTGCTCGGCTCAAAACCGAGCATGGCCGCGAGGTACGGGCCCGCGCCGACCGCCACGGCAGCGATGGTCACGCACAGGGCGATGGAATAGATCCAGCCGACCATCCACGCCCATTTCTTGCCGACCAACCGCCGCGCCCACGGATAAACACCCCCGGAAATCGGGAACTGCGACACCACTTCGCCGAAAATCAGGCACACCAGCAATTGCCCGCAACCGACCAGCAAATAGGCCCAGAACATCGGTGGTCCGCCGGCGGCCAGGCACAGGCCGAACAGGGTATAAACCCCTACGACCGGTGACAGATAAGTGAAGCCCAATGCGAAGTTTTCCCACAGGCTCATGCTGCGGTTGAAGTTGGAGGTGTAGCCCAGTTGGCGCAGTTGTTCGGCATCGCTGTCGGCAACGGCGGCTGAGAGATCGGGTGATGCACTCATGTGTGTTTGCTCCGTGAAATCGGCAGATTTCGGATGGCCGAAGCCGCGGCGGGGCTTGGTGAGCGCCGCCCGGATCGGTAGTTGTTGTTTTGAATGCCTGGTGGTGCGTAATGCCGGTTTCCTTGCTGAAACCGAGGTGACGCCATCGCCAGCCTGCTGGCGATGCTTTTAGTGCTTGAACATCACATGCCGAACCGTGGTGTAGTCCTCCAGCCCGTACATGGACATGTCCTTGCCGTAACCGGACAGTTTCTGACCGCCGTGGGGCATTTCGCTGACAAGCATGAAGTGCGTGTTCACCCAGGTGCAGCCGTACTGCAAACGGGCGGACAGGCGATGGGCGCGCCCGACATCCGTCGTCCACACCGAGGACGCCAGACCGTAGTCCGAATCGTTGGCCCATTCCAGCGCCTGAGCCTCATCGGTGAATTTGGTCACCGACACCACCGGCCCGAACACTTCGCGACGGACGATTTCGTCATCCTGCTGCGCGTCGGCCAGCACCGTCGGTTCGAAGAAGAAACCATTGCCTTCGACAGCTTTACCGCCAGTGATCAAGCGAATGTGCGGTTGCGCCACGGCGCGTTCGACAAACCCGGCCACGCGGTCGCGATGCTGGGCGGTGATCAGCGGCCCGAGTTCGGTCGACGGATCATCCTGCAAGCCGTACTTGATGCTGCTGACCGCTGCGCCGAGCTTCTCGACGAACTGGTCGTAAATGCCTTGCTGGGCATAGATCCGGCACGCGGCGGTGCAGTCCTGACCGGCGTTGTAGAAGCCGAAGGTGCGAATGCCTTCGACCGCCGCGTCGATGTCGGCGTCGTCGAAGATGATCACCGGAGCCTTGCCGCCCAGTTCCATGTGCATGCGTTTGACGCTGTCAGCGGTGCTGGAAATGATGTTCGAACCGGTGGCGATGGAGCCGGTCAGCGAGACCATGCGCACTTTCGGGTGGGTCACCAGCGGACTGCCCACACTCGGCCCACGCCCGAACACCAGATTGAGTACACCGGCCGGGAAAATATCCGACGCCAGTTCGGCCAGACGCAACGCGGTCAGCGGGGTTTGCTCTGACGGCTTGAGCACCACGGTATTACCGGCGGCGAGGGCCGGGGCGATTTTCCAGGCGACCATCATCAGCGGGTAGTTCCACGGCGCAATGGAGGCGATCACGCCCACCGGGTCGCGGCGGATCATCGAGGTGTGGCCGGGCAGGTATTCGCCGCCGGCCGAACCGCTCATGCAACGGCTGGCGCCAGCGAAGAAACGGAACACGTCGGCGATCGCCGGAATCTCGTCGTTCAGCGCGGCGCTGTAGGGTTTGCCGCAGTTGTCCGATTCCAGTTTCGCCAGCTCTTCGCCGTGGGCTTCGATGGCGTCGGCGAGTTTGAGCAGCAACAGCGAACGATCCTTCGGCGTGGTCTGCGACCATTCGGCGAAGGCACTGTCGGCGGCGCGCACGGCGGCATCGACCTGGGCTTCGGTGGCTTCGTTGATTTCCACCAGCACTTCGCCCCGCGCCGGGTTGAGCACCGGTTGCGCCGGGCCTTCGCCGTTGACCAGTTGGCCGTTGATCAAGAGTTTGGTTTGCATGTTGTTGTCCTCTTTCTACTGCAAATTCAGGGTGGGAAAGATCAGGGAAATCATTTGCCGCCGCTGCCCGCGACGCTCTCGCCACCCCGGGTCAGGTAGTAGGCGCCAAGGATCGGCAGCATGGTCACGAACATCACCAGCATCGCCACGACGTTGGTCACTGGCACATCCCGTGGGCGGCTCAGTTGATTGAGCAACCACAGCGGCAAGGTGCGCTCATGGCCGGCGGTGAAAGTGGTGACGATGATTTCGTCGAACGACAGCGCAAACGCGAGCATGCCGCCGGCAAGCAAAGCCGAGCCAAGGTTGGGCAGGATGATGTAGCGGAAGGTCTGCCAGCCGTCGGCGCCGAGATCCATCGACGCCTCGATCAGGCTGTGCGAGGTACGGCGCAGACGGGCGATGACGTTGTTGTAGACGATCACCACACAGAAGGTCGCGTGGCCGACGATGATGGTGAACATTCCCGGCTCGATCCCCAGCGTCTTGAAGGTCGCCAGCAGCGCGATCCCGGTGATGATCCCCGGCAGTGCAATGGGCAGGATCAGCATCAGCGAAATGCCCTGTTTGCCGAAGAAGTCCCGACGGTACAGCGCCGCCGAAGCGAGGGTGCCGAGCACCATGGCAATCAGCGTGGCGATGGCCGCGATCTGCAACGACAGCTTGATCGCTTCCAGCACGTCCGGCCGCGAAAACGCCACGCTGAACCAGTGCAGCGTGAAGCCTTTCGGTGGAAAGCTGAACGCCGCGTCTTCGGTGTTGAAGGCGTAAAGGAAGATGATCAGGATCGGGAAGTGCAGAAACACCAACCCGCCCCAGGCTGCGATTTTCAGCCCTATGGATGCTTTGTCAGAGTGCATCGAAAGCCCCCAGTCGTTTGACGATGGACAGGTAGATGGCGATCAGCACGATCGGCACCAGCGTGAACGCCGCTGCCATTGGCATGTTGCCGATTGCGCCTTGCTGCGCGTAGACCATGCTGCCGACGAAGTAGCCCGGCGGGCCCACCAGTTGCGGCACGATGAAGTCGCCCAGGGTCAGCGAGAACGTGAAAATGGAACCGGCGGCAATCCCCGGCACCGACAGCGGCAGAATGACCTGCATGAAAGTCTGGCGCGGCTTGGCCCCGAGGTCGGCGGAGGCTTGCAGTAACGATGGCGGCAGGCGTTCCAGCGAGGCCTGGATCGGCAGGATCATGAACGGCAGCCAGATGTAGACGAACACCATGAACCGGCCCAGGTGCGAGGTCGACAAGGTGCTGCCGCCGACCCCGGGAATCCCCAGAATGAACTGCAGAACCGGCTCCAGCCCCAGGTGCTGAACGAACCACTGCGCCACGCCGCCCTTGGCCAGCAGCAGCGTCCAGGCGTAGGCCTTGACGATGTAGCTGGCCCACATCGGCATCATCACCGCGATGTAGAAAAACGCCTTGGTCTTGCCGGTGGTGTAGCGCGCCATGTAGTAGGCAATCGGGAACGCGACGATGGCGCTGGCAATCGACACCACGACGGCCATGCTCAGGGTGCGCAGAATGATGTCGAAGTTCGACGGCTGAAACAGCGCGGCGAAGTTGGCCAGGGTCAGGTCGGGCGTGACTGCCATGGTGAAGTCGTCGAAGGTGTAGAAACCTTGCCACAACAACATCAGCAGCGAGCCCAGATAGATCGCGCCAAACCACAAAAGCGGCGGCACCAGCAGCATCGACAGGTACAGGTTCGGCTTGCGATAGAGCAGGTTGGAAAACCTGCGCAACGGCGCCGAATGCGGGAGGGCGAGGGCGGTCATGTCACACCTCGCTCGCAACGGTGTCGTGCAACGCAATCATCGCTTCCCGCGCCCAGCGTGCGCTGATGCGCTGGCCGGTCTGGTGCTGTGCGCTGCTGTCGATCCACTGATTGTTGGCCTGGCTGATGCTCAGGGTCTGGCCGTTTTCCAGGGTCAGTTCATAGCGCGTGGCGCTGCCCTGATACTGGATGTCGTGGAGCAGGCCGCTGACTTCGATTTCATGGCTGGCCAGCGGGCCTTCGGCGAAACGCACGTGTTCCGGGCGGATCGAAAACGGCTGCGGATGGCCGCTGAGCTGACGCGCCAGATCGCCACGAATCACGTTCGAGGTGCCGACGAATTCGGCGACGAAGGTGGTTGTCGGTTTCATGTACAGGTTGCGCGGCGTGTCGACCTGTTCGATGCGGCCCTTGTTGAACACGGCTACGCGGTCGGACATCGACAGCGCTTCAGTCTGGTCGTGGGTGACGAAGATGAAGGTGATGCCGAGCTGGCGTTGCAGCTTCTTCAGTTCGCTCTGCATCTGTTCGCGCAGCTTCAGGTCAAGGGCACCCAAAGGCTCATCGAGCAACAGCACGCGCGGACGATTGACCAGCGCGCGGGCGAGGGCGACACGTTGGCGCTGACCGCCGGACAATTGCACCGGTTTGCGCGTGCCGTAGCCACCGAGTGCGACCATGTCCAAGGCTTCTTCGGCGCGCTTGTGGCGTTCGGTTTTGCTCACACCTTTGACTTTCAAACCGTAGGCGACGTTGTCCAGCACGTTCATGTGCGGGAACAGCGCGTAATCCTGAAACACCGTGTTGACGTCACGTTGATAGGGCGGCAGGCCGGCGGCTTCGGCGCCGTGAATGCGGATCGAGCCCGCACTCGGTTGCTCGAACCCGGCGATCAGGCGCAGGCACGTGGTCTTGCCGGAACCTGAGGGGCCGAGCATGGAAAAGAACTCGCCGTCCTGGATATCGATGGAAACCCGGTCAACGGCCTTCACCTCGCCGAACTGCCGGGAAACGTTGGTGAACTGGACTGCAAGGGTCATGGTGCGGTGCTCCAAAAAGGCGAAGGCCGTCGCAGCGGCCCTGCCTGGACTTCTGAAAAACTGGATCGTTTGGCGGTGTGTTGATCGTTCCCACGCTCTGCGTGGGCATGCATCACCGGACGCTCCGCGTCCATTCGCATGAGATGACGCAGAGCGGCACGGGCTACATTCCCACGCAGAGCGGGGGAACGATCGGTGTATGGGGATTACCTACCGCCCATAATCGCTATGTAATCCTGCGTCCAGCGGCTATACGGCACAAACTTCCCGCCCTCAGCCTGCGGTGTTTTCCAGAAGGCGATCTTGTCGAACTGATCGAACCCGTTGGTCTTGCAACCTTCAGCGCCGAGCAACTCACTGCCCTGGCAAGCCGCCGGAACCGCCGGCAACGAACCGAACCAGGCCGCCACATCACCCTGCACTTTCGGCTGCAGCGACCAGTCCATCCACTTGTAGGCGCAGTTCGGGTGCTTGGCCTCGGTGTGCAGCATGGTGGTGTCCGCCCAACCGGTGGCGCCTTCTTTCGGCACGGTCGAGGCAATGGGCTGTTTCTCGTTGATCAGGCCGTTGACCTGATACGGCCAGGCGCTGGACGCAACCACGCCTTCGTTCTTGAAGTCGCTCATCTGCACGGTGGTGTCGTGCCAGTAGCGGTGGATCAGCTTCTGCTGGGCGCGCAACAGTTCCAGCACGGCCTTGTACTGATCTTCAGTGAGTTGGTACGGATCCTTGATCCCCAGCTCAGGCTTGGTGGATTTCAGGTACAGCGCCGCGTCGGCGATGTAGATCGGGCCGTCGTAGGCCTGCACGCGACCCTTGTTCGGCTTGCCGTCGGGCAGGTTCTGTTCGGTGAACACCACGTTCCAGCTGGTTGGCGCGGTCTTGAACACGTTGGTGTTGTACATCAGCACGTTCGGCCCCCACTGGTACGGGGTGCCATAGGTCTGGTTGTTGACCACGTACCACGGCGCCTCTTTCAGGCGCGGGTCGAGGGATTTCCAGTTCGGGATCAACGCGGTGTTGATCGGTTGCACACGCTTGCCGACGATCAACCGCAGCGAGGCATCGCCCGACGCCGTCACCAGGTCGTAACCGCCCTTGGCCATCAGGCTGACCATTTCGTCAGAGGTGGCGGCGGTTTTCACATTGACCTTGCAGCCGGTCTCCTTCTCGAAACCGGTCACCCAGTCGTAGGCCTTGTCGCTTTCACCGCGTTCGATGTAGCCGGGCCAGGCGACGATATCCAGCTGGCCCTCGCCAGCGCCGACGGCTTTGAGCGGCTCGGCGGCCTGCAGGCTGGCGCTGGCCAGCAGGGCCGTGGTGATTGCACTGAGCAGTGCGGTCTTGTGCACGAACATGGTGAACCCTCTTCTTTAAATTATGGTCGGGGCAGTTGTGAACGCGGTGAAGCATGCCGTCAGCGGCTTGTTATTAGCGTAGTCAGAGATGCTGGCCGTGGCGGGCCATGATGTGCCGCACCACGCTGTAGTCCTGTAGCGAATCGCTGGATAAGTCTTTGCCGTAACCGGAGCGTTTCAGCCCGCCGTGAGGCATTTCGCTGACCAGCATGAAATGGCTGTTGATCCAGGTGCAGCCGTATTGCAGGCGTGCGGCGACCTGCATTGCTTTATCGAGATTCTGGGTCCAGACCGACGAAGCCAGGCCATATTCCGAGTCGTTGGCCCAGTCCACCGCTTGCGCCAGCTCATCGAAACGGGTCACGGTCACCACCGGGCCGAACACTTCGCGCTGGACGATTTCATCGCTCTGCTTGCAACCGGCCAGCAAGGTTGGCTGATAGAAGAACCCGGCGCCGGAATGCACCGCCGCGCCGGTCACCCGCTCGATGTGCGGCTGACCGAGGGCGCGTTCGACGAAACTGGCTACGCGGTCGCGCTGGCGGGTGCTGATCAGCGGGCCGATCTCGTTGTCGGCGTCACGCTTACCGGCGAAGCGCAGGCTGCTGACCGCCGCACCGAGTTCAGCCACCAATTTGTCGTGAATCCCGGCCTGGGCGTAGATCCGGCAAGCCGCCGTGCAATCCTGCCCGGCGTTGTAATAGCCATAAGTGCGCACGCCTTCGACCACGGCTTTGAGATCCGCATCGTTACAGACGATCACCGGGGCCTTGCCGCCGAGCTCGAGGTGGGTGCGCTTCAGGGTTTTGGCGGCGGCCTGGAGGATTTTCTGGCCGGTGACGATATCGCCGGTCAGCGACACCATGCGCACTTTCGGATGGCCAACCAGGTGGCTGCCGACGCCTTCGCCGCCACCGCAGACAATGTTGATCACCCCGCGCGGCAGGATTTCGGCCAACGCCGGAGCCAGTGCCAGAATCGACAGCGGCGTGTGCTCGGACGGCTTGAACACCAGCGTATTGCCGGCGGCGAGGGCCGGGGCGATTTTCCACGCGGCCATCATGATCGGGTAGTTCCATGGCGCAATCGAGGCGACGACACCAATCGGATCGCGGCGCACCATGCTGGTGTAGCCCGGCACGTATTCGCCGCTGAGCTGGCCGGTCTGGCAGCGCACGGCACCGGCGAAGAAGCGAAACACATCGACGGTCGCGGTCAAGTCGTCCTGCCGCGCCAGATGCAGCGGCTTGCCGCAGTTCAGGGCTTCGAGGCGAGCGAGGTGGTCGGCGTGCTTTTCGACGGCGCTGGCGATTTCCAGCAACAGGTTCGAGCGTTGTTGCGGGGTGGTGCGCGACCACTCGGCAAAGGCGCGGTGGGCGGCGAGGATCGCGGCTTCGACTTGTTCGGTGCTGGCTTCGGCGATCTGGGTCAGGACTTCGCCGGTGGCCGGGTTGAGGATCGGCTCGACAAAACCCAGGCCGGCGACCAGTTCGCCGTCGATCAGCAACGCGGTGTGCATGGGGGTCTGCGCGCCAGCCATTTTCCGGGATCTCTTTTCTTGTGTGGTCATATGGCTCCCTGTTCCGGGCGCCGACCGTCTTATTGATGCAGCAAGACTAGTGCGCGGCTCCGGGGTCGACAAATTCTAAATACTGAAGGTGGCATTCGATTAAATAGATGGCTTGCGTCCGCCGTGTGGCTGTTCGCGGGCCACGGTCAGGAACGGATCGACCAGCGCGGGGCGCGCAGTGCCACGGCGCCAGGCCAGACCGACGTCGAGGGTCTGGTTGAGGTCGGCAATCGGCCGCGCTTCGATGATGTCGCCTTCCAGCGACCATGGGCGGTAGGTCATGTCCGGCTGGATCGACACGCCCAATCCCGCCGCCACCAGACTTCGTACTGCTTCGGTGGAGGCGGTTCTGAGGGTGATCTTCGGTTGCAGTCCGGCACCACGCCAAAGACGTTGGGCGTTGCGATCCATCTCGTCGACGTTCAACTGAATCAACGGCTCCCGGGCGACATCGGCAAGGTTGATGCTGTCGTGTTCCAGCAGCGGATGCTGGGCCGGCAGCCACAAACGGTGCGGCGAGTGGGTCAGCACTTCGGTTTGCAAGGCGTGGCGGTCTTCGAGGTTGGAGAGGATCAACACCCCGACATCGATCTCGCCGCTGACCAGCAGATGCTCGATGTACGGGCGCTCGTCCTCCATCACCCGGATCTCGACATTGGGGTAGGCGCGCTGGAAACGAGTGAGCAAGTCTGCCAGGTAATAACCGGCTACCAGACTGGTCACGCCGACGATCAATTGTCCGGCGACCTGATCGGTACTCTGTTGCAGGCTGCGCTTGGCGTTGTCCACGGTCGCCAGAATCAGATGCGCCTGGCGCAGGAATTGGTGTCCCTGATGGGTAAGCGTCATGCCCTTGGCGTGGCGGTTGAACAGGCTGACGCCGATTTCTTCCTCCAGTTGCTGGATGGCCAGGGTCAGTGTCGACTGGGAAATGAACGCGGTTTGCGCGGCGGCAGAGATCGAGCCGGTCTCGGCCACGGCGATGAAATGGCGGATCTGACGCAAGGTCATCATGGACGGTTTACCCGGTGGGCGGTTTTTTTAGATTGCCTCGAGTGTATATCTATTTTCGCGAAGGGCTGCTGCGGGCCAGGCAACATCTGGAAGCACACTCGCACCCAAGTGACGGGCACTTTCGAACTAGGCTGAGGGCCTTATTGATCCGGATAACCCCTGTTTGGAGACGGAACATGAACACCCGTGGATTGCTCGATCAACTCCTCAAGTCCGGCCAGGATCTGTTGCAGAACAAGGCGGGCGGGGCGCAGAACAAACCGGCTGCCGGTGGTTTGGGCGGCTTGCTGGGCGGATCTTCCGGCGCCAACGGCCTCGGCAGTCTGCTCTCCGGTGCCGGCGGAGGTGCCCTGGCGGCCGGGGCCATGGGCCTGCTGCTGGGCAGTAAAAAGGCCCGCAAGGTTGGCGGTAAAGTCGCCATTTACGGCGGCCTCGCCGCACTGGGCGTGATCGCCTACAAAGCCTACGGCAACTGGAACGCCCAAAAAGGCACCGCCCCACAGAACGAACCGCAAACCCTCGACCGTCTGCCACCGGCGCAAGTCGAACAACACAGCCAGGCCATCCTCAAGGCCCTGGTCGCCGCCGCCAAGGCCGACGGCCACATCGACGACCGCGAACGCCAACTGATCGAGGGCGAATTCACCAAACTCGACAACGATCAGGAACTCACGCACTGGCTCCACGCCGAACTCAACAAACCCCTCGACCCCACCGACGTCGCCCGCGCGGCAAGCACACCGGAGATGGCCGCCGAAATGTACGTGGCAAGTGTGATGATGGTGGATGAGGAGAACTTCATGGAGAAGAGCTATCTGGATGAACTGGCGCGGCAGTTGAAGCTGGAGCCGGGGTTGAAGGTGGAGCTTGAGAAGCAGGTACGTGTAGCTACCCAGTAAAACCGCTGTCAGCGATTTCAGAACCCGCGATCCCGCACAGGATGGCGGGTTCTTTCGTTGTGGCTGAAAAAACGCCGGCGAGTGCGCGTTACGGTATCGCCAGATCGTCTGCAGCGGGAATGGCCAATCCACCGCCCCTTTTTGCCATTGCGTCACTGGCACGCCACCCTCCGATTCCTTGAAAGTCCCTGTCCAGAGCCCACCCCGTTTACCATCGGCAGGCCTGAGCGCGGCAAACCGTCTTATAAATGAAACACCGCCCTCAGCTATACTCCCCCGCATTTCGACCCGCCCCGAGGACTGACTGTGAAGAACTGGACGTTGCGCCAACGCATTTTGGCGAGCTTTGCGGTGATTATCGCCATCATGCTGCTGATGGTGGTCGTCTCGTATTCGCGGCTGCTGAATATCGAAGCCAGTGAAAACAGCGTCCGTGACGACGCGATTCCCGGCGTCTATTACAGCTCGATGATTCGTGGTGCGTGGGTCGACAGCTATCTGCAGACCCAGGAACTGCTGGGGCTCAAGGAAGGGCAGGGCATCAGCAGTGAAGATGCGGCCGATTACAAGGCTTTCGAATCCCGACTTCAGGAGCAGATGGCCAATTACCGTGGCACGGTGGTCACGGACGAGGACAAGCTCGAATTCGCGGCGTTCGAGAAGTATCACGACAACTACCTGAAAATTCAGGATGCGGTGCTCGACCTGCACAAGCGCAATCTCGAAGCCGATGCGGTCAAGCTGTTCAACGAGCAACTGACACCGGCCTGGTACTCGGGCCGGATGAAACTCAACGACATCATCGGCGAGAACAAGAAAGTCGCCGACAAGGCCATGGCCAACATCGACGAGGCCGTGGCGGCGGCCAAGGTCAGCATGTTCGTCTCGCTGCTGGTGGCGGTGCTGGCCGCCGGTTTCTGCGGTCTGCTGCTGATGCGCGCGATCATGGCGCCGATGAGCCGCATCGTGCAGATCCTCGACATCATGCGTACCGGCGATCTGAGCAGCCGCTTGAACCTCGACCGCAAGGACGAGTTCGGGGCCGTGGAAACCGGCTTCAACGACATGATGACCGAGCTTACTGCTTTGGTGTCCCAGGCCCAGCGTTCGTCGGTGCAGGTCACCACTTCGGTGACCGAGATCGCCGCCACTTCCAAGCAACAGCAGGCTACCGCCACCGAAACCGCCGCAACCACCACTGAAATCGGCGCGACGTCCCGCGAGATCGCGGCGACCTCCCGCGACCTCGTTCGCACCATGACCGAAGTGTCCACCGCCGCCGATCAGGCTTCGGTGCTGGCCGGTTCCGGGCAGCAAGGTTTGGCGCGCATGGAAGACACCATGCACTCGGTGATGGGCGCGGCGGATCTGGTGAATGCCAAACTGGCGATCCTCAACGAGAAGGCCGGCAACATCAATCAGGTGGTGGTGACCATCGTCAAGGTCGCCGACCAGACCAACCTGCTGTCTCTGAACGCCGCGATCGAAGCGGAAAAGGCCGGTGAATACGGTCGCGGTTTCGCCGTGGTCGCCACCGAGGTGCGGCGTCTGGCGGATCAGACCGCCGTCGCCACGTATGACATCGAACAGATGGTCCGCGAGATTCAGTCGGCGGTGTCCGCCGGGGTGATGGGCATGGACAAGTTCTCCGAGGAAGTGCGGCGCGGCATGGCCGAAGTGCAGCAGGTCGGCGAGCAGCTGTCGCAGATCATCCATCAGGTGCAGGCGCTGGCGCCGCGGGTGTTGATGGTCAACGAAGGCATGCAGGCCCAGGCGACCGGTGCCGAGCAGATCAACCACGCGCTGGTGCAGCTGGGTGATGCCAGCAGCCAGACCGTCGAGTCGTTGCGTCAGGCCAGTTTCGCCATCGACGAACTGAGCCAGGTGGCCGTGGGCCTGCGCAGCGGCGTTTCGCGATTCAAAGTCTGATGAGCGAAATCACCGTCAAACGCAGCGCTGCACCGGTGGCGAAGCAGGCGTTGTTCCTGCTGTTTCGCATCGGCAACGAACGTTACGCCCTGCGTGCCACGGAAGTGGCCGAAGTGCTGCCGCGTCTGCCGTTGAAGCCGATTGCCCGGGCGCCGCACTGGGTGGCGGGGGTGTTTGTCTATCGCGGCACGGTGGTGCCGGTGATCGACCTCAGTGCCCTGACCTTCGGCCATCCTGCCGAGGCGCGCACCAGCACGCGACTGGTGCTGGTGCATTACCGCGCGGATGACTCGCAACCCGCGCAATGGCTGGGCCTGATCCTCGAACAGGCCACCGATACCCTGCGCTGCAACCCGGAAGATTTTCAGCCGTACGGCCTCGACAATCGTCAGGCGCCGTACCTGGGGCCGGTGCGTGAAGACGCCCAGGGGCTGGTGCAATGGGTGCGGGTCAACGACTTGCTGGACGAGTCGGTGCGTACGCTGTTGTTCCCGTCGCCGCCGCTGGACCCGGCGCGGCTTGAGGAGCAGCCATGAGCAGCGACCAGCGCTTCTTCGACTTCCTCAAGGAACGCATCGGTCTCGACGTTGCGTCGGTGGGGCCGGCAATCATTGAACGGGCCGTACGCCAGCGCATCACCCTGTCGCAAACGGTGAGTGCCAATGAGTACTGGCAGACGCTGCAAGGCTCGCGGGATGAACAGCAGGCGCTGATCGAAGCGGTGATCGTCCCCGAGACCTGGTTTTTTCGTTACCCGGAATCCTTCGCCACCCTGGGCAAGCTGGCGCGCAAACGTCTGGGTGAACTGAACAACATGCGCGCGCTGCGCATCCTCAGCCTGCCGTGTTCCACGGGCGAAGAACCCTATTCGATTGCCATGGCCTTGCTCGATGCCGGCCTCAAGCCCCATCAGTTCAAGGTCGATGGCATGGACGTCAGCCCGTTGTCGGTGGACAAGGCGCGGCGGGCGCTGTACGGCAAGAACTCGTTTCGCGGTCAGGAACTGGATTTTCGCGAGCGGCATTTTTCTGCCGAACACGAGGGTTACCGGGTGAATGAAATCGTCCGCGAGCAAGTGCGCCTGCAGGTCGGCAACGTGCTCGATCCGTCATTGCTGGTCAACGAGCCGCCGTTCGATTTCGTGTTCTGCCGCAACCTGCTGATCTATTTCGATCAACCGACCCAGCAGCAGGTGTTCGCCGTGCTCAAGCGCCTGACCCATGTCGATGGCGTGCTGTTTATCGGCCCGGCCGAGGGCAGTCTGCTTGGGCGGTTGGGCATGCGTTCGATCGGGATTGCGCAGTCCTTTGCCTTCAGTCGTCACAGCGAACCGCAGCCCGAACCGTTGCCGATGCCGACCGCGACTCCTGTGCCGTTGCCTGTGCGCCAACCGCTGCGCAGCACGCCACCGCCGCCGGTGCGCAACCGACCGTTTGCTGGCGTGACGCCGTTGACGGCGACGGCTAAAAGCACCAACACCGACGCCGCGACCTTGCTGGCCAGCATCGCCGCCCTGGCCAACGAAGGCAAAAGCGCCGAGGCCCGCGCCGCGTGCGAGCAGTATTTGCGCTGCCATGAGCCGGTGGCCCAAGTGTTCTACTGGCTCGGCCTGCTCAGCGATGTCGCCGGCAGCGCCCTCCAAGCCCAGGGCTTTTACCGCAAGGCGTTGTACCTCGAACCGCAACACCCCGAAGCCCTGATGCACCTTGCCGCCTTGCTGCAGGCCCAGGGCGACACGGCCGGTGCCAGACGATTGCAGGAGCGCGCCGCCCGCAGCGACCGCACCGCCGACAGTGAGCGTAAACGATGATCCCGTCCGACACTTTGAACGTCACCCACGAAGACGCCCGGGCCATCGATGATTGCTGGAACCGCATCGGCATCCACGGCGACAAGTCCTGTCCGCTGCTGGATGAACACATCCATTGCCGCAATTGCTCGGTGTATTCCGCCGCCGCCACGCGCCTGCTCGACCGCTATGCGTTGCAGCAGGACGAGCGCGATCCGGTGGCGACCCAGGTCGAAACCGAGCTGAAGACCCGTTCGCTTTTGATCTTCCGCCTCGGCGAAGAATGGCTCGGCCTGGCTACGCGCAGTCTGGTGGAGGTCGCGCCGTTGCAGGCGATTCACTCGCTGCCGCACCAGCGCTCCCGGGCCTTGCTCGGCGTGGCCAACGTGCGTGGTGCGCTGGTGGCGTGTCTGTCGCTGGTCGAACTGCTCGACCTCGACAGCCATGCGGCCCCGGCGACCGGCGCGCGGATCATGCCGCGCATGCTGATCATCTCGGCCCAGGGCGGGCCGGTGGTGGTGCCGGTGGACGAAGTCGACGGGATTCACGCCATCGACGAGCGAATCCTCGACGCCGCCTCACGCTCCGGCGCACACGCCAGCGCCAAATACACCCGAGGCGTGCTGCCTTTCAAAGGTCGCAGCCTGCGTTGGCTGGATGAAGAACAGCTATTGTCCGCCGTGTCCCGGAGCCTCACATGACCCCCGAGCAAATGCGCGACGCCTCCCTGCTCGAGCTGTTCAGCCTCGAAGCCGAAGCCCAGACCCAGGTGCTCAGCGCCGGGCTGCTGGCGCTGGAACGCAACCCGACCCAGGCCGATCAGCTCGAATCGTGCATGCGCGCGGCGCACTCGCTGAAAGGCGCGGCGCGGATTGTCGGCATCGACAGCGGCGTCAGCGTCGCCCATGTGATGGAGGATTGTCTGGTCAGCGCCCAGGAAGGGCGGTTGTTCCTGCGCCCGGAGCATATCGATGCGCTGTTGCAAGGCACTGATTTGCTGATGCGCATCGCCACCCCGGCCAACGGCCCGCAACCGGCGGACATCGAGGCTTACGTGGCGTTGATGGGCGGATTGCTCGATCCGGCGGCGCCGCCAGTAGTGCTCGCCGCTGCGAGTGCGCCACCGATGGCCGAGTTGCAGCTTCAGCCACCGTCGGTGGTTGAGCCAGCGCCCGCCGAACCCCCCGTCGAGATTGCCGAGCCGGAACCCGCACCACGTAAAAGCAAGCGCACCACCGAAGGTGGCGAGCGGGTGCTGCGGGTCACGGCCGAACGCCTGAACAGCTTGCTCGACCTGTCGAGCAAATCCCTGGTGGAAACCCAGCGCCTCAAGCCGCACCTGGCCACCATGCAGCGCCTCAAGCGCATGCAGAACAACGGTCTGCGGGCGCTGGAAAGTCTTAACGTGCATCTCAAGGAACACGCCTTGAGCCTTGAAGCTCAAGAGGCGCTGGAAGACGCGCGCCGTTTGCTCGCCGAATCCCAGCAACTGCTGGCCGAGAAAAACGCCGAACTCGACGAGTTCGCCTGGCAAGCGAGCCAGCGCGCACAAGTGCTCTACGACACCGCGCTGGCCTGCCGCATGCGGCCTTTTGCCGATGTGCTGTCCGGGCAGGTGCGGATGGTGCGCGACCTCGGTCGCAGCCTCGGCAAACAGGTGCGGCTGGAGATCGAGGGCGAGAAGACCCAGGTCGACCGCGATGTTTTGGAAAAACTCGAAGCACCGCTCACGCACCTGCTGCGCAACGCCGTCGATCACGGCATCGAAACGCCGCAGGAACGCCTGCTCAAAGGCAAGCCCGAGGAAGGCCTGATTCGCCTGCGGGCCTCGCATCAGGCCGGTCTGCTGGTGCTGGAACTGAGCGATGACGGTAACGGCGTGGATCTGGAAAAGGTCCGGCGCAGCATCGTCGAACGTCAGTTGTCGCCCGCCGAAACCGCCGCCCAGTTGAGCGAAGAAGAACTGCTGACCTTCCTGTTTCTGCCGGGTTTCAGCCTGCGGGACAAGGTGACCGAGGTCTCCGGTCGCGGCGTAGGCCTCGACGCGGTGCAGCACATGGTCCGCCAGTTGCGTGGTGCGGTGGTGCTGGAGCAGACGGCGGGCGAGGGCAGCCGTTTCCATCTGGAAGTGCCGCTGACCCTTTCCGTGGTGCGCAGTCTGGTGGTGGAAGTCGGCGACGAGGCCTACGCCTTCCCGCTGGCGCACATCGAGCGCATGTGCGACCTGGCGCCGGACGACATCGTGCAGGTCGAAGGGCGCCAGCATTTCTGGCACGAGGGCCGGCATGTCGGGCTGGTGGCGGCCAGTCAGTTGTTGCAGCGACCGGCCAGCCAGAACAGCGGCGAGACCTTGAAAGTCGTGGTGATCCGCGAGCGCGATGCAATCTACGGCGTGGCAGTCGAGCGTTTCATTGGCGAGCGCACGCTGGTGGTGCTGCCGCTGGACGAGCGGCTGGGCAAGGTGCAGGACATTTCTGCCGGGGCCCTGCTCGACGATGGTTCGGTGGTGCTGATTGTCGATGTCGAGGACATGCTGCGTTCAGTGGACAAACTGCTCAATACCGGGCGTCTGGAACGTATCGCGCGTCACGGCAATCAGGCCGCCGAGGCGGCGCGCAAACGGATTCTGGTGGTCGACGACTCGCTGACCGTGCGCGAGCTGCAACGCAAGCTGCTGCTCAATCGCGGCTACGACGTGGCCGTTGCAGTGGACGGCATGGACGGCTGGAACGCCTTGCGTTCGGAGGACTTCGATCTGCTGATCACCGATATCGACATGCCGCGCATGGACGGCATTGAACTGGTTTCGCTGCTGCGCCGCGACAATCGTCTGCAATCGCTGCCGGTGATGGTGGTGTCCTACAAGGATCGCGAGGAAGACCGCCGCCGTGGACTGGACGCCGGCGCCGACTATTATCTGGCCAAGGCCAGTTTTCATGACGACGCCTTGCTCGACGCGGTGGTTGAGCTCATCGGAGGAGCGCGGGCGTGAAGATCGCAATCGTCAACGACATGCCTTTGGCGGTGGAGGCCCTGCGCCGCGCGCTGGCCTTCGAGCCAGCGCATCAGGTGGTGTGGGTTGCCAAAAACGGCGCCGAAGCAGTGCGTCTGTGCGCGGAAAATACCCCGGACCTGATCCTGATGGACCTGATCATGCCGGTGATGGATGGCGTCGAGGCGACCCGCCGGATCATGGCCGAGAGTCCGTGCGCGATCGTCATTGTCACCGTGGACCGCCAGCAGAACGTGCACCGGGTGTTCGAAGCCATGGGCCATGGCGCGCTGGATGTGGTCGACACCCCGGCCATCGGCGCCGGCAATGCCCAGCAAGCGGCGGCGCCGCTGCTGCGCAAAATCCTCAACATCGGCTGGCTGATCGGCGAGAAAACCGCCCGCTCGCGTCCGGCGCCTGCGACACCGCGCAGTACCGCCTCGCGCCAGCGGCTGGTGGCGATCGGCTCTTCGGCCGGAGGCCCGGCGGCGCTGGAAGTCTTGCTAAAGGGGCTGCCGCGCCACTTTTCGGCGGCCATCGTGCTGGTGCAGCATGTTGACCAGGTGTTTGCCGCCGGCATGGCCGAATGGCTGGCCAGCGCCAGCGGCCTGGACGTGCGTCTGGCCCGCGAGGGCGAACCGCCGCAGGCCGGCGCGGTGTTGCTGGCCGGCACCAATCACCATATCCGTTTGCTCAAGAACGGTACGCTGGCCTACACCGCCGAGCCGGTCAACGAGATCTACCGCCCCTCGATCGACGTGTTTTTCGAAAGCGTCGCCAATTACTGGAACGGTGACGCAGTAGGGGTTTTATTGACAGGAATGGGACGCGACGGGGCTCAAGGGCTTAAGCTCATGCGCCAACAGGGGTACCTGACCATCGCGCAGGATCAGCAAAGCAGTGCGGTGTACGGCATGCCCAAGGCTGCCGCAGCCATCGACGCGGCCGTAGAGATCCGTCCACTGGAAAAGATAGCGCCACGATTGCTGGAGATTTTCCCCAAATGAATACGTCCATCCGCAATCCTGGTCCTCGCAGCACTCAGGTGACCGCCCATGAATGACTTACAGATCGATGACATCAAAACCGACGAGAACGCCGCCATGGTGTTGTTGGTGGACGATCAGGCGATGATCGGCGAGGCCGTGCGCCGTGGGCTGTCGAATGAAGAGAACATCGACTTCCACTTCTGCTCCGACCCGCATCAGGCCGTGGCCCACGCGGTGCGGATCAAGCCGACCGTGATCCTGCAGGATCTGGTGATGCCCGGCCTCGATGGCCTGAGCCTGGTGCGCGAGTACCGCAATCACCCGGCGACCAAGGACATTCCGATCATCGTCCTGTCGACCAAGGAGGATCCGCTGATCAAGAGCGCGGCGTTTTCCGCCGGGGCCAACGATTACCTGGTGAAACTGCCGGACAACATCGAGCTGGTGGCACGCATCCGCTATCACTCGCGCTCCTACATGACCTTGCTGCAACGGGACGCGGCCTACCGCGCGTTGCGGGTCAGCCAGCAGCAATTGCTCGACACCAACCTGGTGTTGCAACGGCTGATGAATTCCGACGGCCTGACCGGGCTGTCCAACCGCCGGCATTTCGACGAATACCTGGAACTGGAATGGCGCCGCTCGCTGCGTGATCAGAGCCAGTTGTCGCTGCTGATGATCGACGTCGATTACTTCAAGTCCTACAACGACACCTTCGGCCACGTCGAAGGCGACGAAGCGTTGCGCAAGGTCGCCACGGCAATCCGTGAGGCCAGTGCCCGGCCGTCCGACTTGCCGGCGCGCTATGGCGGCGAAGAGTTCGCGCTGGTGCTGCCCAACACCTCGCCGGGCGGGGCCCGACTGGTGGCGGAAAAGCTGCGCCAGACGGTCGCGGCGCTGAAGATTCCGCACAATACCCCGGCCGAAGGGGCGAGCCTGACCATCAGCATCGGCCTGGCGACCATGGTGCCGGAGTCGGGCAGCGACTGCCGGTTGCTGATCTCGGCGGCGGATCGCGGCCTGTACCTGGCCAAGAACAACGGGCGCAATCAGGTGGGGATCGAATGAACCACCAGTTTCATTCGCCTCAAGAGCCGCCAGACGGGCTGCCGTGACAGCTTGATTACGTTATACTCGCCGGCTTTCAAAAGTTCGCCAACGAGTGCTGCCCGTCATGGAAATCAACCCGATCCTGAACACCATCAAGGACCTGTCCGAGCGCTCCGAAACTATTCGGGGGTATCTTTGACTACGATCAAAAGCATGAGCGTCTGATCGAAGTCAATCGCGAGCTTGAAGATCCTGCTGTCTGGAACAAACCTGAATACGCCCAGGAACTGGGCCGCGAGCGCGCTGCGCTGGCGCAGATCGTCGACACCCTCGACGAACTGAACGGTGGCCTGGCCGATTGCCGCGAGCTGCTGGACATGGCCGTTGAAGAGAACGACGAGGGCGCGGTCAACGACGTCGTCGAAGTCCTTCAAGGTCTCGAAGAGTCCCTGTCCAAGCTCGAATTCCGCCGTATGTTCAGCCACGAGATGGACCCGAACAACGCCTACCTGGACATCCAGGCCGGTTCCGGCGGCACCGAAGCCCAGGACTGGGCCAACATCCTGCTGCGCATGTACCTGCGCTGGGCCGACAAACGCGGTTTCGACGCGACCATCATGGAGCTGTCGGCCGGTGAAGTCGCCGGGATCAAAGGTGCGACCGTGCACATCAAGGGCGAATACGCCTTTGGCTGGCTGCGTACCGAGATCGGCGTGCACCGTCTGGTGCGCAAGAGCCCGTTCGACTCCGGCAACCGTCGCCACACCTCGTTTTCCGCGGTTTTCGTCTCGCCCGAGATCGACGACAAGGTGGAAATCGAAATCAACCCGGCAGACCTGCGGATCGACACCTATCGTTCCTCCGGTGCCGGTGGTCAGCACGTCAACACCACCGACTCGGCCGTACGTATCACCCACGTACCGACCAACACCGTGGTGAGCTGCCAGAACGAACGTTCCCAGCACGCCAACAAGGACACCGCCATGAAAATGCTGCGGGCCAAGTTGTACGAGCAGGAAATGCAGAAGCGCAACGCGGCGTCCCAGGCGCTGGAAGACACCAAGTCGGACATCGGCTGGGGTCACCAGATCCGTTCGTACGTGCTCGATGCGTCGCGGATCAAGGATCTGCGCACCAACATCGAACGCAGTGACTGCGACAAGGTGCTCGACGGCGACATCGACGAATACCTGGAAGCCAGCCTGAAATCGGGCCTGTAAGAAACGCAATACAGGATCGGCTGATTCAACTCGATCCCTGTAGGAGCCAGCCTGCTGGCGATCTCCGGGCCGAAAGGCCCGGGGGCAACGAACCTGTGATGGAAAATTTAAAGACATGAGCGACCTACAACTCGATCCGCAAGCCCTGCAACAGGAAGAAAACTCCCTGATCGCCCTGCGCAAGGAAAAGCTTGCTGCCGAGCGCGCCAAGGGCAATGCCTTCCCGAACGACTTCCGCCGCGACAACTACTGCGATGCGCTGCAGAAACAGTACGCGGACAAGACCAAGGAAGAGCTGGCAGAGGCGGCGATCCCGGTCAAGGTTGCAGGTCGCATCATGCTCAACCGTGGCTCGTTCATGGTGATCCAGGACATGACCGGTCGCATCCAGGTCTATGTCAACCGCAAGACCCTGTCCGAAGAAACCCTGGCCGCGGTGAAAACCTGGGACATGGGCGACATCATCGCCGCCGAAGGCACCCTGGCCCGCTCCGGCAAGGGCGACCTGTACGTCGAGATGACCAGCGTGCGTCTGCTGACCAAATCCCTGCGCCCACTGCCGGACAAGCACCACGGCCTGACCGACACCGAGCAGCGCTACCGTCAGCGCTACGTTGACCTGATCGTCAACGAAGACGTGCGCCAGACTTTCCGCGTCCGTTCGCAAGTGATCGCGCACATCCGCAGCTTCCTGATGAAGCGCGACTTCCTCGAAGTCGAAACGCCGATGCTGCAGACCATTCCTGGCGGCGCTGCGGCCAAACCGTTCGAAACCCACCACAACGCGCTGGACATGGAAATGTTCCTGCGCATCGCGCCAGAGCTGTACCTCAAGCGCCTGGTGGTTGGCGGTTTCGAAAAAGTATTCGAGATCAACCGCAACTTCCGTAACGAAGGTGTTTCGACGCGTCACAACCCTGAGTTCACCATGTTGGAGTTCTACCAGGCTTACGCCGACTACGAAGACAACATGGACCTGACCGAAGAACTGTTCCGCGAGCTGGCGCAACTGGTGCTGGGCAGCACCGACGTGCCGTACGGCGACAAGGTGTTCCACTTCGGCGAGCCGTTCGTGCGCCTGTCGGTGTTCGACTCGATCCTCAAGTACAACCCGGAGCTGACCGCCGATGACCTGAACGACATCGACAAGGCTCGCGACATCGCCAAGAAGGCCGGCGCCAAGGTGCTGGGCTTCGAAGGTCTGGGCAAGCTGCAGGTGATGATTTTCGAAGAACTGGTCGAGCACAAGCTGGAACAGCCGCACTTCATTACCCAGTACCCGTTCGAAGTGTCGCCGCTGGCCCGTCGCAACGACGACAACCCGAACGTCACCGACCGCTTCGAGCTGTTCATCGGCGGCCGTGAAATCGCCAACGCCTATTCCGAGCTGAACGACGCGGAAGACCAGGCCGAGCGCTTCATGGCGCAGGTGGCCGACAAGGACGCCGGCGACGACGAAGCCATGCACTACGACGCCGACTTCGTTCGCGCGCTGGAGTACGGCATGCCGCCGACGGCCGGTGAAGGTATCGGCATCGACCGTCTGGTGATGCTGCTGACCAACTCCCCGTCGATCCGCGACGTGATCCTGTTCCCGCACATGCGGCCACAAGCGTAAGTGTTTCAATAAAAAAGCCGCCTGAAATGGGCGGCTTTTTATTGCCTGTCTGGTACAAACGTATCAAATGGTTAATTTTGAAGAAAACAACAGAGGTATGCCTGTCGTGATCGGTGCAATGGCTCAAGAGGGTGCAGCGGGAATCGCCACTGCGGTCGCTGAAAGTGTTCAGTACCAGGGCCGCAAGGCCAGCCGGCAGGGCAGTGAACAGCGTCGACAGGACATTCTCGATGCGGCGATGCGCATTGTCGTGCGCGACGGCGTGCGGGCCGTGCGTCACCGGGCGGTGGCGGCCGAGGCCGGTGTGCCGCTGTCGGCCACCACGTATTACTTCAAGGACATCGATGACCTGCTCACCGATACCTTCGCCCAGTACGTCGAACGCAGCGCGGCCTACATGGCCAAGCTGTGGATCAACAACGAAGGCCTGCTGCGTGAGATGGTGGTCAGCGGTGACGGCAGCCCGGAATCGCGTTCGCAGCTGGCTGACGATATCGCCCGGTTGATGGCCGACTACGTGCACCGGCAACTGGTCAACCGCCGCGAGCACTTGATGGCCGAGCAGGCGTTTCGCCAGGAAGCGCTGCTCAACCCGCGTCTGGCGGAGCTGGTGCGTTCCCATCAGCAGATTCTGTTGCAAGGCAGCTGCCAGTTGTTCCAGGTATTGGGCTCACGCGAGCCGCAGCAGGATGCCAAGGTGTTGACGGCGATTATCGGACGGATGGAATATCAGGGCCTGCTCAACGACGCCGAGCCTTTGGCCGAAGAGGACATGCTCGGCATTCTGACGCGCTATATGCACCTGGTACTCGCGTCGGTGTAATTCTCGACCCTGATCGTTCCCACGCTCTGCGTGGGAATGCATACCGTGACGCTCTGCGTCACAGTGGACGCGGAGCGTCCATGGCGGCATTCCTACGCGGAGCGTCGGAACGATCAGCAGGGGAAGGTGTTTCAGGTTCTAGGGAGTGTCGAATGAAAGCCTGGCGTGGCGTGCTGATCGCCTTGTCGTTCCTGCTGCTCAGTGGTTGTCTGGTGACCTTCCGCGAGCCGCTGCCCGCCAGTGAACCGGCGCCCAAGGGCCTGCTCGGTCATTGGGCGAGCACCAACGCCTGGGGCGAAGCGATGAACCTGGAACTGACCCGGATCGGCAACGACCGATATCAGGCCGTCGCCTGGTTCAGGGCCAAGCCTCGGGAGCGCGAGGCGTTTCCGTTCACGGTGGCGCGCCATGGCAACCGCTGGTACCTGTCGGCGAAGGTGCCGGCGCAATACGGCGGGCACTTCACCATCGTCGGTTTCGAGATCACCGACAAGCGCGAACTGGTGATCTACAACCTCGACCTCGAGCAGATCAATCAGGCCATCGCCCAGAAAACCCTCGACGGCCAGGGTTTCCAGACCGATGACGGCGACGGCGTGCAGGTCGACAGCCCGCTTGAAAAGGTCTTTGCTTACCTCGACGACCCGGCCAATTCCGACGTTTTCGTCGAAGCGGCGCGCTATCAGCAGCAGGCCAAGGCCAAATAATTCAGTTCGTCACGTTTTCTACAGGAGTTTCGGGTGGACGATTACCAGCAGACGATACGCATTCTGTCCGATCGCATAGTGCTGGCGCAGACGCCGATCCGCGTGCTCGACGCGGTCAAGTGGGACGAGAACATCCGCAAGGGCTTCCTCAAGGCCAAGGGCAAGGAATTGCCGGCGGTGGATCGCGATTATTACCTCAACCGGCCGCTGTCCTTCGATTCGAGCAAGGTCAAACTGGAATTCCAGAACATCGAACGGGACATCACCCGTCAGCTCGGCCAGTTCAACCCGGTCGGCCAGATCATGCGCCGCATGTGCAAGGAATACCGGATGGTGGTGCGCATGCTCGAAGCGCGCGGTACCGAGGATTTCGGCCTGATTTCCCAGGAACTGTACGGCGCCGCGTCCGATGCGTTTCACGCCGGCGACCCGACCCTGGCCGACCTTGGCCTGATGATGTCCGACTACCTGAACAACATCGACGGTCGTGGCGACCTGAAGGATGAGCCGAAGACCCTGACCGCCAAGGACGCCGTTCACCTGCTGCAAACCCGTCTGAACAAGGTGTTCGGCGAGGCCGAGGAAACCATTCGTGTGTTCGAGTCCGACGGGATCGTCGCTGACGCTGCGGCGGGCGCGGACTACATCAAGATTCGCACCGACGCGATGTTTAACGACCGCGACGTGCGGGCGCTGGAGGTTCACGAAGGCCTGGTGCATGTCGGTACCACGCTAAACGGCTTGAACCAGCCGATCTGTACTTTCCTGTCCAAGGGGCCGCCCTCATCGACGGTGACTCAGGAAGGCCTGGCGATTCTGATGGAAATCATCACCTTCGCTTCCTACCCGAGCCGTTTGCGCAAGCTGACCAACCGCACCCGCGCCATTCACATGGTCGAGGAGGGCGCGGACTTTTTGCAGATCTTCGAGTTCTTCCGCGAGCAGGGCTTCGAAATGGCGGAAAGCTACGGCAACGCCAGTCGGGTTTTCCGTGGTTCGACGCCGACCGGTCTGCCATTCACCAAAGACTTGTCCTACCTCAAGGGCTTCATCATGGTTTACAACTACATTCAGTTGGCCGTGCGCAAGGGCAAGCTTGAGCAGATCCCGTTGCTGTTCTGCGGCAAGACCACGCTGGAAGACATGCGAACCCTGCGTCAGCTGGTGGACGAAGGCCTGGTGGTGCCGCCCAAGTACCTGCCGGACCAGTTCCGCGACATGAACGCGTTGTCGGCGTGGATGTGTTTCTCCAACTTCCTCAACCACTTGAGCCTGGACCGGATCGAGGCGGATTACTCCAACATCCTGTGACCACACCGATCACCGTTGATCGTTCCCATGCTCTGCGTGGGAATGCCGCCATGGACGCTCCGCGTCCACTGTGACGCGGAGCGTGGGAACGATCTAAACCCGAAATTTTGCGAGGTTTCACCGGATGAGAATCCTCGGCATCCTTTGCCTGCTCCTGACCCTCGGCGGTTGCAGCTCGTTGCTGTTCTACCCCGAGCCCGGCCAGATCTTCACCCCGGAAAAGGCCAAACTCGAATACCGCACCGTTACCCTCAACACCGCCGACGGCCTCAAGCTGAACGCCTGGTGGCTGCCGGCCAAACCCGGGGTCGAGGTCAAGGGCACGGTGCTGCACCTGCACGGCAACGGGGGCAACCTGCCGATGCACCTGGGCGGGAGCTGGTGGCTGCCGAAAAACGGCTATCAAGTGCTGCTGGTGGACTATCGCGGTTACGGCTTGTCCGAGGGCGAACCGAGCCTGCCGGCGATCTATCAGGACATCGATGCGGCATTCGCCTGGCTGGACAAGGCGCCGGAGGTCAAAGGCAAGCCGCTGGTGCTGCTCGGTCAGAGCCTGGGCGGGGCAATGGCCGTGCACTGGCTGGTGCAACATCCGCAAAGACAAAAACAGCTCAAGGCCCTGGTGCTCGACGGTGTGCCCGCCAGTTACCGCAGCGTCGGCCAATACGCCCTCAGCACCTCGTGGCTGACCTGGCCATTTCAGGTGCCGCTGTCGTGGCTGGTGCCGGATGGCGACAGTGCGATCAACGCCATGCCGCAACTCAACGGCGTGCCGAAACTGATCTTCCATAGCCTCGACGATCCGCTGGTGCCCCTTTCCAACGGCATCCGTCTGTATCAAGCTGCGCCGCCACCGCGCGTACTGCAGTTGACCCGGGGCGGGCATGTGCAGACCTTCGGCGACCCGGTCTGGCGTCAGGTGATGCTGCGCTACCTCGACGATCCTGAACACTTCAACGGCCTGCGCCGCCTCGGCGAAATCCCGAATTATCCAACATCCCCGAATTCTGAAGACGAACCACCAGAGAGCCCGCAATGAGTGAAGAACGTAACGCCATCCCGCTGATCATCACCGGCATCTGCAGCATCCTCGGCACCGTCGGCGCCCTGTGGTACTACGGCTACCTGCACTTCGCCAAACCCGAGGATGCATTGCTGCTCAACGAATTCACCATGCTCAAGACCGTTCCTGGCGAAGACTACAAGGTCTCGCTGACCCCGGCGCCGCAAGTGGCGCAATGCATCGATGGCGTGCTGGTGCTGTTCGATACCGAGCAGAAAGGCCTGACCGGGGTGCTGGTCAACAGCCAGAAAAAGGCCGTGCGCTGCATGGGCCAGGAGACGCCGCAGAAGCTCGAAGAGTAAGCTTGCGACAGACAAAAAAGCCCCGCCTGATCAACTCAGGCGGGGCTTTTTCGTTATCGCGTAACGCTTAGTTCGAGCTGACAGCCGAACGCGGCATCACCGGCTGATTGTCGTTGGAAATGGTCACTTCCACCCGACGGTTCATTGCACGGCCCGATACGCTGCCGTTATCCGCAACCGGGTATTCCTTGCCATAACCCTGTGCGACGATGCGCGACGGGTCTACACCCATCTTGATCAGTGCAACCTGCACCGAAGTCGCGCGACGCTCGGACAGCGACTGGTTGTAGCTCGCGGTACCGGTGCTGTCGGTGTAGCCCTCGACGATCACTTTGCGATCAGGGTTTTCCTGGAGGAACTGCGCCAGTTTGTTGATGTTCACCAGACCGCTGGATTTCAGATCGGCCTTGTTGGTGGCGAACAGCACGTCACCGAAAGTCACCAGCGTGCCGCGATCGGTCTGCTTGGCGTTGAGGCTGTCCTGCAGCTGCTTGATCTGCTGATCGCGGGCATCCAGACGGGCCTGGGCACGTTGGGCGGCGGCGTTCTTCAGGTTATTTTCAGCGGTGCGCAGAGCGATGGTCTGCTTGGCCACTTCTACGCGCTGGTTAGTCAGATAAGCCAGTTGATCGACCTTGGCGGCGTCTTCTTTATCCAGATAAGCCTTGTCGGCCTTGTCCAGATAGTCGCTGGCGTCCTTGGTTTCCAGCGCTGCGACCTTGCTTGCCTGCGGGTTGGCCTGCAGGCCGGCGTAGTTGGTGCGTGCCTGTTCCAGGTTCGGGTTGGGCGGCGTGGAGCAGGCAGCCAGGGCAACGCTTGCGGCCAGGAGAGCGGGGATCATCAGTTGTTTACGCATAATCGTTCGTCCTTTCTATCGATAAGAGTTTCAGCCTTGCGGTCGGGATGCGCGCTTACTGCACAGTGCGCTGACTTTCCTGACGCAGTTCCTGAACACCTTTCTGGGAATCCTTCACCGCTTGCTCGGCTTTCATCGCCTGAGCCTTGCGTTCGGCGACGCGCGCGTCCCACTCGGCCTGTTCGGCGAGGATGCGGGCCTCGTCATACTTTTTGTCGTGCATGGCGATTTCGGCTTGCTTGAGCTTGTCCTGGGCCTGCTTCATTTCCACGGCGGCGAATTCGGTACCACCGGCGCTGACTGCGCTGTTGACTGCCGATTGAGTCACGGCGTACTGCTCGGTCGGAGGATTGCCGGCGCAACCGGCCAGCACGAAGCTGGTGCCGATGGCCAGAGCGGCCAGTTTCAGACCGCGCAGGTGGGAGAACGAGGTTTGGGTCTTCATGGTCTTCAACTCCATTGGTTAACTCCTTGGAAGCTTCGAAATCCATCCTGGTCGAGGAGTGACAACCGTCATGTGTCAGCGCGTTTTGAAACGCTCGTTCCAGGCGTGGTTACCTGTTCCGACCGAAGGCATTTTTCAAAAGTTCAGAAAAGATGGCTCATCGCCAAAAAATATTCTGACCAGACAGACAAGGCTCTAAAGCGGGAACTTTGGCGGGGCAGAGTGGTACGCGCGGGCAGAAAATGGCGCACAAACGCAAGAGAAACACAGCCAGTGTGGGAGCTGGCTTGCCAGCGATGAGGCCATCCAATTCAGCACATTTACGGCTGAACTAACGCCATCGAGGCAAACCATTCCCACTGTTTTGAAGTGTCAGGGATCAGTGTTTCTGCTTGCCGGCAGCCGTCGAGAGGTCGTGCAAATGACGCCGCGACAACGCGAGAAAACGCGGGGTCGGGCCGACGTCTTCATACAGCGGATCGCCTTCTTCGTCGGTGGCGACCACGGTCGAACCTTTCACATACGGCAGGCTCGCTTCGAACTCTTCGAGGGCGGCGCCGATCAGCTCGCCGAGCAGTTCTTCGGCGTGGCGTTTGGGGTACATCTCGGCGATTGCCGCCAGGCGTGCGGCAGCTTCCACGTCCAGATGAATCGTGTAGCCGGTGTCGGTCAGGCGACCCTTGGCGGTTTCTTCCCAATGCTGGGCGAGTTCACGGATTTTCATAAAAACCTCATGTCGCACCTGCTCATGGCAGGTCTTGGTGAGTGTCCGGCGTCTGCCGGCGGCAAGCCGTTGTGGGGCTTACTGTTGAGACTAGCTTCAAGCCTCAAGGTTTAAAGTCCCTTCGTCGTCTGCTTGTAAGAAGCGCCCCGGAGCGGCACTCTCTGTTCATCCACTCACTTGCGATCCGTCACCGATTACTGCTGGAGAGATGCTGATGACCGATATTGATGCACGCTTGCGCGAAGACGTTCACCTGCTCGGTGAGCTGTTGGGCAACACCATTCGTGACCAGTACGGCGAGGCGTTTCTCGACAAGATCGAGCAGATCCGCAAGGGCGCCAAGGCCGACCGGCGTGGCTCGATGGACGCCGAACTCAGCGCCAGTCTCAATCAATTGAGCGAAGACGAACTGCTGCCGGTGGCGCGAGCCTTCAACCAGTTTCTCAACCTGGCGAACATCGCCGAGCAGTACCAGCTCATCCATCGCCGCGAAGAGACCCAGGCCGCGCCGTTCGAGTCTCGCGTGCTGCCGGAATTGCTCGCCCGCTTGCGCAACGAAGGGCACAGCGCCGAATCCCTGGCGCGGCAACTGGCGCGGCTGGAAATCGAACTGGTGCTCACCGCGCACCCGACCGAAGTGGCCCGCCGCACGCTGATCCAGAAGTACGACGCGATCGCCGCACAACTGGCAGCTCAGGATCACCGCGACCTGACCACCGCCGAACGCGAGCAGATCCACAACACCCTGCAACGTCTGATCGCCGAAGCCTGGCACACCGAAGAAATCCGCCGCACCCGGCCGACCCCGGTGGACGAGGCCAAGTGGGGTTTTGCGGTGATCGAACACTCGCTGTGGCAGGCGATTCCCCACCATATGCGCAAGGCCGATCAGGCGCTGTACGCCGCCACCGGTTTGCGTTTGCCACTGGAAGCTGCGCCGATCCGCTTCGCTTCGTGGATGGGTGGCGACCGTGACGGCAACCCGAACGTGACCGCTGCCGTAACCCGCGAAGTGCTGTTGCTGGCGCGCTGGATGGCGGCGGATCTGTACTTGCGCGATGTCGATCACCTGGCCGCCGAACTGTCGATGCAGCAGGCCAGCGACGCGCTCAAGGCCCGGGCCGGCGACAGTGCCGAGCCGTATCGGGCGGTGCTTAAGCAATTGCGTGAACGCCTGCGCGCCACGCGCAACTGGGCCCATGCATCGCTGACCGCGACCACGCCGGCCCCGGCGGATGTGCTGCACAACAATCGTGATCTGCTCGATCCGCTGGAGCTGTGTTTCAACTCACTGCACGAATGCGGCATGGGCGTAATCGCCGACGGGCCGTTGCTCGATTGCCTGCGCCGGGCCGTGACCTTCGGCCTGTTCCTGGTGCGCCTCGATGTGCGTCAGGACTCGTCGCGCCATAGCGCGGCCATGACTGAAATCACCGATTACCTCGGCCTCGGCAAATACGAGGAGTGGGATGAAGAGCAGCGCATCAGCTTCCTGACCCGCGAACTGCAAAACCGTCGGCCGCTGCTGCCGGCGCATTTCAAACCCTCGGCCGACACCGCCGAAGTGCTCGCCACCTGCAAGGAGATCGCCGCTGCGCCGGGTGCTTCGCTGGGCTCCTACGTGATTTCCATGGCCGGTGCCGCTTCCGATGTGCTCGCGGTGCAATTGCTGCTCAAGGAGTCCGGCGTCCTGCGGCCGATGCGCGTGGTGCCGCTGTTCGAAACCCTGGCCGACCTCGACAACGCCGGCCCGGTGATCGAGCGTCTGTTGTTGCTGCCGGGTTATCGCGCGCGCCTGCAAGGCCCGCAGGAGGTGATGATCGGCTATTCCGACTCGGCCAAGGATGCCGGCACCACGGCGGCGGCGTGGGCGCAGTACCGGGCGCAGGAGCGGCTGGTGGAAATCTGCCGCGAGCAGCAAGTCGAACTGCTGTTGTTCCACGGTCGTGGTGGCACCGTGGGTCGTGGCGGCGGCCCGGCGCACGCGGCGATTCTGTCGCAGCCGCCGGGATCGGTGGCGGGGCGTTTCCGCACCACCGAGCAGGGGGAAATGATTCGATTCAAATTCGGCCTGCCGGACATCGCCGAGCAAAACCTCAATCTGTATCTGGCGGCGGTGCTCGAAGCGACCCTGTTGCCACCGCCGCCACCGACCCCCGAATGGCGGCATCTGATGGACGAACTGGCCGCTGACGGCGTCGCTGCTTACCGTGCGGTGGTGCGGGAGAACCCGCAATTCGTCGAGTATTTCCGCCAATCCACACCGGAGCAGGAGCTGGGCCGCTTGCCATTGGGCAGCCGTCCGGCCAAACGTCGCGCTGGCGGCATCGAAAGCCTGCGGGCGATTCCGTGGATCTTCGGCTGGACCCAGACGCGTCTGATGCTGCCGGCCTGGCTCGGCTGGGAAACCGCGTTGAACAACGCGCTGGAGCGTGGCGAAGGCGAGTTGTTGGGGCAGATGCGCGAGCAGTGGCCGTTCTTCCGCACCCGCATTGACATGCTGGAGATGGTGCTGGCCAAGGCCGACGCCGATATCGCGCTGTCCTACGATGAGCGTCTGGTCGAGCCGGACTTGCTGCCGTTGGGTGCGCATTTACGCGACCTATTGTCGCAGGCCTGTTCCGTTGTCCTCGGCCTGACCGGTCAGTCGCAGCTACTGGCACATAGCCCGGACACCCTGGAATTCATCCGTCTGCGCAACACCTACCTCGACCCGCTGCATCTATTGCAGGCCGAGTTGCTGGCGCGTTCGCGGCAGCAGAATGTCGAGCAGGGCAGCCCGGTGGAACAGGCGTTGCTGGTGTCTGTGGCGGGGATTGCCGCCGGTTTGCGAAATACCGGCTAAGGTTTTCTGCGTGGGGCGGGGCACCCGGGACTGACGTCGGGTGCCGTTTATTGACCGTGGGAAAAATGCGGTCAGGCGACAGTTAATGATGGGGTTGCGACTTGGGGAACCGCGTCGCAAGGTCGCGGCAGGCGCCGGTTTCTCCGACTTTTGGCGTCTTGTGTGGGCGCAGCCTGCTGTGTATCTTGATCAGCCTTTGGCCGTTTGGGCGGCCACGACCCGTTTTATTGAGATTGGCCCCACGAGGCGAATCCGTTGTTTTTTATATAAAAAATTGAGGAGCACATCGATGCGCGTCATTCTGCTGGGAGCTCCCGGGGCCGGTAAAGGTACTCAGGCTAAGTTCATCACCGAGAAATTCGGCATTCCGCAAATCTCCACCGGCGACATGCTGCGTGCTGCAGTCAAGGCCGGCACCGAGCTGGGCATCAAGGCCAAGAGCATCATGGATGCCGGTGGCCTGGTGTCGGATGACCTGATCATCGCGCTGGTCAAGGACCGTATCGCTCAAGCCGATTGCGCCAAGGGTTTCCTGTTCGATGGCTTCCCGCGCACCATTCCTCAGGCTGAAGCGCTGGTGACCGTCGGCGTCGAGCTGGACGCCGTGGTCGAAATCGCCGTTGAAGACGAAGAAATCGTTCAGCGTATCGCCGGTCGTCGCGTTCACGAGGCCAGCGGCCGCGTTTACCACATCGTCTACAACCCGCCGAAACTTGCCGGCAAAGACGACATCACCGGCGAAGAGCTGGTGCAGCGCAAGGACGACACCGAAGAAACCGTGCGTCATCGCCTGTCGGTCTACCACTCGCAGACCAAGCCGCTGGTGGAGTTCTACCAGAACCTGTCCGCCAATAACGGTGGCAAGCCGAAGTACAGCCATATCCCTGGCGTCGGTTCGGTTGAAGCGATCACTGCCAAGGTGCTTGAAGCCCTGAGCTGAAAAACCTGATCCGCTGCATCATCCACGGCCCGCTTGCGGGCCGTAGTTGTTTATACTGGCGCACTTTTCCCCACCTGATTTACGGACACATCGATGAGCACCTTGCTGGCCCTGGACACCGCGACTGAAGCTTGCTCCGTTGCCTTGCTGCATGACGGCAAGGTCACGAGCCATTACGAGGTGATCCCGCGCCTGCACGCGCAGAAACTGCTGCCGATGATCCAGCAACTGCTGGCCGACGCCGGCACCACCCTGCAAGCGGTGGACGCCATCGCTTTCGGTCGCGGCCCGGGCGCTTTCACTGGCGTGCGGATTGCCATCGGCGTGGTGCAAGGCCTGGCGTTTGCGCTGGATCGCCCGGTGTTGCCGGTGTCGAACCTGGCCGTGCTGGCGCAACGGGCTTATCGCGAGCACGGCGTGAGCCAGGTCGCGGCCGCCATCGATGCGCGGATGGATGAGGTGTATTGGGGCTGCTACCGCGAGACGGCCGGGGAGATGCGTCTGGTCGGCGCCGAGGCAGTGCTGCCGCCGGAAGTCGCCGCACTGCCGGACGATGCCTCGGGTGACTGGTTCGGTGCTGGCACTGGCTGGGGTTATGGCGAACGCATCGCTGTAAACCTGACCGGATCCGACGCTGGCATGCTGCCACACGCCGAAGACTTGCTGACCCTGGCGCGATTTGCTTGGGCGCGCGGTGAAGCGATTCCGGCGGACGACGCCCAGCCGGTTTATCTGCGTGACAAAGTGGCCACCCCGAAAGCCCGCTGAGGCCATTCACCCTGTGGCATTCGCCGCAGGGGCCCGTTCGTTCCTGCCAATCGTCCGTTTCTAACCCCGCGCTTTAAACCTTTTGTCTTTTATGTGTTCTAGTTATCACTCGGCGATTTGCTAAGTCGGTCAGGTGCCGCTAAATTGCCATCATCGATACCGAGCATGACTTTATGCGTATAGACGGCGTTTCCACTCATTCCTACCCCATCAAGCGCAAGCCTCGCAAAGGCAATCCGGCGCTGGATGAGTCCGTCGACGATATCGACGGCGAGCTGGAATTCCCGACCGAAGAGCAACTGGCGGCCCGTGCCGCCAAAGCCACCGCCCAACGCCTGAGCAATCTGCCCGCCCGTCAACAAGACATGATTTATCACCGCGCGATGAAGAAAAGCGTGGCCATGGCCCTGGCCAGCTACCTGAGCACCGCCGGTTTTGTCGATTGGGATGCAGACGTGCTGGGCCTCGATCTGTACATCTGATGGATCTGCCTTACTACCTCGGTTGCCCGTCCTGGAGCGAAAACGCCTGGCGCGAGTACCTGTATCCGGTAGACGCCAAGACCTCCGATTTCCTCGGGCTCTATTCACAAGTGTTCAACGCCGTGGAAGGCAACACGACCTTCTACGCCAGCCCGTCGCCGGCCACCGTGCAGCGCTGGGCCGAGGTGATGCCGGAACACTTTCGCTTCACCGCCAAGTTCCCCGGTGACATCAGCCACAGTGGCGACTTGCGCGATCAACTGACCGCCGCCGAAACCTTCCTCCAGCTACTCAAGCCGCTCGGTGAGCGCGTCTCGCCAATGTGGCTGCAACTGTCGAAAAGCTTCACGCCGCACCGTTTGCCGGAGCTTGCTGCGTTCATCGATGCGCTGGATTGCCCGCTGGCGGTGGAAGTGCGCCACGAACAGTTCTTCGCCAAGGGGGAGAGTGAGCGGTTGCTCAATCGGCTGTTGCTGGATCGCGGCGTTGAGCGCATCTGTCTTGATCCGCGCGCCTTGTTCAGTTGCCTGTCGACCGAGTCGTCGGTGATCCACGCCCAATCGAAAAAGCCCCGCGTGCCCACGCGTCCGGCGGCTTTCACTCAATTCCCGCAGGTGCGCTTCATCGGCCATCCGGCGCTTGAGGCCAACGATCCATTTCTGGTGCCGTGGGTGGCGAAAATCGCCGAGTGGATCGAAGAGGGCCGCACGCCGTACATCTTCCTGCACACCGCCGATAACATTCTGGCGGCGAAGCTGGCGCAACGTTTTCACGCTCAACTGATGCAACGTTTGCCTGGCCTGCGACCTTTGCCTGAGCTATACAGAGAACCCGCCGCCGAGCAACTTGGTCTGCTCTGAGGCGGATTTCTTCCTGCCCAGGAGCCTGCCGATGGATGCCCAAGCCCGTCAAGAACAAGTTCGTAAAGCCGAAACCTTCAAAGCCCTGCACGAACGCCCCGGGATTTTCGTGATTCCCAATCCGTGGGATGCCGGTTCCGCGAAGATGCTCGCCAGTCTCGGCTATCAGGCGCTGGCGACCACCAGCGCCGGCTATGCGTTTTCCCAGGGCAAGCCCGATGGTGGCCTGAGCCTCGACGATACGCTGGCCAATGTCCGGGCGATTGTCGCGGCCACGGATTTGCCGGTGGCGGTGGATCTGGAAAACGGCTTCGCCGATGCCCCGGCCGAATCAGCACAAAGTCTGATCCGCGCTGCCGAGGCGGGCGCCGTGGGTGGCTCGATCGAAGATGCCACCGGCCGTGAAGACTCGCCGATCTACTGCTTCGAACACGCGGTGGCGCGGATCGAAGCCGCCGTCGCTGCCGTGCGCACCTTGCCGTTTCCCTTCACCTTGACGGCCCGTGCGGAGAACTACCTGCACGGCAATCCCGATCTCAACGACACCATTCGCCGCTTGCAGGCCTTTGCCGAAGCCGGCGCCGACGTGCTGTACGCGCCGGGCCTGCGCACCGCCGAAGAAGTCCTGACGGTGGTGCGCGCAGTGGCGCCGAAACCGGTCAATGTGTTGATGTCCGGTGGATTGACGCTGACCGTGCAGCAGCTCGAAGAAATGGGCGTGAAGCGAATCAGCACCGGCTCGGCGCTGGCACTGGCGGCATTGGGTGAGTTTTTCCGCGCGGCTGAAGAAATCTAGCAGTCCGGCACCTTCACTTTCACGTCTCGTTCGATGCCGTACGCCAAGGCCAATCAATTCTTCAAGGGATGAGCATGGGCCGCTGGCTGCTGTTGGCAGGGCTGTTAATTATCGGTGGCAGCCTGATCGGCGTCTGGCGCGGTTGGCTCGATGTGCCGCCGCAGTGGAACCCGTGGGCGCCGCTGGATGTGCAGGCGACGCCCAACGGGCTCACAGGCTACAAGTTGATGCGCCTGCGCAGCGATCCATTGTTGTGCGAGCAGGCATTGGGCAGCTCGGGCCTGCGGGTTTCGCCACAGGCCGACAGTCCCGATGCCAAATGTCCGTTGATCGGCGCTTTGCGCGTGCAGGGTGGCGGGGTGGGGCTCAGCAGCAGTTTTCTTGCCAGTTGCCCATTGGCCGTGGCGTTTGCGATGTTCGAGCGCCATACGCTGCAACCGGCGGCGCAGCAGGTCTACGGTCAATCGGTGGCTCGGGTCGACCATCTTGGCAGCTTTGCCTGCCGCAACGTCTACAACCGCGAGAACGGCGCACTCAGCCGCCATGCCAGCGCCGATGCGCTGGACATCGCCGGCTTCCGCCTGGCGGATGGTCGCGCGATCAGTGTGCTCAAGGACTGGCCGAAGCAAAATCAGGACGCGCAGTTTCTACGTCAGCTGCGCGACGGTGCCTGCGAGGCGTTCAGTGTGGTGTTGAGTCCGGATTACAACGCCGCCCATCGCAATCACTTTCATGTCGATGTCGGGCGCTGGAGCGTGTGTCGCTGAGGGATCAGGCGGCGATGCGCAGGTTCTGCTGAACGATTGGGCGCACCCAGCCGTTATCGAAGTCCAGGGCTTTCTGCTGTTCGACGATTTCTTCCGGCGGGAACGGCGGGTAAGGCTGCAGCAGATCCAGGTCGAACTCGGCAATCGGCAGGTACAGCGGTTTTTTCTGCGGCGCAGGACCCGGTTCCGGAATCGGCTGGCCGTTGTTGATCACGATCGGGCGAACCCAGCTGCTGTCGAAGGCCTGCTGCTTTTGCTGAACCTCGATGGCTTCCGGCGGGAATGGAGGGTAGGGCTCGGCCAGATCCAGTTCGAGCTCGGCGATCGGCAGGAACAGCGGCTCCGGCGGACGCACCTGGGTTTCCACCACATCGCATTCGCGCTGGCTGATGATGTGCGCGTGCAGTTCGCTGCCGACGGTCGGTTCTTCCGGGCTTTGCAGATCAACCGGTGGGAACGTGCCGCAGGCCGGCACCACATCACTCGACTGTTCGGCCAGTGCCTGGGCAAAGAAATCCTGCCACAGGTGGCTGACGCCGCCCAATGCTTGAGTGTTATGACGGCTGAAATCGCCTGTGGGCGAAAGGTAGCCAATCGATGTGGGAAGAATGCCTGACATTTTTTTCGGTTGACGCTCAGCTCTGGCAAAATGCGCGTTGATTGGGTTATCGGCGGTTTTTGCCGATCCTTAACTTTTTTGAGCGTGTTTTCCATGATTGAGCAACCCGCGGCCTGCCGCATCCATGTCGAGGCCCTCGGCCCGACGTTCGAAGCGCAGGCCGAGCAGTGGGCGCAGCGCCTGAACCTGCCGTTGCAGGTGGCCGACGGCGAGTTTGCCTTGCAGGTCGGCGAGCAGGGGTTGCAGCTGCAACAACTGGGACCGGATGCACCGGGGCCGGTGCGGGTCGACTTCGTCGAGGGTGGCGCGGCCCACCGCCGGTTGTATGGCGGGGGGAGCGGGCAGATGATCGCCAAGGCGGTCGGCATCGCCCAAGGTGTACGTCCACGGGTGCTGGATGCCACGGCAGGGCTGGGCAAGGATGCGTTCGTGCTGGCCAGTCTTGGTTGCGAGATGAGCCTGATCGAGCGTCAGCCGCTGATCGGCGCCTTGCTGGAGGATGGTCTGGCCCGGGCGGCGGAAGACTTCGACGTGGCGCCGATCGTGGCGCGGATGAAGCTGCTCAAGGGCAATTCCATCGAGGTGATGCGCAATTGGGAGGGCGAGCCGCCGCAGGTGATCTACCTCGACCCGATGTTCCCGCATCGTGAGAAAACTGCGCTGGTGAAGAAGGAAATGCGCCTGTTCCGTCCGTTGGTGGGCGATGATCCGGATGCCCCGGCCTTGCTGGAAGCGGCGTTGGCCCTGGCCACGCACCGGGTGGTGGTCAAGCGCCCGCGCAAGGCGCCGTGCATCGAAGGACCGAAGCCTAGCCATGCGCTGGATGGCAAATCCAGCCGTTACGACATCTACCCGAAGAAAGCGCTCAAGGCCTGAGCCGTCGCATAAGAAAATCCCACGCATGGCGTGGGATTTTTGTTTTCAGGGTCGATAGGCCCGCATGAACAACTCGACCACTTCCTGCACATGACTTTCCGCCGCCTCGCCGGTCAGCGGCTCGCCGCAGCCATACAGCAGGCGGAAATTCCCCGCGCCCTTGATCAGGCAGAAAAAATGCTCGGCAGCGTTGCGCGGCTTGTCGATGTTCAGCGCGCCGTTCTCGTGGATCCGCGTCAGCAACCGTTCCATTCCCTGCACCATGCGCTGCGGGCCGGCCTCGAAGAAGATCAGTGACAGGTTGGGATCCTGACTGCCCAGCGCCATGATCAGGCGATGCAGATTCACCGATTCATCGCTGTTGATCAGGTGGTGAAAGCCTCGCGCAATGTTCAGCAACACATTTTCCACCGCGATGCCGTCCGGCAATTCAAAGAACAGCGGCGGCAATTGCTCCTCGCATTTGGCTACCACGGCGGCGGAGAACAGCGTCTCCTTGTCGTTGAAATGGCTGTAGACCGTCAGCTTCGACACCCCGGCCTCGGCGGCCACCGCGTCCATGCTGGTGTTGGCATAGCCATGACTCAGAAACAGGATTTTCGCCGCCTCGAGAATTGCCTGGCGCTTGGCCGGATCCTTCGGTCGACCCGGGCCGTTTGGAGTGGACAGATTGTTCGACATTCTTCGCTTTTAATACTGGACTGGTGAGTTTGCTATTAATAACATACCGGCCAGTATAATTATTCCAAGCCTCCTTAGCGAAAGGTCCTTCACCATGTTCCGCCATGCGTTGTCTTTTGCGGTGCCAGTCAGTCTGGCGTTTCTGTTGTCGGCGTGTGGCAAGGAAGAGGTGACACAAGTCAGCGTGCGACCGGCCATGGTGGTTCAGCCAGAGCCTTCGGCGCAGGCGATGGAAAGTTATCCGGGTGAGGTTCGCGCCCGCTACGAACCCGACCTGGCGTTCCGTATCGGCGGCAAAGTCAGCCGACGGCTGGTCGACGAAGGTCAGCGCGTGAAGGCCGATCAACCGCTCGCCGAACTCGATCCGCAGGATGTACGCCTGCAACTGGAAGCGACCCGGGCCCAGGTCGCGGCGGCCGAAGCCAATCTTAATCTGGTGCGCGCCGAGCGTGACCGTTACAAGACCCTGATGGAACGGCAGATGGTCAGCCGCTCGGCCTACGACAATGCCGAGAACCTCTACCGCTCCGGCGAAGCCCGCCTCAAACAGATCAAAGCCGAATTCAACGTCTCGACCAATCAGGCCAGTTACGCCGTGCTGCGCGCGCCTCAGGATGGCGTGGTGGCCAAGCGTTCGGTGGAAGTCGGGCAAGTGGTCGCCGCCGGGCAAACCGTGTTCACCCTCGCCACTGACGGCGAACGGGAAGTGCTGATCAGCCTGCCGGAGCAGAGTTTCGGCCGCTTCAAGGTCGGCCAGCCGGTGTCGGTGGAGTTGTGGACGCAACCGAACCAGCGCTTCGCCGGGCAGATCCGCGAGCTGTCGCCGGCCGCCGATCCGAAATCCCGTACCTTCGCCGCACGCATTTCATTCACCGCCGGCAAGGTCCCGGCAGAACTGGGCCAGAGCGCCCGGGTCTTCGTGCAGACCGCCGATGTCATCCCGCTGTCGGTGCCGCTCTCGGCACTGACGGCCGAAAACGGCGCGACCTACGTCTGGGTCGTCAGCGCCAACAACACCCTGAAAAAGACTCCGGTACGCGTCGGCCCGTTCGGTGAGAAAACCGTGCCGGTGCTCGAAGGCCTGAACGCCAGCGACTGGGTGGTCGCCGCCGGCGTGCATGTTCTGCTGGAAGGGCAGCAGGTGCGTCCGGTGGATCGTTCCAACCGCGTGGTCAATCTGGCGGACAAGGAGTAATCCCCGATGGGTTTCAATCTTTCCGCCTGGGCGCTGCGCAATCGCCAGATCGTACTGTTCCTGATGCTTTTGCTGGCGATCGTCGGCGCCTTGTCCTACACCAAGCTCGGCCAGAGCGAAGATCCGCCGTTCACGTTCAAGGCCATGGTCATCCAGACCCGCTGGCCCGGTGCCACGGCGCAGGAAGTCTCGCGCCAGGTTACCGAGCGCATCGAAAAGAAACTGATGGAAACCGGCGAGTACGAGCGGATTGTCTCGTTCTCGCGCCCTGGTGAATCCCAGGTCACGTTCATTGCCCGCGACTCCATGCATTCGGTGGAGATTCCGGATCTCTGGTATCAGGTGCGCAAGAAGGTCGGTGACATTCGCCAGACCCTGCCGCCGGGGATTCAGGGTCCGTTTTTCAACGATGAGTTCGGCACCACCTTCGGCAATATCTATGCGCTGACCGGCGATGGTTTCGACTACGCGGTGCTCAAGGATTATGCCGACCGTATCCAGATCCAGCTGCAGCGGGTCAAGGATGTGGGCAAGGTCGATCTGCTCGGTCTGCAGGACGAGAAGGTCTGGGTCGAACTGTCCAACGTCAAACTCGCCACCCTCGGTCTGCCTTTGGCTGCGGTGCAGCAGGCATTGGAAGAGCAGAACGCGGTATCCACCGCCGGCTTCTTCGAAACCGGCAGCGAGCGATTGCAGCTACGGGTCTCGGGGAATTTTCAGACAGTCGACGAGATCAAGAACTTCCCGATCCGGGTCGGTGATCGTACGTTCCGCATCTCCGATGTCGCCGACGTGCGGCGCGGTTTCAACGATCCTCCGGCACCGCGCATGCGCTTCATGGGCGAAGACGCCATTGGTCTGGCGGTGGCAATGAAGGACGGCGGCGACATTCTGGTGCTGGGCAAGGCCCTGGAAATCGAGTTCGCCCGCATCCAGCAAAACCTGCCGGCCGGCATGCAGTTGCGCAAGGTCTCCGACCAGCCCGCCGCCGTGAAAACCGGCGTGGGTGAATTCGTTCAGGTGCTGGTCGAAGCGTTGGCCATCGTGTTGCTGGTGAGCTTTTTCTCCCTCGGTGTACGCACCGGCATGGTAGTGGCGCTGGCCATTCCGCTGGTGCTGGCGATGACCTTCGCCTGCATGTATTACTTGGGCATCGGCCTGCACAAGATCTCCCTTGGCGCGCTGGTGCTGGCGCTGGGTTTGCTGGTGGACGACGCGATCATCGCCGTGGAAATGATGGCGATCAAAATGGAGCAGGGCTTCGACCGGATCAAGGCTGCCAGTTATGCCTGGACCAGCACGGCGTTCCCGATGCTCACCGGTACGCTGATCACCGCCGCTGGCTTCCTGCCGATTGCCACTGCGCAGTCCGGTACTGGCGAATACACCCGCTCGATCTTCCAGGTGGTGACCATTGCCTTGCTCGCATCGTGGGTGGCGGCCGTGGTGTTCGTGCCGTATCTGGGGGAAAAACTCCTGCCGGATCTGGCGAAAATTCACGCGGCCAAACACGGTACGGCTGACGGCCGGACCGATCCTTACGGAACGCCGTTCTACCAACGGGTGCGGCGTCTGGTGGAGTGGTGCGTGCGCCGGCGAAAAACCGTGATCGTGCTCACCGTGTTGCTGTTTGTGGCTTCGGTGGCGTTGTTCCGGTTCGTGCCGCAGCAGTTCTTCCCGGCGTCCGGGCGACTGGAATTGATGGTCGATCTGAAGCTTGCCGAGGGCGCCTCGCTGGCCAATACCACGGGCGAGGTCAAGCGCCTGGAAGCGATGCTCAAGGATCACGCCGGCATCGACAACTATGTCGCTTACGTCGGCACCGGTTCGCCGCGTTTCTACCTGCCGCTGGATCAACAACTGCCGGCGGCGAGCTTCGCCCAGTTCGTCGTCCTGGCGAAAACCATCGAGGAGCGCGAAGCGCTGCGTACGTGGCTGATCGACACCTTGAACGAGCAGTTCCCGGCCTTGCGCTCGCGGGTCACGCGCCTGGAAAACGGCCCGCCGGTCGGTTACCCGGTGCAGTTCCGCGTCACCGGCGAACACATCGAAGAAGTCCGCGCCCTGGCGCGCAAGGTCGCGGCCAAGGTGCGTGAGAATCCGCATGTGGTGAACGTGCATCTGGACTGGGAAGAGCCGAGCAAGGTCGTGTACCTGAACATCGATCAGGACCGCGCCCGGGCCTTGGGTGTGAGCACGGCGAGCCTGGCGAAATTCCTTCAGAGTTCGCTGACCGGCTCCAGTGTCAGCCAGTACCGCGAAGACAACGAACTGATCGAAATCCTCCTGCGTGGCACCGTGCACGAGCGCACCGAACTGTCGTTGCTGCCGAGCCTGGCGGTGCCGACCGACAACGGTCGCAGCGTCGCGCTGTCGCAGATCGCCACACTGGAATATGGCTTCGAGGAAGGCATCATCTGGCACCGCAATCGCCTGCCGAACGTCACCGTGCGGGCGGACATCTACGGCAAGGAGCAGCCGGCAACGCTGGTGAAGCAGATCATGCCGACGCTTGATCCGATCCGTGCCGAATTGCCGGACGGCTATCTGCTGGATGTCGGCGGCACGGTGGAGGATTCGGAGCGTGGGCAGAAGTCGGTGAACGCCGGGGTGCCGATGTTCATTATCGTGGTGCTGACGTTGCTGATGGTGCAGCTGCGCAGTTTTTCGCGCACGGCGATGGTGTTTCTGACGGCGCCTTTGGGGTTGATCGGGGTGACGCTGTTTCTGTTGGTGTTCCGCCAGCCGTTCGGGTTTGTGGCGATGCTCGGGACGATCGCGCTGTCGGGGATGATCATGCGTAACTCGGTGATTCTGGTGGATCAGATCGAGCAGGACATCGCCGCCGGGCTCAAGCCGTGGCAGGCGATTATCGAGGCGACCGTGCGGCGGTTCCGGCCGATTGTGTTGACGGCTTTGGCGGCGGTGTTGGCGATGATTCCGCTTTCTCGCAGTGTGTTTTTTGGGCCGATGGCGGTGGCGATCATGGGGGGGTTGATTGTTGCGACTGCTCTGACGCTTTTGTTTTTGCCGGCGTTGTATGCGGCTTGGTTCAGGGTTCGCAAGGAGGCTTGAGGCTGGTTGAGCTTGGCGGCCTTTGGGCCGACCAGGCTCTTGGGGTTTTGGGTGAATATCCGTTTCTTTGGGTGTTGCGGCTGGCGGTTTCGCCCTTACGGCGAGTCCCTTTTTCAGACGCCAAAAAGGAACCAAAAGGCTTGGCCCCGGCGTTCGGCCCCTCGCTGGGGCTCGGTGTTCCTTCGTTCCGGGATTCATCCGGGGGCATCGCCTACGGTTTGCTTCGCTGCACCTCCTCTCGATGTGTTCGACTTCGTCGAACGGCGCTACGCGCCTACCCCCGGATGAATCCCTCCACTCAGCCTTCCGATGGGGCCGGCACGTCAAAAGCGTTACTCGAGCTAACGCTCATTGTGTTGAGTGGTGGAAAGTCAAAGCCAAAGCCAAAGCCAAAGCCAAAGCCAAAGCCAAAGCGGGAGTGGAGTGGGAGTGGTGCTGTATGTGTTTTAAAACCCGAGTTCACTTCGGTATTTCATGTCGGCGTAGCTCTCACAAACTCCTCGGTCAGTCCACTCTTCCCCCTGGGGGAGGGCTACAGTGGTTCTTGAACTGTTCAAAAAAGCTGCGGAACGCCTGAGTGCTCTCAAGCGTTTTCAGATTTGCGATTTCAAGCGCGATCTCAAGCCAGGCTTTGGCTCGGTTCGCTTCACAAAACTGACTCCCATGAAAAAGCCCGCTGAACCTGTAAAGGTCAGCGGGCTTTTCATTGCGCGAGGGAGTTAAAGCGTACCGAACACCTTCTTCGCCAGGCTCGTCGCCGCAGCGGCCGGGTTTTTGCGGATGGTTTCTTCCTGTTTGCCGATCATTTCGAACAGGCCGTTGAGCGCTTGTTCGGTCACGTAGCTTTCGATATTGGCGCTTTTCGCGTCCACCACGCCGAAGGTCGCGGCCTGGCCGGCGAAGGCGTTGTATTTCTGGGCTACGCCGACCTTGTCGGTTGCCTGTTTGACGATCGGCAGGAACTTGGTGCGGATCTGTTCGCGGCTGGATTTGTCCAGGTATCGGGTGGCGGAGTCGTTGCCGCCGCTGAGGATGCCTTTGGCGTCTTCCACGCTCATTTTCTTCACGGCGTCGACGAGGATCGGCTGGGCCTGGGTGACGGCGGTTTCCGCGGCCTTGTTCATGGCGGTTTCCAGCTCCTCGACCTGGGCGCCCATGCCGAAGGCTTTCATCTTGCCGGCGACTTTGCCGAGTTTGCCCGGCAGTTCGATCTTCACGTCCGGGTTGTTGCTAAAGCCGCCCGGGGTGCCGAGTTGCTTGACGGCCAGTTGCGCGCCCTGGGTCAGGGCATCCTTGAGGCCGCCGGTGGCGTCGCCTTGCGACAGGTCGTTGAGGGACAGCGCCAGTGCGTTGGCGCAGATCATCAGGCCTGCGCACAGGCCGGCGAAGCGAAGGGTAGGGCGGAGCATGGCGGCTTCCTTTTTTAAGAGAGCGTTAGCGGGCAGCGTCGACGCGGATCTTCAGTGGCTGCGGATCCTTGCCATCAAGCTGCACGGCATGGTTTTCGGTGGTGATGAACATCAGCTCGCCGTTGACTTCAATGCGTGCGCTGACCGAGTAGCGGTGGCCGGGTTTGACCTGGGCCGGATCGTAGCTCAAGTGGAACGGCAGCGGCACCTGGCCTTTGACCGGGCCTTTCTGTTCATCGAGCACCAGGGCCGGAGCGTCGGCCAGCGAAACGTCCTGCAGGCTCACGCTCAAGGTCGCACTGGGCGGCAGGGCGATGCGTTGCAGGTAGAACACTTCGCCGTCGAGGCTGACCTTGCCGGCCGGTGAGGTCGACTGGCAGGCGCTGAGCAGCGTGGCGGCGGCCAGCAGGGAAAGTTTTTTCATCGGAGATCTCCGTATCGACGGCGCCAGAAGAAGCCTGGCGCCTGCAAAAATTTAGTCGCTTTGCACAGGGGGGGCGACCTGATCGGCCGCATCCTCGCTGCGGTGCAACGCCACCTGACGGATCGACAAACGAATCTCCGCCGGCAACACCCGTTTGGCGGCGCCTTCGGCCAGTTCGCCGAGCAGTTCGTGATAGCTCAACTTGCCGGCTTCGTCGCGGCGCAGTACGTCGAGGTCGAGCAGGGTCTGGATGAAGTGGCGGAACAGGCTTTTGTCGAAGAATTCCGGCGCGTTCAGACCATGCAGGATCGACAGGCGCTGAGCCATGACCGTGCACAGATCCTCCAGTTCTTCGGCACTGATGCTGTTCTGGCCACTGTTGAGCAGCAGGGAAACCGTCATGTAGAAGCGTTGCAGGGTCTGGGCGATGCTCTTCGACAGCAGGGTCAGCAGCACGAAATGCCGCGAGCTCGGCGCCGGACGCAGGTACACGTCTTTCTCGAAACGCAGCAGGCCTTGCTCGACAAACGCTTCCAGCCATTGATCGATCACCGCATCCAGTTCGTCCAGCGTCCAGCGGATGAACAACTCCGATTGCAGGTACGGATACAGCGCGCGGGTGTAGCGCAGGATCTGTTCGCGGCTCATGCGCGAGGTGCTCTGGAAGAAGCTCGCCAGCAGCGCCGGCAGGGCGAAGATGTGCAGCACGTTGTTGCGGTAGTAGGTCATGAGGACGGCGTTCTGCTCGTCCAGATACAGAATCTTGCCCAGCGCGTCGCTCTGCTCGGACAGCAGATCCATGTCCTTCACATGCTCGATCAACGCCCGGCCATCGCCTTCCGGCAAGGTGGTGTGCGGCGAGTACGGAACCTTGCGCAGCAGCGCCAGATACAGATCCAGCACCCGCGCCATGGCCCGATCATCCAGCGCCAGACGGGTGGTCGACAGCAGCGCCAGCGCCACCAGGTTGACCGGATTGACCGCAGCGGCTTCGTTCAGATGCTGCGCGACTTTCTCTCCGAGACGATGGGTGGTTTCGTTGAGCCACGCCGGTTTGTACTGCGGGCCCAGTTCCTGCTGGCGCCAGTCCGGTTGTTCGCTGTCGAGAAATTCCGCCAGTTTGATCGGCTCGCCGAAGTTCACCGCCACCTGGCCGAAGCGCTGCTTGAGTGCGCCGATGACTTTGAAGATGTCGAAGATTGATTCTTTCTTCTTGCTCGCGCCACGCAGCTCGCCGAGGTAAGTACGGCCTTCCAGTACGCGCTCATAACCGATGTACACCGGCACGAACACGATCGGCATCCGCGACGAACGCAAGAAGCTGCGCATGGTGATTGCGAGCATCCCGGTTTTCGGCTGCAGCATGCGTCCGGTACGCGAGCGGCCACCTTCGACGAAGTATTCGACCGGAAAACCTTTGGTGAACAGGGTGTGCAGGTATTCGTTGAACACCGAGGTGTACAGCGGATTGCCCTTGAACGTGCGGCGCATGAAGAACGCACCGCCACGGCGCAGCAGGCTGCCGATCACCGGCATGTTCAGGTTGATCCCGGCGGCGATGTGCGGCGGCGTCAGGCCGTTGCGAAATAGCAAGTACGACAGCAGCAGGTAGTCAATGTGGCTGCGGTGGCACGGCACGTAGATCACTTCGTGACCCTGGGCGACCTTCTGCACGCCTTCGATGTGGTTGACCTTGATCCCGTCGTAGATCTTGTTCCAGAACCAGCTCAGCACCACTTCGAGAAAACGGATCGCGGTGTAGGTGTAGTCCGAGGCGATCTCGTTGCCGTAGCGCAGGGCCTGGGCCTTGGCTTTTTCCGGGGAAATGTTTTCGCGCTCGGCTTCGTCGAGGATCGCTTGCTTGACCAGCGGCTGGTTGAGCAGGCCTTTGACCAGGTTACGGCGGTGGGAAATGTCCGGACCGATCACCGCAGCCTTGAGGTTGCGAAAGTGCACCCGCAGGATCCGCTGGGCCATGCGCACGGTGCGCTCGTGCCCCTTGTTGTGCTCGATCAGTTCGCGAAGGTGGATCGGTGCGGAGAATTGCACGCGGGTCTTGCGCCCCAGAATCATGATGCTAAGCAGGCGACGCAGGCGCCCGGTGACGGCCCAGCTGTCGGCGAACAGCAATTTCCATGGGCTGTTCTCGCTGTCCGGCGACTGGCCCCAGAACACGCTGACCGGAATGATCTGTGCGTCTTCGGCAGCGTTCTGACTCAGGGCACTGACCAGTCGGGTCAGGGTCGGCGGCGCACCGCGTTTGTCCTGGCGGCCGAGCCAGTCCGGGTCTGGCGTCAGGTAGAAGAACGCCGCCGGTTCGATCAGCGAACCCACGGACACCGGCAGCACCGGGCGCGGCAGACCGGCCTTGGTGCACTCGGTGTCGACCACCGCCAGATCGGTCAGCGATGGATTTTGCAGGACGTAGAACACCGGACGACTGCGGTCGAGGTTGAGGGTGAACGACGACTGGTTGATCGTCTCGGAGCGAACCCAGAGATATAACAGTCGGCGCAAGGTGCCAAACACAAGACGGCGGAACGGGGAGCGGGTCATACGGCTTCTGCGTGAGTGGATAAACCGAGCGTTTGCTCGGGCGGTCGATAGTGTGCCGGATTCATGGAAAATCGGCAAAAAAGCGGCGAAGTAATCTCCTGTTGAGAGTTTTGCCGCCTGTCATATACTCGGCGATCTGTCGCCGGGGCCCTTTTATGGACGTCGGACGCAGGCTGACGTTCCTCAAAGGCTTTCCTGCGAAAAGCCTGTTCAATAATAAAAACGGAGTATGAACAGATGGCAACACGTGAAACCGGCAACGTGAAGTGGTTCAACGACGCCAAGGGCTACGGCTTCATTCAGCGCGAAGACGGGGTGGACGTGTTCGTGCACTACCGCGCGATCCGTGGCGAAGGCCACCGTTCGCTGACCGAGGGTCAGCAGGTTGAATACGCGGTGGTGGAAGGGCAGAAGGGGTTGCAGGCTGAGGATGTTGTAGGCCTCTGATCTTCAAGAGAGAAAGATCGTCCGGTCACGGCTCGAGCCTGCGGGCGGTCTTTCTTCAATCGTCACAAGTGGCACTGGATGAATAATCACCTGTCAGTTCTGACAGTGGACGAGATTTTGCCACGGCCCTAGCTTTCCCGATATCAGCACCCGGTTCGATTGATCTCCGGTGAATAGCTGTCATTGGAGAGGGCACGGTCATGTTGAAAATATCCGCGTACGTTCTGATATTAAGCTTTGTCGGTTGCACGGCGCATATTCCCCCTGCCGAAAAAAGCACCCGCACTTCTTCTGGGCAAATGAATAGCTTGGCCGTACCAACGGACAATTCCCAAGGTGTGTCCGCTGCTCAACCATCGCTGTTTCAAGTAGTCGAAGCACCGGCCGGCGAACTGAACGCCGATACGCTCGGCGCTGAAGCCAATGTGCAAGTCAGCTATCCAAGCCTGG
>NZ_JBJXHJ010000063.1:0-1211 GCF_046487845.1 Pseudomonas sp. PHC1
GGCGGGCTCAACCGGTCAACGCAACGAGTCGCTGCAACCTATCAGCGGGTGTTTCAAAATCCAAGGTTTCACGTGGTCGCTGATTCATTTGCAAAGCTACTGCATCAAGATCGGATTGGCTGTAACCACTTAAGTCAGTACCAGGGCGGAAGTACTGACGTAGCAAACCATTGGTATTTTCATTTGTGCCCCGCTGCCAAGGGCTGCGGGGATCACAAAAATACACATCGATATTGGTATCCATGGTGAACCGCTTGTGCTGGGCCAGTTCTGTACCGCGATCCCATGTTAGCGATCGCCATAGTTGCTCCGGTAACTGTCGGACCTCTCGAATTAACCCATCGACCACGCTTTTTGTATCTTTCCCATCGACTCGCACAAGCACCAAAAAGCGCGTGCTACGTTCTACCAACGTAGCAATATGACTGTTTTTGGAACCGGTAATAAGATCGCCTTCCCAATGTCCGGGAACGGCTCTATCTGAAGCTTCGGCTGGGCGTTCACTAATAGAAACAGCATCGATGATATGCCCTCTGGGTTGTCCCTTGCTCGTAGCCGACTTCGCCCGGCGCATCATGCGTCTGGAGCGCAACACAGCAACCAGTTCTTTTTTCAAGACACCGCGAGCCTGTATGAACAAGCAACGATAAAGGGTTTCATGAGAAATCTGCATCGTAAGATCATCAGGATATTTGCGTTTGAGCCAGCCAGCAATTTGCTCGGGTGACCAGTAAAGCTTCAGTTTGCTTGATACAAGTTCGCACAGCTCAGGATACTGGTTTAAGCGGAACGGTTTGGGTCTAACGCCACGCGCCCAAGCTTGCTCATCGGCCTCTGCTGCCCTATAAAAATCACGGCCGCGATTTCGAGATAGCTCGCGGCTGATCGTTGAGGGCGAGCGATTTAGCTGGGTTGCGATGAGCCGAATAGAGTGACCAACTGCGACTCCCCGAGATATCTCTTCGCGCTCACCAAGCGTCAAGGCTAGCCGTGATCGATGCCTGGTTCGAGGGGAAATCCCCCCATTACGGGCTAATAACGTATGAACCGTGCCCGTTGGTTTCTGGATAGCCACGGCTATTTTGCTGAGAGTTTCGCCTTTGCGCCACAACCTCCAAAGCTCTGCTTTCTGCTCAGCGGAAAATCCATATCTCTCGCTACGTGCCATTTCTTAATCTGCTCCAATCAACGAACGAAAAGTGTACGTTGCG
>NZ_JBJXHJ010000064.1:0-1163 GCF_046487845.1 Pseudomonas sp. PHC1
GGCCCTAATTAAAACTGCAAGCAGTGTCGAAGGGCCCTCGCACCCCCCCTTTTACCCCCCCAATTGTAACGCCGTACGTGCACGTCGGTGCGTGCGGCGGTCGCAGGGCTGTCAAAACTGGCATGTAGATGTCTTTGCTCCTGTGCCTTTAATTGAACATTGTGTGCAGCTGTTAATGTCTCCACTAGATGGCAGTCTAAGACCACAAATGAGTCTGAGTGACTTCTAAGCAATAAGGAATGTGGGTGAAGGGTCAAAAAATCATTAAGATTGAGCATTTTTGCCTGGATGGCCGACTTCCTGTTGGACTTAGGCTATGGCTCCAAGAGGCTTTTTTGTGCGTCTTTACACGATACATGTGTTTCCCGAATTTGGTTTGTCTACGTCAATCTGAGTGGAGGGGCTTGATTTTTTAAATTTTCTAGGGGGCGCTATTAATCAATTTTTGCGTCGGCCATTTCCCCGCTCCTTAAAATATCAAAGTTTTCTCCGGATCGGACATGATTGCAAGTTTTGGTGAGTTTTGGGGCATGTTTAGGCTGTCAAAAAGGCGTACAACTATAATAATAATAAAAATCATCCAGATTGAACATTTTAGCCTGGATGGCCGACTTCCTGTTGGACTTAGGGTATGGGTCCAAGAGGCTTTTTTGTGCGTCTGGACATAATACATAGGCCTTGTCGATTTCATTTTTCTATGTCAATGTGGAAGGCGGGGCTTAAACTTTGAAATCTTCCAGGGGGCGCTGTGGAGTCATCTTCTCACTTAAAAATCCCAAACTTTGTCAGTAGTCAATATGTGTGACTGTTGACGTATGTGTACAATTTGGTGAGTGTAGGAGTTTGTGAAAATGTACAAAATGGATAAAGGCATTAGGGGGCGCTATTGAGCTGTTGTGCCACGCCCAGAGGCAGTTATGGTCTCAAATTAAAGTGCGCCTGAGTGTGAACCTATGTGGGCAATTTGGTGATTCTGTGAAGACGGGAAAGTCCTCTAAACGCAGAGGGAAAAACGGAAAATTGACGCAGGAAATGCACAATAACTCACTTCCTGTTAGAGCGAAAAATTTGAAAAAAATAATTTGAGGGTTTACCCATGAGTGCTATGAGTCCTGTAAATTTCACGAAGATCAGACAAAGTTTGTGGTCACATGACCTGCTGT
>NZ_JBJXHJ010000016.1:0-147527 GCF_046487845.1 Pseudomonas sp. PHC1
ACTACGCCTTTTAGCCGTTTCCATTACGTCCTCCTGAAAATAGATCAGAAGGTGTAAACCTTATTCAGGACGGGACAGATAAAAGAAAGAAGGTGAACCCCATATTCCCAGCCTTGGTCCAATCCTTTTCGCTGGTATTGCCACCTTTTCCACCCAACGCCTTCAATTTGCTGTTGACCAGAGAAAAGTTTGACTTGATGTCCATATGTGACGGTGCCGCGCCCTTCGTCGCGAAGTTGTATGAGTAATGACGCAAGGTAAACTTCAAGTCTTTGGTCTTTTCGAGCACCGCAGGGGTTGCCTTTGTAGTTTTGAACTTGAGCTTGCCTGCGGTTATGTCATTCATCATCGTGTAGGGCTTCACTCTGTCCGTATCGCTGTAATTGTCCTTGTACGATTCAAATATCTCGATGGCCGTGCGTACCGCCGAATTGGACTTTGATTCCTCGCCTTGCTCGTCAAAAAACGTCAACGGATTATTTCTCACCATTCGGAAAAGATTGATGCCATCTGCCTCCACACCTGCCGGATCCGGATTGCTCCATTTTTGCAACCACGAGATGTAGTAGCGGTAAACGTAGTAATCAAGCCCGCTGGCATCGCGCTCCTTGCCCGAGTAACAGACGAATTTGTAGCTGGATTCACCGTCCTGCCAGGCGCTGGTGCCGTATGGGTGAAACCTTTCCCGGCTGATCACCGCTCCGTCATCGGCGGTTTTCAGACTGACCGAACCCAAGTGATCGACATGCTGGTATCGATATTGAATGTCGGCGCCCCGGGGCGGCGGGCTCTCCCAACGCAGTACCCGAACACCGTCGGCCGTGATGACCTGCAACCGTTCCCCGGTGCCGTCGTCTGTGCGCAACTCCAGTCCAGGCAAATAGCGCACGTCGGTAACCAGGGTTCGGGCGTTGGTTAACGAAGAGCGGATCTTGCGTACCCGCTGGCTTCTGCCATCGTAGAGATAGAGCTCTTGGTCGTTGAGCCCGGAGGCGCGCTCCACCGGACTGACCGATTGCAGTTGGTTACGCAGATCCCAATTCAGCAGCCGCCCCGGTTCCAGCGCCAGCAGGTTGCCCCTGCGGTCGTAGGCAGCTTCAATTTCCGCGTCGCCGGGGATGACGTCCACATAAGGCAAAGATCGGTTGCTGTAACTCGCCGGTTGCAGTTTTCGCCCATGACTTTGCGGGCCGACATGAATCAGGTTGCGCAGGTTGCCGCCTGGATCATATTCGTAAGTCTGCTGATAGTTGCTGACCGCCGCAGGGTCGATGCGCCCCATCGATTGCGGGCCCTGACTGACAACCCCGGCTTCCCAGCCGGACGCCTTGGTCAGCTGGTAAAGACTGTCGTAGAAAAAGCGGCTGACCGGCTCGATGCGCTGGTTGGCGAAGTAACGGATCGGCAGTGCCTTGTCTTCGATACTCAGGACATTGCCCATCCTGTCGTATCCATAACTGAGGTGCTGCAGCACTCGACCGTGGGCATTTCGCTCCGGAGGACCAGCAGTTGATCGTCTTCGGGGCGATAGATCCGGGAGGATTGCACACCGTTGCCAGCGGTTTCCTGCGTGACATCGCCTTGCGCGTTATAGCGGATGTCAGTAACCAGGATCTGCTCAGACTCCCCCTTCAACTGCAATCGCCGCTCGCGCAAGCGACCATCGACGGTCAGCGCGAACGTATGCCGGTTGTCTCGGGCATCCGTCTGTTCCAGCACGTCGCCCAACGCACCATGGCGCCACTGCGATGTCGCACCGGCGCCTGGCTCCAACAGCCGCTGACGATCCGCCTCCTGCTCCGGCCAGTCGGGTGTGAGCGGCTCCAGAGTAAAGTGGCGGGTGTCTTCGGTGCAGGGGCCGCTGATTGCAAACGCATTGAACAGCACGCTGCCCGCCGGCTGGTCATGACGAATCAGCTAACCGAACTGGTTTCGCGACGGGTCCCCGCTGCCGGGATGACCGTAAGTCAATCGCTCGGCACAACGCCGAGGCACGCCTGTTCCTTCTTCGAATATCGCGACAGGGCGCAGCAAATTGTCGTGCTCGATCTCGCGCTGCGTCTGACGGCTGTCCCAACTGAACAGTATTTGTGCGGCGAGTCCCTTCAACTCGATTTGCGTGCCGGCATCGACGCTGTCCGAACGAATCACCGTGGAGTCCAGGGTAAACACCTGCGTCAGGTTGGCCGGGGTCAGAGGGTCGCCGGCCTGCGACAGCCAAAGTCGCGGGTCCCACTGTTTCACCGCACGCCCCGCCGCGTCATGCAGGGTGCGGTTGACCCGGGACTCGACCGGTCCGTTCTCGATGTCTCGACAATAGTCGACCGTGCGCACCGGCAAGCCGCGCGGGTCGACCACAGACATTCTCGGCGTATTGACGTGCAAGCTCATGGAGCGCTTCCCCGCAACCGGCATTTGTTGTGCCTCTGGTATCTGAGCAAGCTCAGCGCTGGTTCGGCTACTGTCGGAAATTACAGTCCCGACCAACGGCACCTGCGCGTAGCCCGGGCAAGATCCGCTGGAAATCATCGAAGTGCCGTCGGGCTCGTACCTGGGCGAAGACGATATCGAGCGCTTCGAAGATATCTCCGGTCGCGCCACCCCGAGCGAACGCGGCGTCTCGGTGAAAACCATCGCGCAGTGATCGACCTGCAATAACAAGCACCGCCCCAGCCCCCTGCGTCCCCTATCCGCAGCAGGTCGCGTGGTGTTTTTTTAACCCTGTGGGCGTGCGCGGGCGGTGACCGCTTGCTTGGTCATCGTTCTTCTGACCTTCGGTTTCTCCATCACACTGGCAAAGGACTTTGATCCTCCGAACAGTTTCCGCTCTGTGGAATAAACGCCGATCGTCGCCGCCCCCTGATTGCTCTGATAGTGGATATTCCAGGTCCTGGTCTTGCGTTCGTACCTCATGAAAGCGAAACCGGTCAGTTGCGTCACGACCTTGCCACCCTCGTCATCGAAGCCGTAATCCATGAACTCCATGGCCGCACTCATGCCCATTCCATGCTCGGCTGACGGCAAACGATTGTATTGCTCTGCCTCTTTGCTGCCCTCGACATGCCTTACCCTCAAGGTGTTGTCATTGAGCTGATCGACGGTCAGCGAACAACCACTGAACCCGGGAGTAAATACATATTCAGGCTCTGTCGCCCGGGGATGCACCGGTATGTCCAGATACCCGCCCTGGGCCACCCAGTAACCTGACACGGCGCTGGATTGGTCAGGTATTTCTCCGGCCGGAATATCGACCACCTTGATCGCATTGAACTCGCCGCGTACAGAGCCGCTGTAGCTTATTCGCTGCATGGAGAATATGAAGCGGTCACCGCCCTGCGTGTTCACAAGTTGCTTGGTAATGGTCTGGGAATATCCGGCCTTTTGGGGCATGAACAAATCGGTATTGATCGTCAGTCGACTGAACTGTGGAATCGTCAACGCCTCGCGAATACCGGTCGCTTTCGCAGTGAACGGCACATTGTTGTGCGGCTTCCCTGCGTCGACCGGGACAGCGCCCGGCCTCTGGCGGTTCTCGCCTGTCGCGAGCACAGGCGTCCATAAGCCGTTGGCCTGTTTTTCTCGGGTTTCGGCGCCGTCCACATCGCTGTAAGTCATGGGATTGTTGAGAACCATCCTGTACAGATTGAGTCCGTCGACCGCCCCTGCCGGATCAGGATTCAACCAGTGCTGCAACCAGGGGATGTAATAGCGAGAGCCGTAGTAACAAAGCCGGGTCGCGTCACGCTCCTTACCTGAGTAACGCGCGAATTTGTAACCGTGTTCGCCGTCCTGCCAGGCGGTTGTACCGAACGGGTGGAAGCGTTCCTGACTGATGATCGCGCCGTCAGCGGCGGTTTCCAGGCTGACGGACCCCACATGATCGGCACAACTGTATCGATACCGATCATTGATTCCCGAGGGCGGCGCACTCTCCCAGTGCAACACTCGAGCGCTGTTGAGCCCGCCTTCGACGGTGATGACTTGCAACCGCTCGCCGGTGCCACTGTTGCTGCGCAGCTCCAGTCCCGGCACATAGCGCACCTCGGCAACGACCGTGCGTGCGCTGGTTTTTTGGGAGCGGATCTTGCGCACTCGCTGAGCGTCATTCCCGTAGAGATAGACTTCCTGATCATTCCCTCCGGAGGCACGTTCGACCGGGCTGACCGATTGCAGTTGATTACGCAGGTTCCAGCTCAGCAATCGACCTGGCTCCAGCATCAGCCGGTTGCCTCCGTCATCGAATGCCGCCGCAATTTCAGCCTCGGTGGGCGGCGTGACATCGTACGGCAGACTGCGATTGCTATACCGCGCAGGCTGAAGATTGCGCCCAGGGCCTTGTGAGCCAAGGTGAATCAATTCGCACAGGTTACCGCTGGCGTCATATCTGTAACTCTGCTGATAGTTGCTGACCGCCGCCGGATCGACTCGCCCCCTTGATGGCGGGCCCTGACTGGCAGTGCCAGCTTCCCAGCCGAACGCCCTGATCAATTGATAAAGGCTGTCATAGAAAAACCGGCTGACCGGTTCTATCCGCTGATTGGCGAAATAGCGGATCGGCATTGCCTTGTCCTCGATGCTCAGGACGTTTCCCATCCGGTCATAACCATAAATCCGGTGTTGCAGTACTCGCCCGGTGGCATCCTCATCCCGGCGGACCGTCAGGCGACCATCCTCCGGGCGATACGTCAGCATGGCCACCACGCCATTGCCGGCCGTTTCCCGCTCGATGCTGCCATACGCGCTGTAGCAGATGTCGCTGACCAGTGTCTGCTCGGGCTGGTTCTTCAACTGCAACCGACGTTCACGCAAACGACCATCGACCGTCAACGCGAAAACATGCCGGTTGTCCCTGGCATCCACCTGCTCGAGCACATCGCCCTGCGCCCCGAAGCGCCATCGGGTGGTCGCCCCTGCCCCCGGCTCAAGCAAGGCCAGCCGGTCCTCCTCGCGTTCCGGCCAATCGGGCGTTACCGGGTCAAGGGTGAAGTGACGGGTGTCCTCGGAGCATTGGCCGCTGATTGCAAAGGCGTTGAACAGTACGCGCCCCCCAGGATGATCATGACGAATCAACTGCCCGAACTGATTTTTAGCCTGATCACCTGCTCCGGGAGAACCATAAGTGAAGCGCTCGACACAATGCCGAGGTTCGCCCGCGCCTTGCTCGCACACCGCAACCGGTCGCAGCAAGGCATCGTGCTCGGTTTCGCGGCGCGTCTGGCGACTGTCCCAACCCAATACCGATTGTGAACCGAGCCCCGGCAATTCGCGCTGCGTACCGGCATCAGCGCTGTCCGTTCGGATCACCCTGGCATTGAGGGAAAACACCTGCGTCAGGCTGGCCGGTGTCAGAGGGTCTGCCGATTGCAGTTCCCACAGGCGTGGATCCCATTGCCTGATGACACGCCCCGCGGGATCGTGAAGCACACGGTTGATCCGGGGCTCGACAGGCCCACCCTTGATCGTCCGGCAATACTCGACCGTGCGAACCGGCAAGCCGCGCGGGTCGGACACAGACATCCTCGGCGTATTGATGTGCAAGCTCATTAACCGTGCTTCCCCGCGCGACCGGCCTTCTTTGTACCTCGGGTATCTGAGCAAGCTCAGCGCTCGTTCGGCTACTGTCAGAAACTACAGTCCCGACCGATGGCCCCTTCACTCAATCCGCGAATGTCCATTCCCGCGCCCCTTCGGTAGGATGGTGAGCACAAGTTCTAGGAGCGTTCGAACATGTTTATCGGCGTCTTGCTGGTCGTTACCTGGCTGATCCTGCTGCTGCGCTACCCGGCCAAGGCCTTGCCGGTGTCCATGGCCGCCGCCGTGGGCCTGGGGCTGGTGGCGATGTGGGTGGTGTGGCTGGACAACCGCGAGGTCAAGCAACTGGCGCGCCTTGAATTGCGCATCGTGTATGCCCCCGAACACTGCCCTGCCGACCGCCCGCTGCTGCTCAGGATGAACAATGGCAACGACGTGCCGCTGACCGAGCTGCGCTGGCGCATTGCGGCGTATGCGCCGGGCGACACGGTGAATCTGGCCGACAATCAATACGCCGCCCCACGTTACCGCGGCCCCGGCGAATTGCAGGCCGGCGGCAGTTGGGAAGACTGCCTGCCGATGCCACCGTTGCGATCTGGCTATCGCCCGCAAACCCTGGAGTTTCGCGCCGAGCGATTGCAGGGTAGTTTCTCCGACTGAGCCCTCCCCCACTCTTTTGCACAAGGAACGCGCCATGCCTGTTGCGTTGATTACCGGTTGTTCCAGCGGCATCGGCCGCGCCCTCGCCGATGCCTTCAAAGGCGCCGGCTACGAGGTCTGGGCCAGTGCGCGCAAGGCTGAAGATGTCGCGGCACTCGGCGCCGCCGGGTTCACGGCGGTGCAGCTCGACGTCAATGACCACGCCGCGCTGGAACAACTTGCCGAACGGATCAACCAGCAGCGCGGCGGCCTCGACGTGTTGATCAACAATGCCGGTTACGGCGCCATGGGGCCGCTGCTCGACGGCGGTGTGGCGGCCATGCAGCGCCAGTTCGAAACCAACGTGTTTTCGATTGTCGGCGTGACCCGCGCACTGTTCCCGGTGCTGCGCCGGGCCAAGGGCCTGGTGGTGAATGTCGGCAGTGTTTCCGGGGTGCTGGTCACGCCGTTCGCTGGCGCCTATTGCGCGTCGAAAGCGGCAGTGCATGCGCTGAGCGATGCGTTGCGCATGGAGCTGGCGCCGTTCGGGGTTCGCGTGATGGAGGTGCAGCCGGGGGCGATCCAGTCCAGCTTCGCCAGGAATGCCGGGCATGAGGCCGAACAACTGATCAACGAACAATCGCCGTGGTTTCCGTTGCGTGAAGGCATCCGGGCGCGGGCCAAGGCGTCCCAGGACAAACCGACCCCGGCCAGCGACTTTGCCGCCGAATTGCTCAAGGCTGTGCAGCAGAGCAGACCGCCACGACTGATCCGCATCGGCAATGGCAGCCGGGCGTTGCCGTTGCTGGCGACGTTGCTGCCGAAAGGGTTGCTGGAATCGACATTGATGAAGCGCTTCGGCTTGCGCGGGGAACTCTGAGAGATCGAGTCGACCCCATCGCCAGCAGGCTGTCTCCCACAAGGATTTTCGGCAGGGCGCAGAAAACGTGTGGGAGCCAGCCTGCTGGCGATGGGGCCAGAACGGCCAACACAAAATCTCAGCCCCAGCCCTTCATGAAATCAATGAACGCCCGCACCTTCAGCGGCAGGTGCCGGGTGTCCGGGTACAGCGCATACACGCCTTGCTGGGCGAAACGGTAATCCGGCAACAGGCGTTGTAATCGCCCCGCATCGAGGTCTTCCTGAATCAGCCACTGCGGCAGAATCGCCACGCCCTGCCCGGTCAGCGCAAAGGCACGCAGGGTCGCGGAGTTGTCGGCGACGATGGCGGTGGTTCCCGGTTTCGGCTGGTAGATATGCTCGGTGCCGGCCGGATCGCTGACCGTCATTTCCGGCACCCGCCCATGCCCCAGCGTTGGCATTGATTCCAGCAATGCCAACGTGTTGACCGGCACAAATCGCTCGATCAGCCCCGGCGCCGCCACGGCAAACACTTCGAACGTCGACAACTGCACCGCCCGCAGATTGGAGTCGTGCATGCGGCCCAGGCGGATCGCCATGTCAAACCGTTCGGAGATCAGATCGGCGTGGGTGGAGGACGTGGACAGGTGAATATTCAGTTGCGGCTGCTGCTGTCGAAACACCTCCAGCGCCGGCACCACCTGAGCCAGCGCGAACTCCACGGTCGTGGTGATGCGCAGCGTGCCCTTGAGTTGCGAGTGTTCCGAACGTGCTTCTTCGATCGCCAGCCGCGCTTCGTCCAGCGTACGCAGGCAACGTCGATAAAAACGTTCGCCGGCATCGGTCAGGGCCAGTTGCCGGGTGTTTCGGGTGAGCAGGGTGACGCCCAACTCTTCTTCCAGTCGCTTGAGGTTGAAGCTCACCACCGCCCGCGTTTGCCCCAGCGTATCGGCGGCAGCGGTCAGCGAGCCCGCCTCGACCACGGCTTTGAAGGTATCGAATCGATCCAGGCTAACCATGTTCGCTGCACTCCCTGTCAAAATATTTTTGACAAACTAGCAGCCAAACCGGCGTATTTCTATCGCCCCATGCGCCCTACCCTGCACACCTCATCACAGGGAAGCTGCCATGGCCTATCGCTCGAAAGTTGCGCTGGTGTATCTGTTGGGGTTCGCCCTCGACCTGCTGAACATGTTCGCCGCCAGCATTGCGTACCCGGACATCGCCGCGCAGTTGCACGCCTCGGTGACGCAACTGGCCTGGATCACCAACGCCTACATGCTCGGGCTGACGCTGATCATTCCGATGAGTGTGTGGCTGGCTGCACGGGTCGGCGAGCGACGGCTGATTCTCGGTTCGCTGCTGCTGTTCGGGATCGCCTCCGGGCTGATCGCTCAGGCCGGATCGATTGAAAGCCTGATCGGTTGGCGACTGCTGCAAGGGCTGGGTGGTGGATTGCTGCTGCCGGTGGGCCAGGCGCTGGCCTATCGAGCGTTTCCGGCGACACAACGTGCGCACTTCACGGGGGTGGTTTTGCTCGTGGCGCTGATGGTGCCGGCGCTGTCGCCGGCGGCGGGTGGTCTGATCGTCGAGGCGTTGTCGTGGCGCTGGATTTTCTACCTGAACCTGCCGGTGGCGCTTTTCGCTTTCGGTCTGGGCCTGCGCTGGTTGAAAGCGGATCAGGCTGCGAGTGAACGCCCGGCACTGGACGCACGCGGCCTGCTGCTGGCGGCGTCCGCGCTGTGTCTGTTGCTGATCGCCGTCAGTCTGGCGAGCGCCCCGGCCACCCGCCATATCGCGGGTGGTGTCCTGCTGCTCAGCGTCATGACGGTGTGCATCTACCTGCGCGATGGCTGGAACAAACCGGGTGCGGTGCTTGATCTGCAACTGATCAGAAACCCGTCATTGCGTCTGGCGATGCTGATCTACCTGTGCGTGCCCGGCATCTTCACCGGCACTCACATGATCGCCGTGCTGTACCTGCACGACCTCGGCTTCAGTGCGGTGCAAATCGGGGCACTGATGCTGGCCTGGGCGGCGGCCTCGGGTGTGGCGATCATGCTGGGCAAACGCTGTTTCAACCGGACCGGCCCCAAGCCGTTGCTGATCGCCGGCATGCTGCTGCAATCCCTGGGCATTGTCGTGCTGATGCAGATCGACCAGCCCGCCAGCGGCCCGTTGATCCTCGCCTACGCCTTGATGGGGCTGGGCGGCAGCCTGTGCAGCGTGACTGCGCAGACCCTGGCGTTCGTCGGCATCACGCCGGAGAAAATGGGCCACTCCAGCGCCCTGTGGAACATCAATCGGCAGCTCGGTTTCTGCCTCGGCGCGGCGCTGCTCAGCTCATTGCTCGGCGCCTTGGGTTCCAACGGCTTCCAACACTGCTTTCTCGCCGCTGCACTGCTCACGCTGTTGCCGATGGCCGCCGTGCTGCGTTTCGACTCGACGACCGTGCTCAGTCTTCTGCACGCACCTCACCTTCAGGAAAAATCCACATGACTGACTACGCCGACTATTTTGACGAAGTGATCCAGGCCCATGAGGCCATCGAGCGATGGTTTGCGGTGGAGGAAGACGAGGCAGCGCTGGAGCAATTGCTGACGCGTTTTTCGCCACGGTTTTCCATGGTGACGCCACTGGGACGCGTGCTGGATTTCGAAGCCTTGCGTGCGTTGTTTCAAATGGCGGGCGGGAAGAAGAGCGGGTTCCGCATCGAACTCGGCGAGCTTACGGGGATTGCCTTGCATGAAGGTGGTGCGACGGTGAGTTACCGCGAACAGCAGACCGATGCGGGCGGGTTGCACACGGATCGGCGTTCAACCGTAGTGTTTGAAAAAGCCGAATCCGGGCGGGTGATCTGGCGGCATCTGCACGAGACGTTTTGCAGCGAGTAGAAGCTGAGTATTTGCTCGTAAAACCGAGTCGTCCCAATCGCGAGCAGGCTCGCGAATGGCTACAACGCAGTCTGTCAGTTATCTACTGCGTCCTGCTTCACCACCACGGTGCAGGTAATCCCCGCCGCCAGCAGCACACCTTCCGGCACTTCATCGATGTGAATCCGCACCGGCACCCGTTGCGCCAGGCGCACCCAGTTGAAGGTCGGGTTCACATCGGCGATCAGCTCGCGGCTTTCCGGGTTGTCGCGGTCGTAGATGCCGCGGGAAATGCTCTCCACGTGGCCCTTGAGGACTTCGCCGCTCATCAGCTGCATGTCGGCTTTGTCGCCGACCCGCACATGGGGCAGTTTGGTTTCTTCGAAGAAGCCGTAGACCCAGAACGAGTTCATGTCGACCACGGCCATTTTCGCTTCGCCGATGCGCGCGTAGTCGCCGCGATGCACATTGAGGTTGGTCACGTAGCCGTCCACAGCGGCGCGCACTTCGGTGCGCTTGAGGTTGAGTTCGGCGGCTTCCAGTTGTGCCTGGGCCTGTTGGTAATCGGCCAGCGCCGAGTCGGCGATGTTGCTGGCGTCGTCGCGGTTTTCCTTGGAGATCACCAGGTTGTCGAGGTCGGCACGGCGGTGGGCGTTGACCCTGCGCATCTCCCACGTGGCCTTGCGCGAAGCCACCAGCGACTGCGCCTGTTTCACCGCCAGGCGGTAGTGCTCGGGGTCGATCTGCATCAGCAGATCACCTTTCTTCACCAACTGGTTGTCACGTACCGGCACGTCGACCACTTCACCGGTGACGTCGGCGGCGACGTTGATGATATCGGCACGGACCCGGCCGTCGCGGGTCCACGGGGTGTTCATGTAGTGCTCCCACAACGTGCGGCCGATCCACAGCGCCAGGGCCAGCACCAGCAGGGTCGCGAGCAGGCTGAAAAACTTTTTCATCAGAGCATTCTCAACGGTAGACAGTCAGCGCCATCGCGCCGAACAGACAGGTAAACAGACTCAGGCGCAGCAGCGCCGGGTGCCAGAAGAAGCGGTACAGATCGAAGCCCGAGAGGAACCGGTCCAGCGCCCAGGCCAGTGCCGCGGCGACGAAAAACATCAGGGTCATGGTCGGCATGTACACGCCGTGGAAGGCGATTTCACGAGGCATGGGCAAGTCCTTCGGGCTTGGCGATGGCATAGGCAGCAAGGGGTGATTGCGGGTCGAGCAACGAGGTGCGGATAAAGTGCAGGTAGCTTTTCACCCGCCGCAGGGCCGAGGTATCGAAGTGCGGCGCGAACGGCTCATCGGTGGCGGCGACCCGGCTGATCGCGTGATCGACCGCCACGAGCGCGCGTTCCAGATTGCTTGAGTTCGGTTGCAGGAACAGCCGCACCAGCGAGCGTCCCATGACCCGGATTGCCTGGCGCCATGGCTGGGACTCGGCATACGCCGGATGCACCGGCAGGATCGCCTGTTCCTTGCGCAACTCGATGATCGCGTGACCGACTTCCAGCACCACGAACATCCAGCGCAGCAGGTTTTTCTGTACCTGCGGCTGACCGGCCGCCAGGCCATAAGCCTGATGCAACAGGTCGCGAGTACGGCTTTCGAAACTCGATGCCAGCCCCTTGAGCTTGCCGCTGATCGCGTACACCACTTGCCCGCGCAGATCCTGCTCAAGCCGCCGCCACAACCAGCGGCTGTTCGGCGGCAGGATGATCGCGCCCGCCGCTGCGCAGACCAGCATGCCCATGACCATGGCGATGTAGTCGTTGATGAAGGTGTAGGGGTTGTAGATCGTCAGGTTGTCCGGCACCGAACCGGTGCTGAAAAAGATCAGCAGACCGAGGCCGACGCCGGCGTATTGCGGCCGCGAAGTGAGGAACGAACCGAGCACAATCACCGGCGCGAGCATCACGCACAGCAACGGAAAACCGTCGATCCACGGGAAGATGAAAAACATCTCGACGAAGCCGATCAGCGCCCCGAGGAACGTGCCGCAGGCCATCTGGAACGCCATGCGTTTCGGGTTCGGTGTGGCGGCGGACAGGCCCACAGTGGCGGCAGCGATCAGGGTCATGGTCGCGCCGCTCGGCCACGCGGTAGCGACCCAGTAACTGCCGAGCACGACCAGAATGAACGCGGCACGAATCCCCGAAGCGGCCGCCGCCCACCAACTGGTTTGCGGGGTGAACGGCTCGTCCCAGCGCTCGCGTTCGTGGCGGTGATCGGCCAGGGAAGCGTGGGTCTGTGCATAACTGTGCAGGTCATCGACGAAGCGATAGAGCAATTCGTACGCGGTATGGAAATCCAGTTGCTCGGCGTCGCTCGGCTCACTCTTTTGGAAGATCGCCCGCAGACTGCGCACCCGCGCCGGCAAGCCTTCCTTGTACGCCGCCAGCGCCAGCACCAGACGCGCCGCATCCGGGCTGGTCAGGGCGCGGCCGCTGAAGCCGTCGAGCACTTCGGCCAGATCCTGCAGGCCCGGTTTGATCGCCGCTTCCACATGATCGGCACCGTTGCGACGCAGGCGTTCGAGCAACTGATGCAAGGCGTTGAAGCGGGTGGTGATGCCCATGAACTCGCTGTTCAGGCGACTGAGCCGACCGTTGCGCCGACGCATGTGCGGGTCTTCGAACACGGTCACGCTGCGCAGCCCTTCCAGCCCCACCGCTTCGGCGATGAAGCGCACGTTGCTGGCCTCGAACGATTCAGGTTTGCTGCGCCCGCGCAGGCCGTCGGTGACGAACAGGGCGAACACACCGAAGCGCTGATACAAGGCGTTGCGCATCGCGGCGCTGGCGGTCTGCGGCAGGATCGCGGCGCTGACCAGGGTCGAGCAGAGAATCCCCAGGGAAATTTCCAGCACCCGCCACACCGCCGCCATGAATGCACCGTCAGGATGGGCGAGCGCCGGCAGGCCGACCATCGCGGCGGTGTAACCGGCCAGCACAAAACCATAGGCGCGGAAGTTGCGGCAACGGGCGGCGCCGGCCGAACAGAGGCCGACCCAGATCGCCAGCGAACCAAGGAACAGTTCGGTGTTCTGGGCGAACAGTGAAATCAGCGTGACCATCATCGCCGACCCGGCCAGGGTGCCGAGGAAGCGATAGAAGCTCTTGGCGAATACCTGACCGCTCTGCGGCTGCATGACGATGAACACGGTGATCATCGCCGTACGCGGCTGCGGCAATTCCAGGCGCATCGCCAGCCACAGGGTCAGGAACGCAGCGATCAAGACCTTGAAGATGTAAACCCAGGTCACGCCGTCGCTGCGCGCCCAGTCGAAGAAACCCCGGCGCCATTCCAGGGAGTAGAGCCAGCGCAAAGGTGCGGGCAAGGGAGTCATTAAGTCTTGCTCAGTGGTCGAGTGCTTGAAGAAGGGCCGGGGTTTTCGGTGCCTGGGTTTGTTGTGCCGTCGGCACGTCTTTACCCGCACCAAGACCACCGCCCAATGCCGTCACCAGTTCGGCATGGGCACTCAAGCGCGCGGCCTGCACCTGCTGTTGAACTTGCTGTTGTTTGAACAGCAGAGTCTGGGCGTTGAGCACATTGAGGTAATCGGTGAGCCCGCGCTGGTAGGCGATCATCGCGATGTCGTAAGTCTTCTGCGCCGTGGCCACCGATTCGGCGGCGAATGTCTGCTGTTTGTCCATCGACTCGCGGCGGATCAACTGATCGGAGATGTTCTTCAGCGCATTGACCAGGGTCTGGTTGTAGTGCGCCACGGCGATGTCATAACCCGCCGAGGCTTCACCCAGTTCCGCACGCAATCGCCCGCCGTCGAAGATCGGCAGCGAGATCGCCGGCCCGACGTTGTAGTTGAGCTTCTTGCCGGTCAGGAACTCCAGCGCCCCGCCGCCGGTGGCCATGTAGCCGAGGCTGCCGACCAGATCGACGTTGGGGTAGAACCCGGCATGCGCGACCTCGATCCCGCGCGCCTGCGCCGCCACTTGCCAGCGACTGGCGACCACATCCGGACGCTGGCCGAGCAGTTCGGCGGGCAGTGCCGACGGCAGCTTCAGTGCCGCGCCAAGGGACAGGGCCGGACGCTGCAATTGCGCGCCGGCCCCCGGCCCTTTGCCGGCCAGTGCCGCGATCTGGTTGCGGCTCAGGGCGATTTCTTCGTCCAGCGCGTCCAGTTGCCGATGGGTTTCCGGCAGCGGGGTTTCGGCCTGGCTGACGTCGAAGTGGGTGCCGATCCCGCCGTCCAGACGTTTCTGCGCCAGCTCGAGGATCTGCTGTTGCTGCTTGAGCGTCGCCGCGACGATGTCGCGCTGGGCGTAATGCAGCGAGAGTTCGATGTAGGCACGCACGATGTTGTTCTGCAATTCGAGTTGCGCCTGCCGCGCCTCGGCCGCGCTCATGTGCGCCAGATCGACGGCCCGCTCGGTGCTGTTGCTTTCACGGCCCCAGAGGTCGAGGGCGTAACTGAAACCCAGCGCGGCGTTGTTGTCCCAGGTGGTGCTGTTGGCCAGCTCACCGGGGCCGTAGAACGGGTCGGTCGGCCAGTTGTGGCGCTTGAGGGTCGACTCGCCATTGATCTGCAACGACTCGGCGGCTTCGGCGACGCCGGCCAGTGACCGGGCCTGACGCACGCGCGCAGCGGCCATGGCCAGGGTCGGGCTGCCCTGCACGGCAAGGTCGATCCAGTGATTGAGTTGCGGGTCACCGTAGGCTTGCCACCATTGGGCGGTGGGCCAGTTTGCGTCACGGGCGGCGTGGGCGATGGCCTCGTCGGTGGCCAGTTCATTGGCCTCCAGAGCCTTGCCCTGCGGGGCAATTCCTCCGGTTCCGATGCAGCCGCCAAGACCTAATGAAAGAGCCAGAACACTGAGCGGCAAAAGCGCTCTGTTGATGCGACGCGGCACTGCTGCGAATTCCTGAGGTGGGAGATGTTTCGAGGTGGGCGCAATTCTAGGGGGGCGCCATGACGGCGATAAGCTGGGAATCCTGTGAATCTTTGTTACCGTTAACGAGATAATCCCTTGGTCGGGGGTCTCAGCCCCTGAAACTTCGTGTCACAATTTGCCATCTCCCTTGAGAGCACCCCATGGACACTTTGCAAAACATGCGCGCCTTCAGTTGTGTAGCGGAAGCAGGCAGCTTCACCGCCGCCGCCGTGCAGCTCGACACCACCACCGCCAACGTCTCGCGCGCGGTCTCCAACCTTGAGGCCCACCTGCAAACCCGCCTGCTCAATCGCACGACCCGGCGCATCGCCCTCACCGAAGCCGGCAAGCGCTACCTGCTGCGCTGCGAGCAGATCCTCGCCTACGTCGAAGAGGCCGAAGCCGAAGCCAGCGAAGCCCACGCCCGCCCTGCCGGACAATTGAAAGTGCACACCATGACCGGCATCGGCCAGCACTTCGTGATCGACGCGATCGCCCGCTACCGCAAGACCCACCCGGACGTGACCTTCGACCTGACCATGGCCAACCGCGTGCCGGACCTGCTCGACGAAGGCTACGACGTGTCCATCGTCCTCGCCCGCGAACTGCCGGACTCGGGCTTCGTCTCGCAGCGCCTGGGCATCACCTACAGCATCGTCTGCGCCTCGCCGGCCTACGTGAAAGCCAACGGCTGCGCACAGAAACCCAGCGACCTGCTGAACCACGCCTGCCTGCGCCTGGTCAGCCCGGTGATCCCCCTGGAAAAATGGGCCTTCGACGGCCCGGACGGCCAGGAGATGGTCACCATCAACAGCTCACCTTTCCTGGTCAACTCCGCCGACGCGATGAAAACCGCGATCACCAGCGGCATGGGCGTCGGCGTCCTGCCGGTGTACGCCGCGATTGAAGGCTTGCGCAATGGCTCGCTGGTACGGGTGATGCCGAACTACCGCTCGCAGGAACTGAACCTGTACGCGATCTACCCGTCGCGGCAGTATCTGGATGCGAAGATCAAGACTTGGGTCGAGTATTTGCGCGGGTCGCTGCCGGAGATTCTGGCGGGGCATCAGGCGGAATTGGCGGCTTATGAGATGAGTGGGAGTCTGGGGGGAGCCAGGCTGGCGAATTGAGTTTGCCGTGAACCGAGTGCTGGATAACGTCGAAGTACAACGTCATCCCACACACAGCCAAGCCGCTCTGAAGAAACCGACTTGCCGGCGACAACTGCATTCGCTGGCAACTCGGATGGGGCACAGAGCATTCAGGGCTGCAGTCCAGAGCGTGGGAACGATCAACGCTTTGTTCTAGCGCCTAGCACTTTGATAATAAAAACCTCTAAAAACCTGTCAGAAATGACAGTACCATTTATTTTAGTACTCGCCCAGATTAACTGGCACCCACCACGTTAATGCTGAAGGAGTCAGAAAATGTCCATTAAAGATCTAAAACCCGACGCACAAAAAAAGTCCGGCACTGGCACACTCAAAGCCACGATTTCCAATGATTACCCACACGCCAGGGAATACAACGGGGAGCCTTTCGTCTTTGTTACCGACAACAAAAAGGTGGCTTTATTTACAACTGATGAGTTTCCCGATGATCCTTTAACAAAGTTCAATCTGTCGCTCGATTTACCGGCGGACAAACCAATAGCGAAATATGAATTTCGTTCGGGCAGCTTACCCACTCCGCCCTCGTTTTCGCGTGTACAAGGCTCAAGTCACACTGTCTATGGTTCTGATGAAAATTTTGGTTATCTGAATGTAATAGATCTCGACCTTTCAAAAGGAACCTTAAAAGCGGATTTTATCTTCGCCTACACTGACTACGAAAACGATGGGAAAAGACATGAAGTTACGGGTGTCATCGATGTCGCCGGGCTTGAAGTAATAACTTCGAAATAGCACTGGATCTTTCGGGATTGTAATAGAGGCACTGGCAGTGCAGTCGTCCTCAAAAGACTGTCAACTGCCAGACTGCCATCGAGCAATCTCATTCGCTACCAACGAGAATCGCCGCAAGGGTGGAATTGCCAGCGCTAGCCCGTAAGCATCGGAGATCCATGAACCTGATCGGCCCGGAGGCCGCCAAGACAACCCAAAACAGAAATGTTAGCTTGCTTGGCAATAAAGCCCCGAAGCCGAGCCCATAGCGATGAAAAAAACAGTCCTGGCCTTCAGCCGCATCACCCCGCCCATGATCGAACGCCTGCAACAGGACTTCGACGTCATCGTCCCCAACCCGAAAAACGGCGACATCAACGCCCAGTTCAACGAAGCCCTGCCCCACGCCCACGGCCTGATCGGGGTCGGTCGCAAACTCGGCAAGGCCCAACTGGAAAATGCCGCAAAACTTGAAGTGGTCTCCAGTGTCTCCGTCGGCTACGACAACTACGACCTCGCCTACTTCAACGAACGCGGGATCATGCTCACCAACACCCCGGACGTTCTGACCGAAAGCACCGCCGATCTGGCCTTCGCCCTGATCATGAGCAGCGCCCGCCGCGTCGCCGAACTCGACGCCTGGACCAAGGCCGGCCAATGGCAGGCCAGCGTCGGCGCACCGCTGTTCGGTTGCGACGTGCACGGCAAGACCCTGGGCATCGTCGGCATGGGCAACATCGGCGCCGCCGTCGCCCGTCGCGCACGCTTCGGTTTCAACATGCCGATTCTCTACAGCGGCAACAGCCGCAAGACCGGACTGGAACAGGAACTCGGCGCGCAATTTCGCAGCCTTGACCAACTGCTGGCCGAAGCCGATTTCGTCTGCCTGGTGGTGCCGCTCAGCGACAAGACCCGCCACCTGATCAGCCATCGCGAACTGGCTTTGATGAAGCCCGACGCGATTCTCGTGAACATCTCCCGTGGCCCGGTCGTCGACGAGCCGGCACTGATCGAGGCATTGCAGGACAACCGGATTCGCGGTGCCGGTCTGGACGTCTACGAAAAGGAACCGCTGGCCGAGTCACCACTGTTCCAGCTGAAAAACGCCGTGACCCTGCCGCACATCGGCTCGGCCACCCACGAAACCCGCGAAGCCATGGCCAATCGTGCCTTGGCCAACCTGCGCAGCGCCCTGCTTGGCGAGCGTCCGCAGGATCTGGTGAACCCGCAGGTCTGGCGCGGATAAACGAATCGGGCAAGTACTGCAAAGTACTTGCCCGTTCAACTTCCAGCCAATACATACTTTGAAAATCAACACTTCAACGAAACAAACCACCCCACTATAAACTTTCCGGACTTATCAAATATAACGATAAACACTCCGGAGAATAGCAACCTTGAGAACGTCCAATACCGATCAACTTGTCCGCTATAGCAAAGTCTGCCTGATGGCCTACATCAGCTTTTTTGGTCTGATGGTGATGTACGGAAACTTGACGGACTACTCGGCAAACTATGAATACGTCGGACACATCCTGAGTATGGATACGACTCAAATCAACGAAAACATACGTTACAGAGCGATTGAATCACCCATGATGCATCACCGCATCTATTGGTTCATCATCACGACAGAGTCGATCTATACCGCTTATTGCCTGTTGGGTACTTATTATCTTTACCGAAGAGTCAATGACTCCGCCGAAGCGTTTCACGAGGCGAAGAAGTATTCGATCGTTGGCTTGTTGATCGCAATTTTCACCTATTACGTTTGCCTGCAGACCATCGGAGTTGAATGGTTCGACATGGACACTTCGCAAATATGGAACGCAAAAGACTGGGCGCGACACATCGTCGACTTCATGTTGCCGGTGTTGATTTTCATAACACTGAAGAACGAGCGCTGAATAACCAGTGCTCGCGCTCAGGCCATCAGGCCAGCTTCCCATGCTTCGGAACAACCGGAATCCCGGGTTTACGAAACACCAGCACATTCCCCAGCATCACCAATACCAGCCCCGTCAATGCCGGCGCCGTCCACTGATAGCCCTCGGCAAAAGCCGAGACGTTCAGCGCCACCACCGGGAACAGCACCGTGCAGTACGCGGCGCGCTCCGGGCCCATCCGGCCGACCAGCGTCAAGTACGCAGTGAAGCCGATCACCGACCCCGGAATCACCAGATATAGCAGCGCGCCAATGTAGCGCGACGTCCATTCCATCTCGAATGGAATGCCCTTGATCAGACACCACACCGAGAGCATCGCCGCACCGTAGGCCATGCCCCAGGCGTTGGTGGTCAACGGTTTGAGACCGGCCTTCTGTTGCAGGCTCGACAACATGTTGCCCGCCGAGAAACACAAGGTGCCGCAGAGTGCCAGGCCAAGGCCAAGCAGGGTTTGCGGACTGGCGTGATGCCCGGCCAACTCCGGCCAGAACAACAGGCCCAGACCAGACAGCCCCAGCGCCCCGCCCATCAGCACATTGCGCGCGATACGCTGGCCGAAGAACACCCGCGCATTCAGCGCGTTCCACAACGTTGCCGTGGAAAACACCACCGCCACCAGACCGCTGGGGATCCATTGGCTGGCGGTCAGGAAACACATGAAATTGACGCAGAACAGGCACAAGCCCTGCGCCACGCAGATCAGATGCCCACGCCGGTTCATCGGTTGCAGGCGGCGGGTGAGCAGTAACAGCGCAAACAGCACCAGCGCGGCGAGACCAAAGCGATAGACGATCGACACCGGGATCGCCACCACACCCAGTTGCCACTTCAGGGCGATCCAGGTGGTGCCCCAGATCAGCACGGTCAACAAATACAACGACAGGTTCATGGCAGACACTCCTCGATTGGGTTTCAGTGTCCGCCTGCGCCTTCGGCCCTCGCTTGCATAAACTTGCGCTTTTGTCGGGCCACCGGCTGGCAGCGCGAAGTCTACGGAGTAGGATGCAAGGCGTTGGAGAGAACCGATCATGTCCGCCATCGATACCCTGCAAGTCTTCCAAGCCTTAAACAGCTCGCCCAACGCATGCCTTGTGCGCAGCGCCGAGCTGGGGGACGGCCTGTCCGCAGCCTTGTGGACCAACCACCACGACGCCCGCGACTATGAAGCGCCGAGTCATCACACGCTCTCCTGCTACATCGCCGGCGGCACCGGCACGTTCCGCCGTGGCGCCCCCGGAAACAAAGGCAGTCCGGACAAGCTGTGCATCCTGCCGGCCGACCACGAATCGGGTTGGGTCATCAACGGTGATATTCGTCTGGCCCACCTGTATTTCAGCGCCGAACAATTTGCCCTGGGTTGCGTCACGCTGCTGGATCGCGAGCCTCGGGAAATGCAGCTGCGCGAACAGACCTTTCTGGAAGATCCGCAACAGGCCCGACGGTTTCGCCAGTTACTGACCTTGAACTGGGACGAACCCGGCGAGCGCCTGCTGACCAGCAGCCTGGCCCACGAACTGATCAGCCACACCTTGTTGAGTCAGGTCGGCGTACGCCACGGCTTGCGCCTCAAGGGCGGTCTGGCGCCGCATCAGCGCCGGCAACTGGTTGAGTTCATCGACAGCCAGTTGGCCGAGCCGATCAGCCTCGGCCAACTGGCGGGGTTGTGTGCGTTGTCGGAATACCACTTTGCCCGGATGTTCCGGGTGAGCTTCGGCCTGCCGCCGCACCAGTATGTGCTGGCGCGGCGTTTGAGCCGAGCGCGGGAGTTATTGCGGGGCACGGCGTTGCCGTTGGGCGAGATTGCCCTGGCGTGCGGATTTGCCAGTGCCAGCCATTTCACCAACCGCTTTCGTCAGGTGCTGGGTGGCACGCCCGGCGACTATCGCCAGGCGTTTTTGCGCTGATCAGAATTCCAGCGTGCTGGACAGCGAAATCTGCCGTGAATCGCCCATCGACACGAAGAACCGGCTTGCCGCCGAGGTGTAGTAGGTGCGGTCAAACAGGTTCTTCACGTTGAGCTGGAACTTGACCTTCTGCCCTTCGACCTTTGTGTCGTACGTGGCGAAGGCATCGGCCACGGTGTAGCTCGGCAGATCGAAATCATTCACCGCGTTACCCGCTCGTTCACCGACATATCGCGCGCCGGCGCCGACCCGAAGCTGATCGCCACCGATCACGCTGCCGAAGTCGTAAACCGCCGACAACGAGCCGCTGTTCTTGGCCACGTTTTGCAGCCTGTTGCCTTTGTAGTCCGGATCTTCCGTGAGCTCGGCGTCGGTGTAGGCGTAACTGCCGATCAGGCTCCAACGATCAGTGAGCTGGCCGGTCAGGTCCACTTCCAGGCCCCGGGAACGCACTTCGCCGGCAGCGCTGTAAATCGTCGTCGGGCCTTCGGCATTGGCCACCAGTACGTTGCGCTTCTTGATGTCGAACAGGGCGATGTTGCCGGTGATGCGCCCCGGCATATCCAGACGTGCGCCCAGCTCCCAGGACTTGGCTTCTTCCGGTGCGATGCTGCCGTCGAGCACGGTGCTGCTGCCGCTCAGCGGGGCGATGGTCGAGTTGGGTTTGAACGACTCGGTGTAGCTGCCGTAGAACGACAACGCGTCGGTGTAGCGATACACCAGACCGGCGCGCGGCACCCATTTCTGGCCGTTGCTGTCGGTGTTGGCCTTGAACGGCACACCTTTGCCGGCGTACTGGTCGTATTCCTGGAAGCGCCCGCCGGCCACCAGAATCCACTGGTCGTTGAGGTGGATCGAGTCCTGCAGGAACACCGAGTCGCTGCGCAGCAGATCGGTTTGCGCACTGTCCGCCGGGCTGACGGTGGTGCCTTCGACTTCGCGGCCGTAGACCGGGTTGACGTAGCTGAAGGTGCTCAGGCTTTTCTGGCGGATCAGGTCGGCGCGGTAGATCTTGCGGTACTCGTCGTCGACGCCAAACACCAGGTCATGCTGCATGCCCAGCACGTTGACCTTGCCTTCGAGGCTGGCGGTGGTGAAGCGGTCGGTGCTGATCGCGCCCTGGGTGCCGTCCATGTTGCGGGTCAGGGTACCTTTTTGGGTGTCGATCGCCGTTACGCGGACCTGGCTGGCGTCGTAGGTTTCGCGGTTCCAGCTGTAGCCGAAATGGGCTTTCCAGTCGTCGTTGAGTTCGTGATCGGCCTCGAAGTGATACAGATCCGAGCGCCCTTCCATGTCGTTGAATTTCTCGTCGAGCCGCTCGTTGCGCGAGATGTCCAGCGGATGGTTGGTGCGTGGATCGATCAGGGTTCCACGATCAAACGGGGTCAGGAATTCACGGTGCTCGTATGCGAACAACAGCTTGGTGCGCTCGCCATACCAGGCCAGCGACGGCGCGATCAGGGTTTCGCGGTGGGTGCCGAAGTTGCGCCAGTAATCTTCGTCTTCGTGGTCCAGCACCATGCGATACGCGAGGCCGGAATCCCCCAGCGCACCGGTGCTGTCGAAGGAGCCGCCGCTGCCGTTCTTGCCGTCGCCGTAGGTCGAGCCGCGCAGGGTCAGCGCGTTGTACTGCTCCAGCTCGGGCTTCTTGCTGACCATGTTGACCACGCCGCCCGGGTCCTGAATCCCGTAGAGCAGCGAGGCCGGGCCCTTGAGCACTTCGACGCGATCCACGGTGGCGTTCATGCCGCGGCCCTGCACCACCGGCATGCCGTCGCGCATGATCGAGCCGTTGCGGTTGTCGCCAAAACCGCGGGTCATCACCGAGTCCTGGGTGCTGCCCAAGGTGTTGCCCTGGGTGATGCCGCTGACGTTGGCCAGTGCATCATCGAGATTGCGCGGTGCCTGATCGCGAATGACCTGAGCCGCAATCACGTTGACGGTCTGGGGGATTTCCTGAAGCGAAGCGGAAGAGCGCATCACCGAACTGGTTTCCGGTGGCTGGTAGCTCATCGGCTGATTGACCACCGAGGTGATGGTGGTCGCGCCGAGGTTCAGCGCGCCTGCGGTCGGTTGCGGTTCGAGCGCCAGAGTGTGGCTGTCGGTGCGGCGGAAGGTCAGGCCGGAGCCGGCGAGCAGACGCTGCAGCGCCTGTTCGGCACTCATCTGGCCGTTGATCGCTGGAGCGCTCAGAGCATACGGCGCTTCATCGGTGTAAACCACGCTCTGCCCGGTGACACGGCTGAAGTCGCTCAGGGCCTGCGGCAACGGCTTGGCAGCCAGGGAAAAACTGAATTGCTTTTGCGGCTGACTGCTGACGGTTTCAGCGGCCAGCGCCACGCTCATCGGCAACAGGGCCAATGCCGAAAAACTCAAGGCCGAAACGCCTAACCACTGTTTGACCGAACCCGATTTTGCCCTGGACTTCATTGCTCATGACCTGTGTAGAACCGCAACGGATGCGAATGACTCGCAGTTTCAGTCACTACACGGATGGCGTCCGGGTTTACCTCACCACAAAGTTGAAAATATTTTCAGCGCAGGATGATCAGCTTGCCCAACACCTGATGCTGCTCGAATCCCAGAACCCCTTGCAGCGAATTCAACACCGCTTGCGGGTCCTTGCTCGGAAAGCTGCCGCTGACCTTGCGCGCGCCCAGTTCGTCGTTGAGCAACACGATTCGTCCGGGGTAATAACGTCGCAGATCCTGCACTACATCGGCCAGCGTCGATTTGTAGTACGTCAGCCAGCCCTGCCGCCACGCCAACTGCGCTTCGCTGTCCACGGCCTGCTGTTTTTCTGCGGTGCCTGAACCATACGCCACTTGCTGGCCGGCGGTGAGAACCTGCTGTTGGTCATCACGGGACGCCGTCACGCCGACACGTCCGGACAGCACGGTAACTTGCGCACCACGAGGTTGCAGGCGCACCTCGAACTGCGTGCCCAGCACCCGCGCCTGGCCTTTCTCGGCCTCGACCACAAAAGGATCGCCGGTGTGGGTCACGCTGAAAAATCCGGCGCCGCGGCGCAATTGAACATGCCGCTCGCCGCGACTGAAATCCACGGCGATGGCGCTGTCCGCATCCAGCGTGACCTGCGACTGATCGGCCAGGGTCACGGTGCGGATTTCGCCGGGGGCCGACACATAATCGGCGCCCAGATCATCGATCCAGCGCTGCGGCTGCCAACCACTGCCGAGGCTGATCATCAACAGCAGACACGCCGCCATCGCCAGCGCGCCGGCCCAGCGCCGGAGCGGTGCACGGCGTGGTCGATCCATCGCGTTGAGCAAACCCTGCAACGCCAGCGCATCTTCATCGGCCAGGGTGCGGGCCGGCCCTTCGCTCAACTCCCACACCACTTGCGCCTGGGCGTAGGCCTCGGCGTGAGCCGGATCGGCATGCAGCCACTGACTGAACGTGAGTTGATCGCCGGTACTCGGGCGGTCGTGCAACAGGCTCAGCCAGGCGAAAGCGGCCTGTTCCTGCGCGGGCGTCGGGACAACGCGGTCGGAGTTATTCACGGTGCTTTCCCTGGCGTGCGTGGCGCGGGTTCGCGCAGGCTGGCCTTGCAGGCCTCGAGGGCGCGCATCATATGTTTTTCCACGGCGCTTTGGGACAGGCCCATGGCCTTGGCGATCTCGGCGTACTTGCGCCCGTGGATGCGATTGAGCAAAAAGATCTGCCGCGTGCGCTCGGGCAAGGCGCGCAAGGCCGCTTCGACATGGCGCAAATCATTGCCCGCTTCGAGTGCCGCCTGCGGTTCGCTGGCGCTGCTGTCCGGTTCATCCGGTTGCCAGCCTTCGTTGACCCGCACTCGCGCGCCTTCGCTGCGCAAATGATCGATGGCGATGTTGCCGGCGCAACGCAACAGGTAAGTGCTGAGTTCTTCGACCTGCACCAGCGGCCGACGCCAGAACCGCAGGAACAGGTCTTGCACCAGATCCGCCGCCGTCGCCCGGCAGCCGACGCGCCGGCTTACCAGTGCTTCCATCTGCGAACGCTGGGACAGGAACACCTGAAGAAAATGCGCACGGGCGCCGTGGGGTTCGTCGTCGCGGTGCTCGGGAGGATGGCCGATCAGCATGTCAGTGCAAGGCCCATGCAGCGACCGGGCTGGCGAGCAGGCTCAACCCGGCCATGGCCAATGCCAGGCGCGGGCGATAGGGCAACAACAGCACCAGCGTCAGCGCACTGAGCATCAACACCGCGCACCAGTCGACCAGACCGAAACTCCAGCCCTTCCTGGCAACCGCCGCCCACAGCGACAACCCCAGCAACAGCCAGCCCGAAAGTTTCAAACCCTGCCGACGGCGGGCCGAAGGCTTTTGACCCAGCAGCTCTTCGTGATGCCGAGGCATCGCCAGACACAGCGCCGTAAAAGCGCAATAACAGAGCAACAGCGGCAGCAGCATTCAGTTCGCCCCTTGCTCAAGGGTGATCGGCCGGGCGTTTTCGCGGGCTGTTTTTTTCACGCTGACGGTGTGTCCGGCGCGCTGCATTTTCCGCGCCGCCCAGGCGAGGAAGAGGCCGCTGCCCAGACACGTCAGGTCGAAACCGGCCAAGGCCCAGTCACCTTCGGGCACTGTCACGCCGAGGTGGTAAGAAGAGGTCAAGCCATTAAGAACCGGCACCGCGACAAACAGCGCGGCTCCGAGCGACAACTGTTCGACCCAGGCCTTGCGCCCCGGACGCCACATTGCGTGCACCACACTCAAACCCCAGGCGATGAAGAACCCGTTCACCTCCCAATCGGCACGCCCGGCCAGATTCACCGGCAGCAGACGATTGGCCCAGAAGAACACGGCGACCGCCGCCACCAGTCCGGCCATGCTGGCAATGTTCAGCACTTCCACCAGCCGCAATTCGAACGGCATCACACCGCTTTTGGCGTGTTTGAGCTGGCGCTTGCCGAGCCAGATCACCAGACCGGTGCCGATCATCGCCGTGCCCGCCAGACCGCAGATGAAATACAGCCAACGCAACACCGGCCCGGCAAAGTGCCCCATGTGCAAACCGTAGAAACTGCCGGCAATCGCCATTGCCATCGGCTGTTCCGGCGGGGTGCCGATGATTTGCCCGCTGACGCCATTGAAGGCCACCGCGCTGCCGGCATCGTTCACCACCCGGTCGGAACCCGCGCGGGACATCACCACCGAGGCGTTGGCATCGCCCGGATTGTTCACGCTGATACGCCCGACACGCCCGCCCGACCACTGCTCACCGGCCGTCAGCAACAGGGGCGCCAGCGGTGCCAGTGTCGCCGGTTGACGGGCAGGCTCAGGAACATTGGAGGCGGGAAACACCTCGTCGTAAAACGCCCGGACGTTGTTGCCGTACGAAGCCAGAATGCTCGCCGGCATCACCATCGACATGAAGATCACCAGACTGCTGTAGGTGATCATCAGATGAAACGGCAGCACCAGCACGCCCACCGCGTTGTGGCCGTCGAGCCACGAACGCTGGCCCTTGCGCGGACGGAAGGTGAAGAAGTCCTTGAAGATTTTCTTGTGGGTGATGATCCCGGTGATCAAGGCGACGAACATCACCATTGCGGCGATGGTCGAGAGCCAGCGGCCCCACGGATAAGGCATTTGCAACTGGAAATGGAAGCGGTAGAAGAACTCGCCGCCCAGGCTTTCCCGGGCCTGCACTTCGGCGCCGGTTTGCGCGTCGAGGGTCTTGCTGATGAACTGACCGCGCTCGCCAGGCTTGGCCGGGGCCTGTTGCCAACGCACACCCAGGCCAGGGTCGCGGGCATCAGGCAGGTCGATCAACCAGCGTGAAGCGCCGGCCGCGTGCTGTTGCAGGTAAGTCTGCGCCAGGGTCAGGCTGGCCTCGGCATTCAACGGGCGGGCGGGGATTTCCGGCTGCATCCAGTGACTGATTTCGTCCTTGAAATAGGCCAGGGTTCCAGTCAGGAAAATCGCGAACAACAGCCAGCCGAAGACCAGCCCGATCCAGGTGTGCAGCCAGGCCATCGCCTGCCGGAAACCCTCTTTCATGCCAGACCCAGACCGCGCGCAGCTCCGGAAACGGTGGCCAGAATCACGCTCGGCACCAGCAGACCGACCCACGCCGACCACGCCGTGCGACAGGCAAAACACCAGAGCACCGCCACCAGATAGACCAGAAACGAAACGGTCATGCCGGTCACCACCGCCTCGGCGCGGCTCAGCGGCAGCCACAGCGTCAGCGCGACACTGGCCAGCGCCGCGACCAGATAGCCGCCGAACACCGCCGCGAGCACTCGCGAAGTGACGGACAGACGATAGGACATGGGAAGTGTGGCGAGTTTGGCTTTCATGTTTCGACCCTGAAACGGTTAACGCTCGGCCAACACGCCGAACGACAGGCGAGCAATATTAATGATAAATATTCTCATACGCAAAAGAGTCTGATTGCCGACCATCACTTGCAACCCTACAATGCGAACAATTCTTGTTCTCTAACGCATCCCACATGCGCCCGGAGTAATGCCGTTGTCGTCTGTCCATCCCGTCGAATCGCTCTATCAGGCCCACCACAGCTGGCTCACCGGCTGGCTGCGGCGCAAGCTCGGATGCCCGGACAGCGCCGCCGACCTGGCCCAGGACACCTTCATCCGGGTACTGACCGCTCGCGAACCGCCAGTGATCATTGAACCGCGCGCATTCCTCACCACCCTGGCCAAGCGCGTGCTGTTCAATCATTACCGCCGCCAGGATCTGGAGCGCGCCTACCTCGACACCCTCGCGCAGATGCCGGAAATGGTCGCGCCTTCGGAGGAAGAGAAAGCGATCATCCTGCAAACCCTGATGGAGCTGGATCAGTTGCTTGATGGCCTGCCGCGCACCGTCAAACGGGCATTTCTGCTGGCGCAGGTCGATGGCCTGACCTATCCGCAGATCGCCGCCGAACTGGGCATTTCGGTGGCCACGGTCAAACGTCATCTGAATAAAGCAGCGATGCGCTGCTACTTCGCCCTGTGAACCCGCCGATGGATTTTTCCGCGCAGGTCGCCGAACAGGCGGTGCACTGGTTGCTGGAAATGCAGCAGGGCCCGCTGAACCCGCGCCAGCAACAGGCCTGGCAGCAATGGATCGACGCCCACAGCGAACACCGCCGGGCGTGGGAGCACATTCAACGGGTCAACTCGCGGCTGCGCGGATTGTCGTCGCCACTGGCCCACGCCGCGTTGAATGCGCCAACGTCCGGCAGTCGACGTCAGGCCCTGAAATTGTTGCTGATTCTCGGCGCGGGCTCGGCGGTCACCTGGGGCATACGCGAGCACAATCCGTTGCCGTCGCTGCTGGCCGATTACCGCAGCTCCGTCGGTCAACGACGCAAGATTTCGCTTGGCGCCGGCGGCCAGTTGCAGCTCAACACCGCGAGTGCGGCGGATGTCCGGGGCGATGGTCTGATCCGTCTGCTCGAAGGCGAAATACTGCTCACCGCCACCCGGTCTTTCGAAGTGCAAACCGCCCAAGGCCTGCTGAAAACCCAGGGCGCACGGATCAACCTGCGGCAGTTTGCCGACCGTACGCAAGTTGCATTGTTTGAAGGCCGGGTCGAACTGAACGCACAAGGTCGCGCGCCGATGCTGCTGCCGGTCGCCCGACAACTGAGTTTCAGCACCGCCGGTGTCAGTGCTGCAAAACCGCTGGACGCCAACAGCGGCGCCTGGGCGGATGGAATGCTGGTGGCCGCGCACATGCGCCTGGGCGACTTCCTCGATGAACTCGGTCGCTACCGTCGCGGGCAGCTCCATTGCGATGCGAAGGTCGCTGACCTGCTGATCTCCGGAACTTACCCACTGGACGACAGCGAGCGGATTCTCGACCTGCTGGAAATCAGCCTGCCGGTAAAAGTGAAGCGTTTTACTCGTTACTGGGTGACGGTCGAAGCCAAGGCTTGATCAGCCGTAAAAATAAATGAGCCGTTTTTCAGATCTGGCGTGACAGAGAAGGAAAGCCCCCTTGATTCAACCTTCTCAGGACCGACCTCCATGCACCCCACCCGCCTCACGCCGCTGGCCCGAACCCTGCGCAACCTCGTCCTCGGCGCCAGCCTGAGCTTCAGTGCCCTGCCCTTTGCGCTGGCCGCCGAAACCAAGGCTTATCACATTGCCCCATCGTCGCTGGAAAACGCGCTGAACCAGTTCGGCCGTGAAGCCGGTGTGCTGATTTCGTTCGGCTCGCAAATCACCAGCGGTGTGCAAAGCCGTGGTCTGGAGGGCAACTACACAGCGGAGCAAGGTCTGAATGCACTGCTTGAAGGCACCGGCCTGCAAGCCCGCGCCGAGGGTGGCAATGCCTTCAGCCTGCAACCGTCGAACGACGGCGCCCTGGAGCTGGACACCTCGAAAGTGGTCGGCGACTGGCTCGGTGAGGCGGCGCAGATCAACGTCTTCGAACATCCCGGTGCCCGTGACGTGATTCGTCGCGAAGAGTTCGAACGCCAGGGCGCGACCCAGGCCCGCGATGTGCTCAACCGCATTCCCGGGGTCAACGCCCCGGAAAACAACGGCACCGGCAGCCACGACATGGCGCTGAACTTCGGCATTCGCGGCCTCAACCCGCGTCTGGCCGCACGTTCGACGGTGTTGATGGACGGCATCCCGGTGCCGTTCGCGCCTTATGGCCAGCCGCAGTTGTCGTTCGCGCCGATCAGCATGGGCAACATGGATGCGGTGGACGTGGTGCGTGGTGGCGGCGCCGTGCGTTACGGTCCGCAAAACGTCGGTGGCGTGGTCAACTTCGTGACCCGAGCGATTCCTGACGAGCCGACCGTAAAAGGCGGATTCCAGACCGAAACCAGCCCATCGTCGAGCCATGACGGCTTCAAGACCAGCGCCAACCTGCTGGCCGGCGGCACCCATGCCAATGGCCTGGGCGGCGCGTTGCTGTACTCCGGCACTCGCGGTGGCGACTGGCGTGAGCACAGCGATACAGAAATCGACGACCTGATCCTCAAGGGCAAATACCAGCTCGACGACGCCAACAGCTTCAACGCCATGGCCCAGTATTACGAAGGCAAGGCCGACATGCCTGGCGGCCTGAATGTCGCCGATTACGATGCCGATCCGTATCAGTCGACCCGGCCGAAAGACCAGTTCTGGGGCCGTCGCACGATGTTCAATGTCGGCTATCGCTATCAGGAAGATCGCCGCGAATTCACCGCCAATACCTTCTTCACCAAGACCCTGCGCAGCGGTTATCTGGACCAGGGCACCTTCCTCTCGCTGTCGCCGCGCGAATATTGGGTTCGCGGTCTGGAAACCCGCTTTGCCCAGGGCTTCGACCTCGGCGCCACCAGCCATGAAGTCGGCGTCGGGTATCGCTACATCAACGAAGCCGGCCACGAACTGCGCTATCGCACGCCGATCAGCAGCAACGAGTATCCGACCACCAACAGCCGCAATGACCGCGACACCCGTGGCGGCACCGAGGCCAATGCGTTTTTCGTCGATGACCGGATCGACATCGGCAAGTGGACCATTACGCCGGGCGTGCGCTACGAGATGATCGAATCGCAACAGACCAACAACCTGACCAACGTCAAATACAAGGGCGACTACAACACCGCGCTGCCGGCGCTGAACGTGCTGTATCACCTGACCGATCGCTGGAACCTGTACGCCAACACCGAAGGCTCCTTCGGCAGCGTGCAATACAGTCAGATGCCCAACCGCGTGAGCAGCGGCGAAGTGAAACCGGAGAAGGCCCGCACCTGGGAAGTCGGCACCCGCTACGACAACGGTGCACTGCGCGCGGAAATCGGTGCGTTCCTGATCAACTTCGACAACCAGTACGAAAGCAACCAGACCAACGATTCGGTGATCGCCCGTGGCGAAACCCGGCATCAGGGCATCGAAACCAGCGTCAATTACGCGCTCGACGATTTGAGCCCGGCGCTGGCCGGCTTCGATGTCTACGCCACTTACGCCTATGTCGACGCGACCATCCGCGAAGACGGGCCGAACAAGGGCAATCGTGTGCCGTTCTCGTCGAAACACAAAGGCACGATCGGCGTCGGTTATACCGAAGGCCCGTGGAAACTCAACCTGGACAGCAGCTTCCAGAGCGACCAGTTCGCCGACAACGCCAACACCTCGAAAGAAAGCGCCGACGGCAGCACCGGCAAGATCCCCGGCTACATGCTGTTCAGCAGCCGCGCCGGTTATGATTTCGGCCCGCAACTGTCGGATCTGAACGTGGCGGTGGGGGTAAAGAACATCTTCAATACCCAGCACTTCACCCGCTCGTTCGATGACAACAACAAGGGCAAGTATGTGGGTGAACCGCGCACGGTGTATGTGCAGACTTCAGTGGCTTTCTGACTCTGCTGAAAACAGAAAGGGCCTGCACTTGCAGGCCCTTTCTCATTGGGTGGCTTGGAAAATCAGCGCATCAACTGTTGATCGCTGCCTGTTCGTTCTCGTCAAACTCTTCCGCCAACAGCTTGTCGCTGGCTTTGCTGGTGAATGGCACCACAGCGGCTCGCGGTTTGCCGCGCAGTTTGCCAAAAAGATGCTCCAGCGCGTGCTCCAGTTTCTCGGCGGCGCCATCGATCGCCTGCTCCAGCGAATCGGCTTTGTGGGTGACGGAAATCGGTTGATGGCCTTTTGGCCGCGCTTCCAGCTGGCAGCGCAAATCATGAGGACCTGGTTTGTCACCGTTCTCGTCGCTCAGATGGACTTCGACACGGGTCAGGTCTTCCTCATAACGGTCGAGCGTGCTCTCAATGGTGGTGCGTACCCACTCCTCCAGTCGTTTGCTGCTTTGAATATGGTTGTCGCTGTTGACTTGGATTTGCATAGTTCATCCCTTATTTCAGCTAGCTCGCAAGAGGCCTGGAACAGGATTTCGTGACCCCTTGATTACAACAATCGGCCCGCCGGACGAACATTTCAACCCCTTAAAAAAGATAAATATTCATTCGCAAAAAAAGCCGGACAACCGAGTAAGGCGCTGGTAAGGTCGGGAGTTGGGTCGCCCCGCCACCCCGAAAAACCTGCTCACAATTGGCCATCACCCAACGGGTGCAGGCTGCGAAAGATCCCCGCCTCTTCCACCAGCCAGTCATGCACCGCCCGCACGCCCGGATGGCTCAGCGCCCCCGGCGCATAGAGCAAGACATAACGCTTGTGATTGGGCACCGAAATCCCGAACGGCACGATCAGCGTCCCCCGCTCCAGCTCGTCGTTGAGCAGCGTGCGCCGGGCAATCGCCACGCCCATGCCGGCAATCGCCGCTTCGATGGTCAGGTGGTTGCGATTGAACGTGTGCCCGCGCCGCACATCCGCGCCCTCGAAACCGATGGCATTGAGATAAAACTCCCACTCCGCATATTCATAGCTGCCGCGCCAGGCGGTGATGTCGTGCAGCAGCGGGAAATGCACCAGATCCGCCGGCCCGTGCAGCGGCGGCCGTCCACGCAACAGGCCCGGCGCGCACACCGGGAAAATCTGCTCGTCAAGCAAGGCTGTGGATAACAGTCCCGGATAACTGCCGTCGTTCAGGTCGATGGCCAGGTCGAAATCCCCTTCATGCAACGGCACGCTGCTGTCCTCGGCCACCAGCCGCAACTGGATGTCCGGGTAACGCTGTTGCAGGCGTGGCAGGCGCGGGGTCAGCCACTTGCTGAGGAACGACGGAATCGAACGAACCCGCAGAATCCCGCTGATCATCCCCGCATCCAGGCGACGCAATTCCGCGTCGATGCTGCCGTAAGCCTCGTTGACCGTGATCGCCAGTCGCTGCCCCTCCGCACTCAACTCCACGCCCCGCGCACGGCGGTGAAACAGGCGAAAACCCAGCCGCTCTTCCAACTGTCGGATTTGCTGACTCACCGCTCCCGGCGTGATGTGCAGTTCCTCGGCACAGCGGGTGAATGACAGGTGCCGCGCGGCACAGGAAAACACCTGCAGCCAGACGTAAGTCTGGGCATGCAATTGACGGCTCATGGTTTAGTCCTGCTAAAGGCTTACTTAGGAAGTTTCGTTAGTCACGTTGAAGCGAGGTAGGCAGTATCGCCGACATTGCGCTTGTCCTACAAAAAATGGCAGCGATTCCTACTCCATTGCTTGTAAGGGTTTAGCATGGCTATCAGTGTTTTCGATCTATTCAAAGTCGGCATCGGTCCCTCCAGCTCCCACACGGTAGGCCCGATGCGCGCCGCCGCGACCTTCGCCCGAGCCCTGATCGATCAGCATTTGCTGAACGATGTGCAGCGGGTGGAAATCCGTTTGTACGGCTCGCTTTCGGCCACCGGCGTCGGCCATGCCACTGACCGCGCAACGGTCATGGGGCTGATGGGTGAATGGCCGGACAGCATCGATCCGTCGACCATCGAGCCACGCATCCAGCAACTGCGCGAGACCGGCCAGCTCTCTCTGGCCGGGAAACGTTCGATTGCCTTCAACTGGCAGTACGATCTCCTGCTGCTGGACGAGAGCTTGCCCTACCACCCCAACGCCATGTCGCTGACAGCCTTCGGTGCATCCGGCCCATTGTTCGAGCAGACGTACTACTCGGTCGGCGGCGGTTTCATCATCGAAGCGGCCGAAGCCGAATCCGGTGCAGCGCCGGCCGGCGACGTCGCGTCGCCCTACGAATTCTCCAGCGCCGTCGAACTGCTGGCGCTGTGCAAGCAGCACAACCTGCGGGTGTCCGAACTGATGATGGCCAACGAACGGGCCTGGCGCAGCGACGCCGAGATCCGTCAGGGCCTGTTGCACATCTGGTCGGTGATGCGCGAGTGCGTCGAGCAGGGCCTGCGCCACGAAGGCGTCCTGCCTGGCGGTCTGAATGTTCCCCGTCGCGCTGCGAAATTGCACCGCAGCCTGTTGGAAATCGGCAAGCCGAACGTCATCAGCTCGACCCTGTCGGCGATGGAGTGGGTCAACCTGTTCGCCCTCGCCGTCAACGAAGAAAACGCCGCCGGCGGGCGCATGGTGACCGCGCCGACCAACGGTGCCGCCGGAATCATCCCGGCCGTCCTGCACTACTACATGAAATTCAATCCGGACGCGTCGGACGATGACGTGGTCGCGTTCTTTCTGGGCGCGGCAGCGGTCGGCATCCTGTGCAAGAGAAACGCTTCGATTTCCGGCGCCGAAGTCGGTTGCCAGGGCGAGGTCGGTTCGGCGTGCGCCATGGCCGCTGCGGGCCTGGCCGATGTGCTCGGCGCCACACCTGAGCAACTGGAAAACGCCGCCGAAATCGGTCTGGAACATAACCTCGGCCTGACCTGCGACCCGGTCGGCGGCCTCGTGCAGGTGCCGTGCATCGAGCGCAACGCCATCGCCGCGGTGAAGGCGATCAACGCCACGCAAATGGCCCTGCGCGGCGACGGCAAACACTTCATTTCCCTCGACCGGGTGATCCGCACCATGCGCGATACCGGCGCCGACATGCATGACAAATACAAAGAGACTTCACGGGGCGGCCTGGCCGTGAGCTGGGTGGAGTGCTGAGGAGCGCTCCCTGACCGCCCGTAACACGTGAGCCCGAGCAAGAATAATAACGAGGCAAAAACGATGACCGATGTACGTACACCTGCTGCCGAAAATCCTGCTGCAGATCGCACACGCAACAACGAAACCGCCCACAAGGGCTGGAGCAAATTCGACACCACCTGGATGCTCGGCCTGTATGGCACCGCCATCGGCGCCGGCACCTTGTTCCTGCCAATCAACGCCGGTGTCGGCGGCTTCTGGCCGTTGCTGATCCTGGCGTTGCTGGCCTTCCCGATGACCTTCTTCGCGCACCGGGGCCTGACTCGCTTCGTGCTGTCGGGCCGCTGCGGTGACATCACCGAAGTGGTGGAAGAACACTTCGGCATCGGCGCCGGCAAGCTGATCACGCTGCTCTACTTCTTCGCGATCTTCCCGATCCTGCTGGTGTACAGCGTGGCGCTGACCAACACCCTGAGCAGCTTCCTCGAACACCAGTTGCACATCGCCCCGCCGCCGCGCGCGGTGCTGTCGCTGGCGCTGATCCTCGGTCTGATGGCCATCGTCCGTTGCGGTCAGAGCGTGATCGTCAAAGCCATGAGCGTGCTGGTGTATCCGTTCGTGGCCGCGCTGTTGCTGCTCGGCATCAGCCTGATTCCGAACTGGAACGGCGCGTTCTTCGCCAGTGCTCAAGAACCGATGGAAATGTCGGTGTTCCTCAAGACCCTGTGGCTGGCGATTCCGGTGATGGTGTTCTCGTTCAACCATTCGCCGATCATCTCCGCGTTCGCCGTCGAGCAGAAACAACGCTACGGCGAGCAGGCCGAACGCAAGAGCAGCGGCATCCTTGCCATGGCCCACGGCATGATGGTGGTGACCGTGATGTTCTTCTGTTTCAGCTGCGTGCTGGCGCTGTCGCCGGCGGACCTGGCAGCGGCCAAGGCGCAGAACATCTCGATCCTGTCGTACCTGGCCAACCACTTCCAGACCCCGGTCATTGCTTACGCTGCGCCGCTGATTGCGCTGGTGGCGATCACCAAGTCCTTCCTCGGCCACTACATCGGCGCCAGCGAAGGCTTTCAGGGCATGATCGTCAAAAGCCTGCGCAGCCGTGGTCGGGTGATGCCGGCGAGCTGGCTGAACCGTGCGACCGCGCTGTTCATGATCCTCAGCTGCTGGGCCGTGGCAACGTTCAACCCGAGCATCCTCGGCATGATCGAAACCCTCGGCGGGCCGGTGATTGCCTGCCTGCTGTTCCTGATGCCGATGTACGCGATCCGCCGCGTGCCAGCTTTGCGCCAGTATTCGGGCCAGGCGTCCAACGTGTTCGTGGTGCTGATCGGCCTGATTGCACTGTCAGCGATCATCTACTCGGTTCTGCCCTGAAACGGGCCGCCAATGAAGAAGGCGAACCACGGGCTCGCCTTCTTTTTTGGCCGGTTTCATTGTTCGACAATATTCCCGGCATGTCCCTTGCTACATCGCTGAAGGAGACAGGACCACGGAAAGGCCGATGGTCAGGTTTGGCGAACCAACCCGATCAAGGCCGGTCAACAACTGCACGTTCAATCAGGCGGTGACGCATCATGGACAATCCTTTTCAGATCATTACCGATGCTTTCGCGCCGGACTATCAGATCAATCTGAGCATTCAGGGGCTCGACGGCAGCATCATGCTGACCCTCTCCAACAGCGGGCGGATCGTCGCCAAACGGATGATCAGCGCCGAACAGCGCAATGATCCCAAGCGCCTCAAACGCCTGGTGCAAAGCATTCAGTTCGGCATCGCCATCGAGCAGGGCCACAGCGCCATGGCGATCCTCGATGCCATGACCCGCGGCGACGGAATCACTCCGCCACCGCGTCAGATCAAACACCTGCCCGGATCATCTGCCGGCCTTTAGAGTTCGCCCTTCTCCACTTCCGGATGTTCACTGGAACCCGTGCCGATCTTGCGGTGCGGGTTCTCGATTTTCACCGAAGGGAATTGCGACGAGGCGTAACGCACCACCAGGATCGAGAACGCCAGCAGCAGAATTCCGCCGCACAGGTAAATGATGCCCATGTCCGGCGGATTGTGGTGCGAGACGTTGGAGATCAGCAGCCGCGTCAGTGCCGTAATCGCCACGTAGATCAGGAAGCGCACCGGCATGTGGTTGGTCTTGAAATAAATCCCGACCATCGCCCCCAGTTCCAGATAGATGAACAGCAACAGAATGTCATCGATCTTGATGTGCCCTTCCTCGAGCATCCCGAGAAATTCCATCACCGCCGCCCAGGCGGTCACCGCACCAATGGCGAACAGCGCCAGGTAGTGGAAAGTCTCGACGAACAGGTTGCCCAGGGACTCGGCCAGTTGATGCACGTTTTGCCGCAGTTTCTCGGCCCAGTTGATTTTCACGATGAAGGTTCCTTAGCCCGGTTCGAGCGGATGTTGCGCGTTGGACGTGACGGTTATTGCGCACGTACGCAGATGCATGCAGAAAAGAGGCCACGCCATCATGGCGAGCTGCCGCGAAACCCGCGCCGTGGCGTTTGGTCGCACCTGTGCGCAGGCGTCGGGCTGACAAAATACGAATCCGGTCTACATTGAAATGCCACTACCCAAAGCGCAGGGATTCGCTTATCCTTTTCGCTGTATATCGATACAGTAGTCGCAAAGACAACTTAATGTGAAGGCATGTGAGGTGGTGAATGGCCGTCGAAGTGGTATACCGCAGCAGCCGAGATCTGGAGCGCTTGTTCATGGATAAAGCCGAAGCTGACCGTCATGACAAAATGCTCGAACTGGCCGAACTGTTGGCCGAAGTGCTGGAAAAAGCCGTTCCTTCGTTGAGCGAGCAGCAAGTGGAAGAAGTCGGGATCTTCATGGCAAAGAACCGCGATGTGTTCGCCCGGGCGTTCAAGAGCCAGCCTGATGCCCTGTCGGAGCTGATCAACGCACCGGCTGCACCGGTTATGGCAACCGAAACGGCAGACGCGGCTGAACCGGCAGAACCGCCAGCCAAACCCGCCAAAGTGGCGAAGGCTGCGAAATAAGCGACACTTGAATTGAATAGCCCCTGAGTTGAAAGACTCAGGGGCTTTTTCATGTCCGGACAAATCTCAGCGGTACAACACTTTCTCTGCCAACTCGTCCGCCACCCGTGCCGGTGAACGCTTTTCCGCCTGGGCATGGGCGAAGACTTCGGTCAATCGCGAACTGATCTTCGACAGGTGCGCTGTGATGGTGGTCAGCTCTTCGCCACGGTGCTTGAGGGAAACGTAGATCAACCCGCCGGCATTGATCACGTAATCCGGCGCATACAGGATGCCGCGCCGTTCCAGTTGATCGGCGACGTCCAGGTGCGTCAGCTGATTGTTGGCCGAGCCCGCCACCGCCGAGCAGCGCAACTGGGTGACCGAGTGGCTGTTGAGCACCCCGCCGAGACCGCACGGCGCGAGGATGTCGCACGGCGTGCTGAGCAATGCGTCGTTGGCAATCGGGTGGGCGTTGAGCTGCTCCATCGCCAGTTGCACTTTGCCGTGGTCGATGTCGCTGACCAGCAGTTCGGCACCGGCGGCGTGCAACTGTTCAGCCAGGGCGTAACCGACATTGCCCAGTCCCTGAATCGCCACGCGCAAGCCTTCGAGGTTGTCGCTGCCCAACCGCGCCATGGCCGTGGCGCGAATCCCGGTGAACACCCCCATCGCCGCATGCGGCGCGGGGTCGCCGGCCGAAGTGGTGCTGGTGACATGCTGGGTCTGCTGGGCGATGCAATCCATATCCGCCACAGAGGTGCCGCTGTCGATGGCGGTGATGTAGCGACCGTCCAGCTGATCGATGCAACGCCCGAAAGCCTCGAACAATGCGGCGCGGTTTTCCACATGGGCCGGCCGCACGATCACGGCCACCCCGCCGCCCTGGGCGAGGCCGGCCAGCGCAGCCTTGTAGCTCATGCCCTGAGCCAGGCGTATGGCGTCCTCGACTGCGGATTCGTCGTTCGGGTAGGCAAGATAACGACACCCGCCCAGGGCGGGCCCAAGGCGACTGTTATGAATGGCAATGACCGCCTTCAATCCGGACACCGGATCAACGCTAAGGTGCAGCGATTCCAGGCGAGTGCTTTGCATGAGAGCGAACATCGGCAGGCTCCCGAATCACTTCTGGTAGACGCCAGTATAGGCTTGCGCCTGAAAATTGCTGAAGCGCGCCGGAATAAGCACCGTCACCCGTCAGAGGGTTGTGGCATAACCCGATGGCAGAGCGGCCCGGCACTGGACGAATGGCAAAGACGGGGCTAAAACGAGGCATGCCCCGGAGATTGAGATGAGCCCGCGCCAACGTTTCTTCGAATGTCTGCACCGTTCACCGCCCGCGCTGTTCGAAGCCGCGTTGTGGATGGCCGCCGAACACGACAAACAAGCCGATCCCGAAGCGCTGTTGCAGGACTTCAAGGAGCTGCAACAGCGGGTCAGCTATGGTTTGCCGTTGCTGCCGGTCAGCGAACTGGCGCAACCGCTGCTGCGGCGCATGACAGATCTGGGTTTTGCCCAGGATGATTTCATACCGCTGCGCCCGCAGGCCGCGATGGTGCACAAAGTCATGCAGACCAAACGCGGCCAGCCGCTGGCGCTGGCACTGATCGCTCTGGAACTGGCCCGGGGCCTGGAGATTCCACTGGTGGGCGTCAACTTCCCCGGGCATTTCCTGCTCAAGGTTCCCGGGGCCGATCACCTGCTCGATCCGTGCGGTGGACGGCGCCTGTATCCGAACGACTGCCGCGAACTGCTGCATCGCCAGTACGGCCACCAGATGAAACTCAGCGCCGATCACCTGCTGACTGCCGAGCCGGTGCAGATGCTTCAGCGTCTGTCACGCAACCTGCGTCAGTTGCACCTGACCCACGACGACTTTATTGCGGCACTGATCGATGCCGAGCGCGTGCTCGAACTGGGCAACGCCAGCGCCGCCGACTACCTGGCGCGGGCCAGTCTGTACCAGCGCCTCGATTGCCCGAACGCCGAGCGTTTCGATCTGGAGCACGCACTATTACTCAGTGACGACCCGATTCAGCGACTTCGACTGACGGAACGGCTGGGGCATCTGCCGCCGAACTCAGTCGTCCACTGAACAGGGCAGTGGCTGGCGAACGCACCTGAATGATCAGCAACGCCGCAATCACCGCCGGGATCGCGCAGAAAAAGAAAATCTGCTCCACCGGAATGTGCATCGCCAGCAACAGGCTGCCGAACAACGGCCCGAGAATCGACCCGAACCGCCCGACGCCCAACGCCCAACCAGTGCCGGTGGCGCGTACGTGGGCCGGATAGAAATTGCTGGCAAACGCATTGAGCGTCAGTTGCCCGCCGATGATGCAGAACCCCGCCGCGAACACACAAGCCACCAGATAACGCGGGTTGTCGTGATTCAGGCCCAGCAGGATCGTGCACAGCGCCGCGCCGGCCAGCACGCCGGACAACAGGCGCACCTTGCTTTTCAACCGGTCGGCGAACCACGCCATGCAGATCGCCCCCAGCGTGCCGGCGAACAGGAACATCGACGTCACCAGGTTCGCTTCGTTGAGTTTCAGGCCACTTTCCAGCAGCAACGACGGCAGCCAGCTGATCATGAAATACAGCAGGATCAGGCTGACGAAAAACGTGGCCCAGATCAGCAAGGTCGGGCGGGCGTAACCATTGCGGAACAACTCCACCACGGTCAGTTTGCTGCCCTGCTCACGCTCGTTCTGCTCGACCGATGCGGCGGGCGGTTGCCAGTCCGGCAGCATCCGCGCGGTGACCTTGCGCAGGCGCGCATACGGTGGAGCGTCACGCAGCAGCCGTGGCAAGGATTCCGGCAGCATCCACCAGAGAAACGGGAACAACAGCAGCGGCGTGACACCGCCGGCGAGGAACACCGCTTGCCAGCCGAACCGGTCGATAAAACCGGCCGCGACAAAACCACCCGCCGCCCCGCCGAAGGAAAAACCGCAGGCCGCCAGCGTCACCATCAGCGTGCGCAGGCGTGGCGGCGAATATTCCGACATCAACGCCATGGCGCTGGGCATCGCACCGCCCATGCCGATGCCGCAGATGAAGCGCGCGATCATCAGGGTATTGAGGGAATCGGCGAACACCATCAGCACCGTGAGGCTGGCATAGATCAGCACGCAGGCGAGCAGAATCCGCCGTACGCCGAAGCGATCGGCCAGCGGCGTCACAGCAAGGGAGCCGAGGGTGAGCCCCAGCAGGTTGGCGCTGAACACCGGGCCGAACGCGGATTTTTCCAGGCCCCAGTCCTGCGCCAGTGCCGGCACCACGTAACCGAGCACCTGGGCGTCATAGCCGTCGGTGACCAGCAGCAAGGCGAGAAGCATCAGGAGCAACCACTGAAAGCGGGACACAGGACGGGCGTCGAGTGCCGCCCGAAAGCTGGCAATCTGGTTGTGCATCGCAAGGTACCTGTTTTGTTTTTATGATTTTTTGCGGGTAACCGGATTGGCTCCCGTGCGCCGCGCGGGAGCCATCCAATGCTACTTCGGCGTGTCCGGCTGATTCGCCGGATGCGCCGCAATGAAGGCCGGATGCTCAGCGGCCAACGCGGCCACCCGACGAATCCGTGGATACGCCTCCAGCGAAACGCTGAACCGCTCGGCCGCGTACAGTTGTGGAATCAGGTACACGTCCGCCACGCACGGCCATTCGCCGAAACAGAAGCCGCTGTCGCCGATCAACTGCTCCACCGTCGCCAGCCCCTGACTGATCCAGTGGCCGATCCACTCGTTCACCTGCGCCTCGTCATGCCCCAGACCGCGCAGGCGATTGAGCACACTGACGTTGTGCAGCGGATGCACGTCGCAGCCAATCACCGCCGCCACGCCACGCACCCGGGCGCGGGCAACGAGGTCTTCGGGGAGCAACGGCACCTGTGGATAACGTTCTTCCAGGTACTCGATGATCGCCGGCGACTGAATCAGCAACTTGCCGTCGTCAGTGCGCAGCGCCGGCACCCGGCCCTGGGGATTGATCGCCAGGTACGCCGGTTGCCGATGCTCGCCACCGGGCGGCGCGATCAGGTTGACCGGCAACGCCTGGTAGTCGAGGCCCTTGAGTGCCAGCGCGATCCGCACCCGGTACGACGAGGTGGAACGGTAATACGTGTAGAGATCCATGCGCCGCTCCTGTCAGCGTGCCGCCAGCACGGTGCCACGGCATTCGCCGAAGCCGATCGAAGCAAAACCTTCGCGGGCACAGCGGGCGCGCAGGATGATTTCGTCGCCGTCCTCAAGGAATTTGCGCACTTCGCCGGACGCCAGTTCGATCGGCTTTTTTCCGCCCTCGGTGATTTCCAGCAGGCTGCCGAACTGACCGCTTTCAGGGCCGGACAAGGTGCCCGAACCGAACAGGTCACCGGCCTGCAACTGGCAACCGTTGACGCTGTGGTGCGCGACCATTTGCGCGACCGTCCAGTACATGTAGCGGGTATTGCTCAGGGTCAGGCGATGGGCCGGCAGGTTCTGCTCGCGCATTTTCTCGGTGAGCAGCAGCACTTCCAGCTCGATGTCGAAGGCTCCGCCATCCTGATCGCGTTTGTCGAGCAGGTACGGCAGCGGCTGCGGATCGCCTTGCGGGCGCGGCGGTTGCGCGGTGCGGAATGGCGCCAGCGCTTCGGCAGTCACCACCCACGGCGAGACGCTGGTGATGAAACTCTTGGACAGGAACGGGCCGAGCGGCTGGTATTCCCAGGCCTGGATATCACGGGCCGACCAGTCGTTGAGCAGGCAGAAACCGGCGATGTGTTCAGCGGCGTCACCAATGGCAATCGGCTCGCCCATCTCGTTGCCCTGACCGATCCAGATCCCCAGTTCCAGCTCGTAGTCCAGACGTGCGCACGGGCCGAAGGTCGGCTCGGTCGCCCCGGCCGGCAACGTCTGGCCTTTCGGGCGGCGCACGTCGGCACCGGAGGCGCGCACGGTCGACGCGCGACCGTGGTAGCCGATCGGCACATGTTTGTAGTTTGGCAGCAGCGGGTTGTCCGGGCGGAACAGTTTGCCGACGTTCTGCGCGTGCTCGATGCCGACGTAGAAGTCGGTGTAATCACTGATGCGCGCCGGCAGGTGCAGTTGGCAATCAGCGGCCAGTGGCAGCAGTTTTGCGCCCTGGGCTTCAATGGCGCCGCGATGGGTGCTGCCTTCGCTGAACAGTTCCAGCAGGCGTTCGCGCAGGGCAACACGGGCGTCGCGGCCGAGCTCGAAGAAGGCGTTCAACTGACCGCCGTGCATGGCTTCGACCGCACTGCGCGCGGCGCCGTCGAACAGCCCGGCCTCCAGCGCCACTTGCAGATCGAAGATGTGTTCGCCAATCGCCACGCCGGCACGCGGTGCCGAATCGTTGTTGCTGAACACGCCCAGCGGCAGGTTCTGCAACGGGAAATCCGCGTGACCGTTGGCCGAGGCGACCCAACTGCGGGTGATGGAAGTCTGAGTCATGGGTTATCTCCGGGTCGGGTCGAACGTGGCGGGCAGCGTGGCCCAGCAGGCGTCGTAAGTGGATTGCAGTTGCGGACAGTCGAGGGCGAAGCGGCTGGGGCGCAGCACCTGGCTGGTCTCGAACATGAAGGCCATGGTGTTGTCGATCTTCGCCGGCTTGAGGTCCGCGTTGATGGCTTTGGTGCAGGTCTCGCCGTCCGGGCCGTGAGCGCTCATACAGCTGTGCAGGGACGCACCGCCAGGCAGGAAACCTTCGGCCTTGGCGTCGTACTCGCCCTGGATCAGGCCCATGAATTCGTTCATCAGGTTGCGGTGGAACCACGGCGGACGGAAGGTGTTCTCGGCCACCATCCAGCGCGGCGGGAAGATCACGAAGTCGAGGTTGGCCAGACCGTGGACGCTGGTCGGCGACGTCAGCACGGTGAAGATCGACGGGTCCGGGTGATCGAAACTGACGGTGCCGATGGTGTTGAATCGGCGCAGGTCATATTTGTACGGCACATTGTTGCCGTGCCAGGCGACCACGTTCAGCGGCGAGTGATTGAGTTCGGTGCCCCACAACTGGCCGAGGAATTTCTGCACCAGGGTGGTCGGTTGCTGCAGGTTTTCGTAAGCGGCGACCGGGGTCAGGAAGTCCCGCGGATTGGCCAGGCCATTGCTGCCGATCGGTCCAAGGTCCGGCAGGCGCAGTGGCGCGCCATGGTTTTCGGCGACATAACCGCGTGCTTGCGGATCAAGCAGTTCGACGCGGAATTTCAGACCCCGCGGCAGCACGGCGATTTCCAGCGGCGCCACTTCCAGCACACCCAGTTCGGTGGCGATGCGCAGGCGCCCCAGTTGCGGCACCAGCAGCAGCTCGCCGTCGGCGTTGAAGAAAACACGCTCCATCGACCGGTTGGCGCAATAGTGGTAGATGCTGATCCCGGCCGGTTTTTCGGCAGCGGAGTTGGCCGCCATGCTCACCAGGCCGTCGATGAAATCGGTCGGCTCGGTCGGGAGGTCCAGCGGGTTCCAGCGCAGGCGATTGGGGGTCACTTCACCCAACGGGCCGCCCGCCAGTTGCCGCTCCAGTTTGACGAATGCCGGGTGATTGGCCGACGGCTGGATCCGGTACATCCAGGTACGCCGCGCTTCGCTGCGGGTCATGGTGAACGCAGTGCCGGAGAACAGTTCGGTGTACAGACCGTACGGGGCTTTCTGCGGGGAGTTCTGGCCGACGGGCAGTGCGCCGGGCAACGCTTCGGAGCTGAATTCGTTGCCGAAACCGGACTGGTAAGCCAGGGCTGAATCGAGGTTCATGGAGCCTCCTGAACAGGGCGTCGGCATGGCCGGACACTCTGGATCGGAGGTCTTGGCACGCCGGGGTTATTTTTATCGTAATGCGATTACGCATAACGTAATTTGCTCACTCACCAGCGTCAAGCTATAAAGACGCCCATTCGTTCCGGGACACGGCAACACCATGGAAAAAACCAGCGACAGCAATGGCAAACAGAAAGTCCGCTCCGCCGAAGTGGGCACCGACATCCTCAAGGCCCTGGCCGAGTTGTCGCCGTCCACTTCACTGTCGCGTCTGGCCGAACATGTGCAGATGCCCGCGAGCAAGGTTCACCGTTATCTGCAGGCGTTGATCGCCAGTGGTTTCGCCGAACAGAACACCGCCACCAACCACTACGGCCTCGGCCGCGAAGCGCTGCGCGTGGGCCTGGCCGCACTCAACAGTATGGACGTGCTGAAAATCGCCGCCCTGCCCCTGGCCGAACTGCGCGACGAACTCAACGAAACCTGTTTCCTGGCGGTGTGGGGCAATCAGGGCGCGACCGTGGTGCACATCGAACCGGCGGTGCGTGCGGTGACGGTGGTGACGCAACTGGGCTCGGTATTGCCACTGCTCAGTTCCTCCACCGGCCTGGTGTTCGGCGCTTATCTGCCGCACCGGGAAACCGACGAATTGCGCGAGCAGGAAATCGCCAGCGGCGGCCATCCGCTGGCAGACGAAACAGCTTATGCCGCATTGTGCGAACAGATCCGCGAACGCGGTCTGCATCATGTTCACGGCTTGCTGATGCCGGGCGTCGATGCCCTGTCGGCACCGGTGTTCAACGCCCTCGGGCAGGTCGCGGCGGTGTTGACCATCGTCGGCCCGACCTCGCTGTTTCACGCCGACGAAAACGGCCCGGCGGCGCAGCGGTTATTGGCTGCGACGCGGGCCGTGAGCTGGCGGATGGGGTATCAGTCAGCGTGAGTGTTCATCGGCATAAACCGAGCATTCTCGCCCGCGCTACGGCGTGAGTCCTGCGCTCGACACCCAGTTTTGCGTGAATGCGCCGGACATGCGTTTTGACCGTGTGCAACGAGATGAACAACGTGTCCGCAATTTGCTGGTTGGAGCTCCCCGACGCGATCAATCCAAGCACCTGCGACTCTCTCAAACTCAGTGAGCCTTCGTTATCCCCGTCATCTGCGAGTGAAGCGGCAAGCGTTGAACCGGGCCATAGGTTCAGCGCCTTCTGATCAAACTTCATCGACAAACGCTGCAAATTGAAATGCCTGGCCAACGTTCGCCCGTTGTCGAAGTAGCCCCGGGCAGACTCCAGATCATCGAGCGTCCAGGCCACCTCGCTCATTGCCAACAGCAACTCGGCTTCAAGCACGACCATCCGGTTGGCATGAGCGTGCTCGAGCAAAATCTGCAGATGCGCCATCGGCTGCCGTGCCTGACCCAATCGGATCTCGGCCAGAATCAGCAAACACTCGATGCGCGGAATCAGTTCCAGCGTTGCCGGCGGGGCCTGCCGTGAGCGCGGGCCACGATAGTGCCTGAGCACTCGACTCAATGCTTCGCGAGCCAGTTCGGGCCGTCCTTGTTGCAGCCAGAATTCACTGCTGACCTGCAACAGAACGCCGCGATAAACCGTGTCCGGAATCTGCCGCTGTTGCATGAGCCGCTCAGCATCACGCAGACGCATGAACGCCTGTGGATAATCACCTTGATCGGCCGCCAGTTGGGCCTGGCCCAGGAAGCCATAAAGCACTCGCTTGTCAAAGCTGCGCAGGCAATCGTCGAGCCCTTGTTGAAACAACTCGGCCGCCCGGTCTTGCTGCCCCATGCTCAATGCCAGCCGCCCACGACGCAGGGCAATACGCCCCAGCAACGGCGTCGGTCGCTCGACAGACGCACCGAGCATGTCGCACAGATTGACCAGCAATTCTTCGGCGCGAGCCGATGCGCCTCGCTGCTCCAGCAACTGGGCGTGATCCAGTTCCAGCAACGCCTCGAACAGCAACGAACCCTCCGCCCGGGCCAGGCACAGCGCTTCACGATTGATCGAATGAGCCAGCTCCAGGTCACCGCACAGCAACGCCTGCTGAGTGCGGCCCGACAGGCACAGCAGACGCGCGGTCCACGCCTGCGGCGACAGATCGTTCAAGGCTTGCTCGAAATGTTCGCGCGCCTCCTCCATCCGCCCTTGCAGATGCAACAGCCAGCCTTGCTGCGCCTGCCAGCGGGCGATCAGTTGCCGTTGCTGTTCCGCCGACCGGGGCGGTAGAAAACGCGCCAGTTGCCCGATGCAGTCCGCCGCCTGGGCAAATCGTCCGGCGAACAGCAGCGCCGCTGTGACCAGTCCGACCAGTTGCGCCGAACCCAACAGCAGTTCCTCGCCGCGTTGCTCGTAGAGACGCAACAACAGCACGACCGTCTGCTCCTCGAACAGATGCTCGAAACTGAAGTGCTGCAGCAGGCTCACCGCGACCTCGTACTCTTCAGCCAGCAACGCCTGTTCGAAGGCGCATTTCCAATGCTGTCCGGCGGCAAACCACTGACAGGCCCGGCGATGCCAGGAACGTCCAGCCGACCAGGGTTCATCACGCATCAAACGCGACAGCGCAGCGCACACCTGCAACCAGTCCGGCGACCCTTGCCAGGGCTCGATAAAACACCCGAGTGTTTGCAGGGTGCGCATCCACTGCGCCCCTTCGCCGACACCGAACAGGTGATCGCACAGACTGGCGTTGAACCGCGGCAGATGCGCCAGCACTCGCCAGGCCTCGGCCAGCTCCGGGGTCAAACCACTGAACAGTTCGTGTTGCAGGTAGTCCAGCAGGGTGTCCATGCGTTGCTGCGGCAAAGTCTTTTGCGACCAGTCACACTTTTGCATCAACAGCATCCGCACCCCGGCACACCAGCCGCCGCTGCGCTGATGTATCCGAGCGGCCACCTGGTCGGCCTGGACGGATGGCAGGTGACGCAACAGTTGCGCGATCTCGCCGCGACTCAACGCCAGCGCCGCGCTTTCACACTCGTACAAGGCGTCATCGAGCAACAGGCGCGGCCAGTTGCATTGCGGGCGCCGACGCGTACCGATCCACCAGGTGACGGCGGGACTGGCGAGCGCCAGCATGCGGTCGAGAAGCGCGTCCAGCGCGGGGTCTTCAACACGGCAGTAATCGTCGAGAAACACCCACACCGGCGAGGACCGACGCGCCAGCCAATGCAGCAGCGACGACTCATCCGCAGCTGCCAGCCCGAGTGCCTGCGCCAGCCGCTCGCAAAATGCCGGGACACTGATCGACAGGCCTGCCAGCGGCAGCCAGCACACCGTACATTCGGCGGGCGCCTGCAACTGGCACTCGGTGAACAGCGTGCTTTTGCCACTGCCGGCCGGTGCGCAGATCAGCCGGACCCGTGCCGAAGACTCGAGCAGCGATGCAGTCAGACGTGAGCGTGGAAGATGATGAGCGGAGAGTCTGGGCAAGAATCCCGGACGATCCGCAGCGTAGGTCATGGCGGTCATCGGCTGCGCCTTTTTATCGTTGTACGCTCACCCTAGCCCTGTCGCCGCCGCTTGTTGACGAGTATTCAGTACGCTGATTGGCGCCCATAAAAAAGGCGACCGTGCGGTCGCCTTTTTGCCCGCCCGTGTATTGCAACCTTTACCGTACGCCTTCCGAACGCAGGGCCGACGGGGTGTAATCGGCGGCTTTGGCTTCAAAGCCGAATTCGAAGCTGTGCTTCTCTTCGTTCTTCATCCCCAAGGCAATGTACCGGCCGGCGATGATGTCGTAGAGCGCTTCGAGGGTGTAGGCCTGGGTCTGGTGATCGTAGTAGTACTGAGCGTGTCCCTCAGCCACTCGCCACAGCTGTCCGCGACCGTCGTAGTGATCGGCCAGCGCCACTTGCCAGCTGTCCTCGTCGATGTACATGTGGCGTTTGGCGTAGATGTGTCGCTCGTTCGGTTTCACCGTGCCAACCACTTCCCAGACCCGGTGCAGCTCATACCGCGTCAGGTCCTGGTTGATGTGCCCGGCCTTGACGATGTCGTCGTACTTGAGGCTCGGCGAATCGAGCTTGTAGCTGTTGTAGGGAATGTACATTTCCTTCTTGCCGATCAGCTTCCAGTCGTAGCGGTCCGGGGCGCCGGAGAACATGTCAAAGTTGTCCGAGGTGCGCAGGCCGTCGGCCGCAGTGCCGGGCCCGTCATAGGCCACTTGCGGCGCACGGCGCACCCGGCGCTGGCCGGCGTTGTAGATCCACGCCAGGCGCGGCTCCTTCACCTGATCGAGGGTCTCGTGCACCAGCAGCACGTTACCGGCCAGACGCGCCGGGGCAGTGACCGACTGCTTGAAGAACGTCAGGACGTTGGCGGCTTTTTCCGGATCGAGCTCCTTCATCAACTGCGGAACGGCGATCTCTTCTTCGAAACGGATCGGCGTGTAGCTGCCGTTGGTCTGCGGGGTCACTTGAGTGATGATCCGCCGCAGATTGCCGCCGTGATAACGGGTGATGTGGTTCCACAGCACCTCGACGCCATTCTTGGGAATGGGGAATGCGTAGTAACGGTTGCCGGTGAAGTTGGCCAGGCCGTTGCCATCGTTGATGCTGGTGACATTGAGCGCACTGCGCTTGGCCGACTCGTAGATTTCCGGCGGTACGGCCACGGTGCGATGGGTCGGGTAGACCGGGATCCTGTAGGTTTCGGGGTAACGCTTGAACATCGCCACCTGGCCGTCGGACAGCTTGTCCTTGTACTTGTCGACGTTGGCAGCGGTGATGGTGAACAGCGGTTTTTCGCTGGCGAACGGGTCAGCCAGAAAGCCCTTGCTGTCGACCGCGCCGGCGTTTTTCGGGATACCGCCGGTCCAGGCCGGAATCGATCCATCGGCATTGCCGGCCTTCTCGGCCCCCAGCGGCGTCAGGCTGGTGCCGAGCTTGTTGGCTTCTTCCGGCGACACCGCCGCGATCACATTGGCGGCCAACAGGCTCAAGGCCAGGACACCGCATTGCAGAATCATCTTGCGCATTGCATTCATCCTTCTCGGGCAGATCAGAAGTTCACACCGAAGCTCAGGGCCACGAAGTCCCGGTCTTCGAGGGTGTTGTAGTCACCGCCGAAAAAATCGGTGTAACTCAGGCTCGCGGTATAGGTGTTGCGGTAGTCGGCATCGACTCCGACGCTGACAGCCTTGGCGCCTTCGTTGAACAGACCGTTGGGGCCATAGCCGGCGACGTCGTGGGACCAGGACAGGTTGGGTTTGAGGTTGATCCCGCCGATCACGTTGGCGTAATCGAGGATCGCCCGGGCACGATAGCCCCAGGAGGTGGACGTGACGAAACCGTCGGTGTCACCGCCGAAACCATACTGGCCGTAGACCGAGTCGCGGCCGTAACGCAGCTTGTTGCGCGACTCCAGGCCGCCGACTCGCACCACCGCCGCTTCGCCGACCAGGGTCAGGCGCTGCGCCCCCCAGACCTGATCGACAAAGTGCGTCAGCGTGCTCTGGATCTGCGTCACTTCCTTGCGCCGGTAGCCCTTGTTGTCGGCACCCGGGGAGGTGACCAGCGGCGAGGCGGCACCGCCGGCAATCGGATTGAGCAAGGCCAGAGTCAAGTCGTTGGTGTTGACCTGCACCGGCGCATTGGGCCGATAGCTGATCTCGCCGGTCCAGGCGGTGCCGGTCGGCAGCGTGGTGGAGAAGCTTGCACCGTACAGGCGGATGTCTTCCGGGTACTCGAGGTAGTACTGACCGCGCCCGAGCATCACGCTTTGTGCCAGACCCGATCCGCTGCCGGGGGCCAGACCGTTTGCGATCCCGACCATGCCCGGCAGCGCCGCGAGGGTCGAAAGGCCGGCGGTGCTGGTGCCAACGGTCGGTGTGCGGCTGTGGTAATTCATGAAATAGAGACCGTACTCGGTGTCATCGCCGAGCCAGCGCAACGCCGTGCCCCACTGCCCGGAATCCCGCGCATCGCGGTCGCCGCCACGGGGCACGACCACGCCTTCACGGGTCACCTGGATCGGCTGGCCAAAGGCTGCCGCCAGCGGGGCCAACGGGGCGATAGCCGGGTTGCCGACGGTGTAGCCGTTGTTGCAGCCGTCCGCCGCCACGTCGACACCGAAAAAGGTCCCGCAGTTGTCGAGGACGGTCTGATCCCATTCCAGTTGATAGAAGCCCTCGACCGTCAGTTGATCGGTGAGTCCCTGAGAGGCGAACAGCATGTTCACCGGAATCAGCCCTTCCTTGATCTCCGCACCAGGCCGACGAAACGCCGAAACGTCGATCGGGTTGATGCTGTTGATCGAGTTGCCGATGAAGGTGCTTTCGCCCCAGCTCACCACCTGCTTGCCGGCGCGCACGGTGCCCGGCAGATCGGCGATGGAATAGTTGTGATAGACGAACGCATCGAGAATCTGCGCCCCGGAAGACTTCGCGCCCTCCTTGCGGCCCTTGTCACTGATCGGTTTGAACTCGCGGTCTTCGTCCTTGAGTTCGAAGTCGTACCAGTATTTGCCGCGCACGAACACACCGGTGTCGCCGTACTTCAGTTCAAGGTCGTGGATGCCTTTGAAGATCTTGGAAAAAGTCTCGCCCTTCTTGAAGTTCAAACGCCCGTCATCGCCGGTGGAAGACTGACCGGTCCCGCCGTTGACCGTACCGACCAGCGACTTGTCGGCATCGCGCATGCCCCAGCTCGCACCGACCGACAGCGACGAGTCGAACGTGCCTTCGATTTCCCCGATATTGAAAGCGACCGCGTGCGCCTGGGCACAGCAACCCAAAGCCACCGCAGCGGCAAGCGCCTGCGGCGTGAAGATGGCGCGCATTGTTGTTTTTGTCATGCGTCTTCCCCGGTGAGTGACAGAAGGCCCCACCCTACTGCCGCGCCACGGTGAGGATAAGCGCACCAAGGAGGTATTCACGCTGTCGCTCGAAAGGATGAATGCCCACCTGCGACGAGGCTTTGCGCCCGCCATGAACAGGCTGGATGGACCACTATCAACGTAACGGATAATGACCTGCCCGGTGCGCGGCACTGTTACGCGCCCCGTAACAGTGCATGTCTGGAATCGCTATTTTTCCCTGAGGCGTCAGCCCTTATTCTGAGCGGGCTTTCACGGCAGACCGCGAGAAAGCACAAAGTCCGCGACCGAGTCGCCGGCAACCGATTTCTGATGGTGCGAAGCGTTTTTCGATCCATCGCCCCCGGTGTTCACTGACGTTGATTTGTAGCTCCTTGATCCAACGTCTTACCTTGGCCGCTGCGTTTGCAGCGGCCTTTTTTATGGGCGAAGGTTTTTGTTGCAAGTCAGCGGCGCAGGCGCTGGAGGCGAGCACTCAAAGGGGAAAGCAGGACGGGGAAAGTCCTGCCGGATGACCCAAGGGATCAGAGCGAATACTTCTGCAGATTCCCCATCATTTCCTTCAGCGCTTCGATGTTGTCCTTCGGGTGCGCCGCGCCTTCGAAATCACAGATCTGCTGCCAGTGCGCCGCGACGTCTTCCGGGGAAAATCCGACGCGAGGATCGAACCCGGCGCCCAGGCTGCGCTCCCAGCGCACCTTGCCCATCCAGCCGCCGCCGACTTCGAACAAGCCTGAAGTTTCCTGGCATTGTTCGCTGGCCAGGTACACCACCAGCGGGCTGACCAGTTCCGGTTTGAGTTGTTCGAACACTTGCGGCGGGATCAGGCCTTCGGTCATGCGCGTGCCGCCGGTGGGGGCGATGGCGTTGACCAGGATGTTGTTCTTGCGACCTTCGATGGCCAGGGTGCGAGTCAGGCCGTAGAGACCCAGTTTGGCCATACCGTAATTGGACTGGCCGAAGTTGCCGTAGATGCCCGAGGTCGACGCGGTGAAAATCACTCGCCCGTAGTTTTGCTCGCGCAGGTGCGGCCACGCAGCACGGGTCACCTTGTAGGCGCCTTCGACGTGGACGCGATAGACCAGATCCCAGTCGGCATCCTCCATTTTGTGGAAAGTCTTGTCGCGCAGGATCCCCGCGTTATTGACCACTACATCGACACGGCCGAACGCATCAAGCGCGTTCTGCACCAGTTTGTCGCCGTCGGTGACCGAGTCATGGTTGGCTTCGGCGATGCCGCCGGCCTCGCGAATTTCCGCCACCACGCGGTCGGCGGCCGAAGCGTTGGCGCCTTCGCCCTGAGTCGAGCCGCCGAGGTCGTTGACCAGCACTTTGGCGCCCTGTTTGGCGAACAGCAAAGCGTGAGCGCGTCCCAGGCCACCACCGGCTCCGGTGACGATCACGACTTTATCTTCGAAACGCACAGACTCATTCATCGGGGCAACTCCAGCAGGCCTGAGGGACAGTGTCCTTGAGTGTCAGGCACAGAGCGTGCGGTCACAACGAACACGGCTGGGGCTGAATGGTGCGCGATAAGGCTGGGGGATGATGAAAACCTGCCGAGGCGCCAGGCGCCTCGGGCACCAAATCAGGAACACGCCACTTTGCGCGGCGGCAACACGAAGTGATCGCGAAACTCGAGGTAGTGCTTGAGCACCTGCACCGGCGCTTCTATTTGCGGGTAATGACCGATGCCCGGCAACAGCACGGTGTCCGCGTCAGGGATCAACTCGCGATAACGCGCGACCATGTGCGCACCGGAAATCGGATCGACTTCGCCATCGATCACCCGCAACGGCACCTCGCCACGCTGCATCGCCGCAACCCAGCGATCACGCTGAACCCGGCGTTCGGGAATGTAATGAATCAGCTTGTGCATGACGCGTTGCCCGCGATTGCATTCGATCAGGCTCCAGAAATCATCCATCTCACTTTCGCTGGGCCGGGTGCCCGGGCCGAAAATCTGACGGAAACTTTTCACCAGCGCATCGCGAGTAAAGGCCCGGCCGATCATCCAGCCCAAAGGACTGAGCAGCAGCTTTTGCGCCAGCAGCGGTCGATGGGTTTCCGGGAACAGGCCACCGTTGAGGAACACGCAACTGGCAACGTCGATCTGATCGTCGTAATGCCGGGCCAGCAGTTCCTGGGCGACACTGTCGCCGTAGTCGTGGGCCAGAATGTGCACCGGTTGTTCGACCTGCAGCTGCGCCAACAACGCCTGTTGCAGATCGGCCTGCTCCAGCAGGCTGTAGGAATGACTCAGCGGTTTGGCCGAGTCGCCGAAGCCGAGCATGTCGCAGGCAATCACCCGGTAGCGCTGGGACAGCGGTTGCCACAGGTAATGCCAGTCCCAACTGGCCGTCGGAAAGCCATGGATCAGCAGCAGCGGATCGCCCTGCCCGGCCGTCCAGTAACGGATCGACTGACCCCGGAAGACAAACGTCTGGCTGCGTTTGCGCCAGACACTCAGAGGAATCTCGGCGAGAGGCATTAGAGTCTGTACCCCGGGTCTTGTTTATCAAGTTTGCGCAGCAGCGCCGGCCAGGCCAGCGCGCCCCCCATGCCTTGAGCACTTTTGGTGACGCCGGCAATCATCGCCTTGGCGCCTGCCAGAATCTGCGGTTCGATGGCGATCAGTTCGGCACCGCCGGTCTGCGCCATGACCTGGATGTCGCAGGCGCGCTGGAAGGTGAACATCATCAGAAACGTGTCGGCGATGGTGCCGCCGCAGGTCAGCAGGCCATGGTTGTGCAGCATCAGGAAATGGCTGTCGCCCAGATCCGCCTGCAACCGCGCTTTCTCTTCATGGTTGAGCGCCACACCTTCATAGGCGTGAAAGGCCAGGCTCGACAGCACGAACAAAGATTGCTGACTGATCGGCAACACGCCCTGCTTCTGCGCCGACACCGCAACACCCGAAGCGGTGTGGGTGTGCAGCACGCAGGCCACGTCGTGCCGCACTTCATGCACGGCGCTGTGGATCGTATAACCGGCGGGATTGATCTCGTAAGGGCTGTCCATGAGTTTGTTGCCGGCCTGGTCAACCTTCACCAGGCTCGAGGCCGTGATCTCATGAAACATCAGGCCGAACGGGTTGATCAGGAAATCTTCGGTATCGGGCACCTTGGCGGAAATGTGGGTGAAGATCAGATCGTCCCAGCCATGCAGCGCGACCAGACGATAACAGGCGGCCAGATCGACCCGGGTCTGCCATTCCGCGGCACTGACCTGATCTTTGACGTTCACGGACGAAGGGACGGGGGCTACGCTCACTGTCTGCACCTCTGCGTTCTTATTGTTTTTGCGTGTGTCAGCAGTCTAGTCAGCCCCGGACGGTCGCGTAGTTGCATTGGCAGCCAGCTTGATGACTGAACGAGTCAGCGACGCAAGCAGCCTGGATCCATGTCAAAGCAACGACGCCAACAAAGGCGCGGCGAACAGATTGAGCAGCCCCGTCAGCACCATCACCAACCCCGCCACCGAGCCTTCTTCCCCGCCCACTTCATGGGCCCGGCTGACCCCGGCCCCGTGCGCACCGACACCGAACAATGCACCGCGCGCCAAGGCACTGCGCAACGGCAGCCACTTGAGCAGCACACCGCCGAGCATCGCGCCGAACACACCGGTGAACATCACGAACACCGCTGTCAGCTCCGGCACACCGCCCAGGTCCTGTGCCAGCGGCATGGCGAACGGCGTGGTGATCGAGCGCGGTACCAGCGACAGTGTCACCGAACTGTCCAGCGCCAGCGCCTTCGCCAGGCCGAACGACGTGGCGATCGACGCCGCACTGCCGGCCAGCATGCCCAGCAGCAATGCCGACCAATGCCGCACCAGCAATCGCCGCTGTTGCCAGATCGGCACCGCAAACGCCACGGTGACCGGGCCAAGCACCAGCATCAGCCAGTGGGTGTTGCTCGAATATTCGGCGTAAGCGGTGTGCAGCGGCACGGCCAGCGCCAGCAGCAATGCGGGGACCAGAATCAGTGGCGACAGCACGTAGCGCCCGGTCCGGCGATACAGCCAGCGACTGAACAGATAAGCCAGCAACGTGAACGCCAGCCAGAACATCGGCATCAGCTCAAGCTTCATGGGACCGCCTCAGGCGCACGGCCAGTTCCACAGTAAAAGCGGTCACCAGCATCACCATCAATGTGCTGGCCGCGATCACCAACAAGATCCGCCAGCCGTCATCACGCAGCAATGTGCCGTAATCCAGCAGGCTCATCAGTGCCGGAATGAAGAACAGCAGCATCTCGGCCATCAACAGGCCGGCGCCCATTTGCAGCGCCGCCGGTTTGACCCAGCCGAACGCAAAACCCAGCAGCAACAGCGCCATGCCGATCACGCCGCCGGGAATCGGCCAGGCCAGCCACGCTGCGATCTGGCAGCCGAGCAGGTAAAGCGCGAGCAGCACGGCCAGTTCGGCCAGCAGTCGAGAGAGGTATTTAAGGGTCGAGGCTTTCATCGGTGGGCTCCTTTCAGGTGCCTATCTTACGAACCCGGCTACCATCTCCGAAGCGAATTGTTAGACTCAAAGCCATTCCAATCTGGAATCAAGCCATGGAATTCAAACAACTCAAAAGCTTCGTCGAAGTCATGCATCAGGGCGGTTTCACCCAAGCGGCGAAAACCCTGCACATCAGTCAGTCCGCCGTGAGCAAGCAGATCGCCCAGCTCGAACAGAGCCTCGGCACACCGTTGCTCGAACGGCTGGGCTCGCAGATACGCCTGACCGCCGCCGGCAGCGTGGTGCTGCAGCGGGCCGAAGGCATGCTGCGGTTACGCAATGAATTGCTCAGCGAACTCGATGACCTCAGCCAATTGGCACGCGGCGAGTTACGTCTCGGATTGCCCTTGCTGGGCAGCGATGCCTTGTTTGCCGGGCTGTTCGCCGAATACCGACGGCGCTACCCGAACATCAGCGTGCAGTTGCTTGAGGGTGGCAGCCGTAACATCGAACAGGCGGTGCTCAGTGGGGAGCTGGAGTTGGGCGGCAGTCTGCTGCCGAAAGATCCGCAATTCGACTTCCAGCCGTTCTGCGATGAACCGCTGGATGCGCTGTTACCGGTGGATCACCCACTGGCGGCAAAAGGTGAAATCGGTCTGGAGGAATTGGCCGATACGCCGTTCCTTCTGTATCAGCGCAGTTTCGTACTCAACGACCGCTTGCTCCAGGCCTGCCAGCAGATGGGCTTCACGCCGAAGGAAGGCGGACGCAGCGGGCAGGCGGACTTTCTCGCGGCGCTGGTCGCCGCCGGGCAAGGGGTGGTGTTGCTGCCCAGCGTGGTGGCACGCGGCCTGGTGCGGCCAGGCGTGGTGCGCCTGACCCTGAATGCGCCGGACTACTTGCGCTGGGACATCGCCTTCATCTGGCGCCACGGCGCCTACCTGTCGAAGGCTGCCCAGGCCTGGCTGGCGCTGTTGCGCGAGCGCGGGATCAGCCCTTGAGCGTGGCGATCAACTGTTCCAGCCAAGGCTCGGCGTCGGTTTCCGGGGTGACGCTTTCGCTGGCGTCGATACGCAGCATGTCCTGCACTTCGCGCACGCCCAGCTCGCCGAACAATTCGCGCAGTTGCTCGCCGCCACCGCAAAAAGTGTCGCCGTAGCTGGCGTCACCCAAGGCGATCACGGCGCCAGGCAAACCACGCCAGGCCGCCGGCAGTTGATCGCGGATGGCTGAATACAACGGTTGCAGGTTGTCCGGCAGCTCGCCCATGCCGGTGGTCGAGGTCACGCCCAGCAAGGCGTCAGGGCCGAAGGCCTGGAGATCGGCAAGACTGGCGCGGGAGTTGTAGAAGGTTTCAAAACCGGCGGCGTTCAACAGGTTCCGAGCGTGGCGAGCGACTTCTTCGGCTGTGCCGTACACCGAGCCGGAGAGGATGGCGACTTTCATCAATCTGATCCTGAAACTGAAAAAAGAGCGGCGATAGTAACAGCCAGCGACGCCCTGTTGCGATTGGCTCTCGATCAGCGCCGATGGCCAGTAGACAGCGCTGGGCGTTCTTCTACAATGCCCGCCACTGACAACCTTGAAAGGATTCAAAGATGATCAATGCCAGCCTGCTGCAAATGGTGATCAACGCGTCAAACGACGGGATTGTGGTAGCTGAGAAGGAAGGCGATCAGGACAACATCCTGATCTACGTGAATCCGGCTTTCGAAAAACTGACCGGCTACACCCGCGAAGAAATTCTCTATCAGGACTGTCGCTTCCTGCAGGCCGGTGATCGCGACCAGGCCAGCCTGGGTCTGATTCGCGAGGCTCTGAAAAACGGTGGTTCCTGCCGCGAAATCCTGCGCAACTATCGCAAGGACGGCACCCCGTTCTGGAACGAACTGTCCCTGTCGACGGTAAAAAATGCCGACGACGGGCAGACCTACTTCGTCGGCGTGCAAAAGGACGTCACCGTTCAGGTCAAGGCGCAGCAACGGGTTGTGCAGCTGGAAGCCCAGGTGGCGGCACTCGAAGCCGAAGTCGCTGCTTTGAAAGCGACGAACGGCGCAAACAAAACAACGAACTAATTGTCATTAACTACAATCACCAATGACTTTGTAATTATTCATTTCGAGTTAGCCATGCAGCGCGACGCCCTCCTCACTCAGGATGAGCTGGATTTCATCCAGACCATGCAACACAACCCGCAACTCAACGTGCGAGATGCGACGTCGAGCCTGCTGGTCAATGGTGGTTCGCAGATCCGTGATCTGCTCACGCGTCTGGCGGCCCATGAGCAAGTCACCATCCAGGCCAACTTCGAAAATCAGCAGATGACCTTCCCGCTGCATCTGGTGGAAGACGAATTCCACGCCCTGCACCTGCGCCTGGGTGTACCGAGCATTTATGAAGACGGGCCGATGGTGCGCCCATGGCGTCTGACCCTGGAAGAACCGGTGGCACTGGAAAATGCCAAGGGCCAGCCGGGTACGTTGTGGGTGCACGAGGTGTCGCACAAGGGTGTGCTGCTGGAAGTGCGCAACAAGACCAAACCGCCGAAGCATTTTGCCTTGTGGTTCAGCCCCTCGGGCTACGAGCGGATTTCCCTGCGCGGCACGTTCGAGCGGGAAACCGAAAGCGGCTTTTATGCCTACGAGTTAAGCCAGAGTGATGCCGACGAGACCGAGCGTCTGCGCCAGTTCATCCTGCAACAACATCGCCTGACCCACCCAGCCCTGCACACCTGATACTCAGGTGTCCAGCGTCCCCGCCAGAAACTGATTCATGCGCTGGCGCATGGTCGTCCCTTCATTGCCCAGACAGCCGACCGATGATCCGGCCAGGCTGTCCTGCGCCAGATCGGCCGTATCGCCCGCCAGCATCAACTGACAATCAAGACTCAACGCCAGACGGTTCAGCCGTCGCGGCAGCTCGGGGGTCGGGGCGTGATTGGAAAACAGCACCAGGGCCTGGGGTTTGACCCTCTCGCACACCAGCGTCAGTTCGTCGAACGGCTGACCGGTGGTCAACACCCTGACACCCTCGTCATTGCCGCTGAGAAACAGCGCCGCGACCAACAACTCAAGCTCGCGGCACTGACCGGCCAGTGCACTGATGATCACCTTGCGCGGCTGCACGCCCCGCAGCACGACAATCCGCTGCAGCACCTTGGCCCTCAGGAATCCGTCGAAGAACAGCCACTCACTGGTTTGCCCGAACGCATCCTGACGCTGCAGCATTTGCAGCCACAGCGGCATCAGGATGTCCTGAAACACCACGGGCAAGGCATAGGAGGAGAAAATCTGCCCGTAGACCCGATCGAGCAACTGATCGTCGAATGAGCTGACTGCCTGCCTGACCTGTTCTTGCCACTGGAGATAGTCCGCCTGCACCAGATCATCCGGAATGAAGTGGGCCAGCACCTTCGCTGGTTCGGTCTTGGCCAGGATCTTGCCAACCTTGCTCACCGCCACACCCCGATCGATCCAGTCGACGATGCTGCGAACGCGCTCGATATCGGTCATCGAATACAAACGATGCCCGCTTTCGGTGCGCATCGGCTGGATCAACCCGTATCGTCGCTCCCATGCGCGCAACGTCACCGGGTTCACACCGGTCAAACGCGCCACTTCGCGGATAGGGAAAAGATCCTCGCGCTCCAGCGCAACAGATTCCTGCGAAGCAGGGCGAACGTCTGTGATCACAGGCATTGGTGCGGACACGTCCTTGTTGGCAAAGTTGGATCCATTCTACTCCTGATGTCCCATGAGGGTTCAAGCGATCAAATGGAACGAAAGTCTCGGGTTCGTCACGAAAACAAGGAATAATCCTTGCTTGTCAAAAGACGCAGCCTCTACCCCGCGCTGCGTCAGGCGAAGTTCTTACCCGGAACGACGCACATGCAATACGGAGATACACAATGTCTACTTCCCCCGTCACGCTGATGGTCGCGCGTCGTGTCGCCAATGGTCGTTATCAGGATCTGATCGCCTGGCTGCGAGAAGGCGAGCAACTGGCCACCGACTTCCCCGGTTACCTCGGCTCCGGCGTACTGGCTCCGCCTCCCGGCGACGATGAATTCCAGATCATTTTCCGCTTCGTCGACGAACAGACCCTGCACGCATGGGAGCACTCGGCATCGCGCACTGCGTGGCTGGCCCGTGGCAGCGATCTGTTTGCCCACCCGACCGAACATCGGGTCAGCGGGATCGAAGGTTGGTTCGGTGCCGCCGGGCATCGCCCGCCGCGCTGGAAACAGGCCGTGGCGATCTGGCTGGCATTCTTCCCGGTGTCGCTGCTGTTCAATTTCGTCCTGGCTCCGCTGCTTGCGGAAATGAGCCTGTTGCCGAAGATCTTCGTCAGCACGCTGTGCCTGACCCCGTTGATGGTCTACTTCTTCATTCCGCTGTCGACCCGCCTGCTGGCCGGCTGGCTCAACCCGGCGCCTGCGCGCCCGTTGCCCAGCGCCCCGTCCACGCAAAATCGCTGAAGCCGTCGCTCGCGTCGCTGTTATAGTTTTTGCTCTGACTTCGACGCGAGCCGTACATGACTGCTTCCACAGCTCCCATCCTCATCACCGGCGCCGGCCAGCGGGTCGGTCTGCATTGTGCGCAGCGTTTGCTGGAAGACGGCCATCGGGTGATCTTCACCTATCGCAGCGAACGGCCGGGCGTGAAGGTGCTTCGGGATCTGGGCGCCATCGGCTTGCACGCGGACTTTTCCAGCGAAGCGTCGATCCTCGCATTCATCACCGAACTGAAGACCCACACCGACAGCCTGCGCGCCATCGTGCACAACGCTTCGGAGTGGCTGGCGGAAAACGACGACGGCGAAGCCCAAGCCTTCAGTCGCATGTTCAACATTCACATGCTGGCGCCCTACCTGATCAACCTGCATTGCGCCGAACTGCTGCAACGTTCGAGCCCTGCCGACATTGTCCACATCAGCGATGACGTCACGCGCAAGGGCAGCAGCAAACACATCGGCTATTGCGCCAGCAAGGCCGGGCTCGACAGTCTCACGTTGTCCTTCGCTGCGCGCTATGCGCCGTCAATCAAGGTCAACGGCATCGCGCCAGCCCTGCTATTGTTCAATCCCGACGACGACGCGGCGTACCGCGCCAAGGCGCTGGCCAAGTCCGCACTGGGCATCGAACCCGGCAGCGAAGTGATTTATCAGAGCCTGCGCTATCTGCTCGACAACCCTTATGTCACCGGCACGACCCTGACCGTCAACGGCGGGCGGCACGTCAAGTAATACGCCCCCGCGAGGATGCTCCATGACCCGTTCCCTGCCCGAGAATTACCGCGAAATCCTGATCGGTCTCGGTGAAAACCCTGACCGCGAAGGGCTGCTCGACACGCCAGTGCGGGCGGCCAAGGCCATGCAGTATCTGTGTCACGGCTACGAACAGAGCGTCGAGGAGATCGTCAATGGCGCGCTGTTTGCCTCCGACAGCGACGAGATGATCATCGTCGCCGACATCGAACTCTATTCGTTGTGCGAACATCACCTGTTGCCCTTCATCGGCAAGGCCCATGTGGCTTATATTCCGACGGGCAAGGTGCTGGGGCTGTCGAAGATCGCGCGACTGGTGGACATGTTCGCCCGCCGCCTGCAGATCCAGGAAAACCTCACCCGCCAGATCGCCGAGGCGGTCCGGCAAGTCACCGATGCCGCCGGTGTCGCGGTGGTCATCGAAGCCCGGCACATGTGCATGATGATGCGCGGTGTCGAGAAACAGAATTCGACCATGAACACCTCGGTCATGCTCGGCGCCTTCCGCGAGTCGAGCAACACCCGCCAGGAGTTCCTGCAATTGATTGGACGGAGCAAGTAAATGCCACAACTTCAACCGGGAATGGCGCGCATCCGGGTCAAGGATCTGCGCCTGCGCACCTTTATCGGGATCAACGAGGACGAAATCCTCAACAAGCAGGATGTGCTGATCAACCTGACCATCCTGTACGCCGCGCAGGAAGCGGTGCGTGACAACGACATCGACCACGCGCTGAACTACCGCACCATCACCAAGGCGATCATCGCCCACGTGGAAGGCAACCGTTTTGCGCTGCTCGAACGCCTGACCCAGGAGCTGCTGGATCTGGTGATGGCCAACGAATCGGTGCTGTACGCCGAAGTCGAAGTCGACAAGCCGCATGCCCTGCGATTTGCCGAGTCGGTGTCGATCACCCTCGCCGCCAGCCGCTGAACGTGTCTGGCGCTCCGGGCGTCAGACTTTTATCATCCGCGCCACGATTTGACTGCACAGAGCCCATCATGACCGAGCAACAACGCCTCGAACTCGAAGCCGCCGCCTTCCGCCGACTGGTCGCCCACCTGGACAGCCGCAAGGACGTGCAGAACATCGACCTGATGAACCTTGCCGGGTTCTGCCGCAACTGCCTGTCCAAGTGGTACAAGGCCGAGGCCGACGAGCGCCAGATCGAGGTCAGCCTCGACGACGCCCGCGAAGTGGTTTACGGCATGCCGTACGCCGACTGGAAAGCCCAATATCAGCAAGAAGCCAGCGCCGAACAACAAGCGGCGTTCGCCAAAGGAAAACCCCATGACTGATCTGAACACCCTGCGCGCCAGCCTCAAGAGCGGCGAACACGTTTTTGCCGACACCTTGTCCTTCATCGCCGCCGGTTACGACTACCAGCCTCAGGCATTCAACAACGGCGGCGTGGAAAACGCGGCCGGGCAGAATGAAGGTTCGTGCAAGACTCTCGGTCTGGCGCTGCTGGAAGGCCTGAGCGATGAAGAAGCGCTGCTGGCGTTTGGCGAGCACTACCGCTCGGTCGTGGCAACGCCCGAGGGCAGCGATCACGGCAATATCCGTGCGCTGATCCAGCAAGGTCTGGCGGGCGTGAAGTTCGAAGCGCAACCGCTGACACGCCGCTGATTCCGAGCGAATCGCAGGCATAAAAAAACCGGCCAATTGGCCGGTTTTTTCGTTTCTGCGATCTTAGAACGAAGCGTTCTGCAGACCGTCCAGGTAACGCTCGGTGTCCAGTGCCGCCATGCAGCCGGCGCCGGCCGAGGTGATGGCCTGACGGTAAACGTGGTCGGCCACGTCACCGGCAGCGAAGATGCCTTCGACGCTGGTCGCGGTGGCGTTGCCTTCACGACCGCCCTGAACCATCAGGTAGCCGTCTTTCAATTCCAGCTGACCTTCGAACAGCGAGGTGTTCGGGGTGTGGCCGATGGCGATGAACACGCCGTCGACCTTGATTTCGTCGAAGCTGCCGTCGTTGTTCTTCAGACGCGCACCGGTCACGCCCATGTTGTCGCCCAGCACTTCGTCCAGGGTCGCGTTCAGTTTCAGCTCGATCTTGCCTTCGGCCACACGGGCGTTGAGCTTGTCGATCAGGATCTTCTCGGCGCGGAAGGTTTCGCGACGGTGGATCAGGGTGACCTTACTGGCGATGTTGGCCAGGTACAGCGCTTCTTCGACAGCGGTGTTACCGCCACCGACCACGGCCACTGGCTTGTTGCGATAGAAGAAACCGTCGCAGGTCGCGCAGGCCGAAACGCCTTTGCCCATGAACGCTTCTTCCGACGGCAGGCCCAGGTAACGAGCGCTGGCGCCGGTGGCGATGATCAGCGCGTCGCAGGTGTAGGTGCCACTGTCGCCGGTCAGGCTGTATGGCTTGGAAGCGAAGTCCACGGCGTTGATGTGATCGAACACGATCTCGGTTTCAAACCGCTCGGCGTGCTCGCGCATGCGCTCCATCAGTACCGGGCCGGTCAGACCGTGGACGTCGCCCGGCCAGTTGTCGACTTCGGTGGTGGTGGTCAGTTGACCGCCGGCCTGCATGCCGGTGATCAGCAGCGGCTTGAGGTTGGCACGGGCAGCGTAGACAGCAGCGCTGTAACCGGCAGGGCCGGAACCGAGGATGATCACTCGCGAATGACGGACTTCAGACATGAACCTGTCTCCTGTTGACCGGCCGATACATCAGGCGCGGACGCCGGACTGCCGGCGAGAATAAAAAAGGACTGTGGATAACCTTGGGGAAGGCGTGAGCTCGACAGTCCTGTAAAAAGTTGGGTGCAGCGTATCGAGGGGGGCAAGATTAAGGAAATACGGTTTAACAATCCAGCTCATAGGTGGTCTCTATGCCGAGACACTGACGAGATGGATGTCTTTGTTACAGTGAATGTCGATCCCGCTGCCGCGCTTTCACAGGTTCTGCAAAGTCGGTAAGGTCGGCGCGTTTTCCCTTGCTCGGAGCACCTTATGCCCGCCCCTGTTCTGTCCGGCCCGCAATACCTGCGCGAAGGCCTCAAATTGGTCCTCAGCCCCGGCCTGCGCCTGTTCGTGCTGCTGCCGCTGGCCATCAACCTGGTGCTGTTCGTCGGATTGATTTATCTGGCCGGCCACCAGTTCAGCCTGTGGGTCGACACGCTGATGCCGTCGCTGCCCGAATGGCTGAGCTTTCTCAGTTACATCCTGTGGCCACTGTTCGTGGTACTGGTGGCATTGATGGTGTTCTTCACCTTCACGATGCTGGCCAACGTGATCGCTGCCCCCTTCAACGGTTTCCTCGCGGAAAAAGTCGAAGTCGTGGTGCGCGGCACCGACGACTTCCCGGCCTTCAGCTGGGGCGAACTGATCGCGATGATCCCGCGCACCCTGGCCCGGGAAATGCGCAAGCTCGGTTACTTCCTGCCCCGGGCGATCGGCCTGTTCATCCTCTCGTTCATCCCGGTGGTGAACATCGTCGCTGCGCCGCTGTGGCTGCTGTTCGGGGTGTGGATGATGGCGATCCAGTACATCGACTACCCGGCGGACAACCACAAACTCGGCTGGAACGAAATGCTCGCCTGGCTGCGTCAGAAGCGCTGGCAGAGCATGAGTTTTGGCGGCATCGTCTATCTGGTGCTGCTGATTCCGGTGGTCAACATCCTGATGATGCCGGCCGCCGTGGCCGGTGCGACGCTGTTCTGGGTACGCGAGCGCGGGGCCGAGAATCTGGTGACGCAGCGCTGAGGCCGCGTCACAAATCCATCATCCGAACGTCACAACCACGACATGGCCTCAGCCGACACTGAGGTCATGACGACAGCTCTGCATATCACCCTCATCAGCGAAACCTTCCCACCGGAAATCAACGGCGTGGCCAATACCCTTGGCCGCTTGTGCGACGGTTTACGCGCTCGCGGGCATCGAGTGGAACTGGTGCGACCGCGTCAGGCCGAGGATCCGCAGCGCAGTGAAGATGACGCTTTACTGCTGTGCCGCGGCTGGCCGTTTCCGGGTTACCCGGGCTTGCAATGGGGCCAGTCGTCGATGCACAAACTGCTGCGACGCTGGACGCGCCAGCGCCCGGACGTGCTCTATATCGCCACCGAAGGTCCGCTCGGGCTGTCAGCATTGCGCGCGGCACGGCGGCTCGGTATTGCCGTGGTCAGCGGCTTTCATACCAATTTTCAGCAATACACCCACCAGTACGGACTGGGTTTGCTGACGCGCTTGCTTACTCATTATCTGCGCTGGTTTCACAATCGTTCGGCCCTGACCCTGGTGCCGAGCGTCAGCCAGCGCCTGGAGCTGGAGCGTCGGCACTTCGAACGCCTGGCGCTGCTGTCGCGAGGGGTCGACAGTCAACTGTTTCACCCGGCCAAACGCCTGAATGCCTTGCGTGAGCAATGGGGTATTGGCGAGCAGGACATTGCCGTCTTTCACGTAGGACGCCTGGCGCCGGAGAAAAACCTCGGCCTGCTCAAGCGCTGTTTCGAAAAGCTCGCCGGCACTTATCCACAGCGCAACCTGAAGCTGATCGTGGTCGGTGACGGGCCGCAACGAATGGCACTGGAAAAGGAACTGCCCGAGGCGATTTTCTGCGGCTCGCAACGGGGCGAAGCGCTGGCGGCGCACTATGCGTCGGGGGATGTATTTCTATTTCCGAGCCTGACCGAAACCTTCGGCAACGTCGTGCTCGAAGCGCTTGCTTCAGGCCTTGGGGTGGTGGCTTACGACCAGGCTGCTGCGGCCCAGCATATTCGCCATGGCTACAACGGCGTACTGGCGATGCCCGGGGATGAAGAGGCGTTCTGCGAGGCAGCGGCATGGCTGCTGGAAGAGGATGAGAGGTTGCGCTGCGTACGCCTGAACGCACGCCAACACGCCAGCCGTCAGGGTTGGGCAGCTATCGTCGAGCAGTTTGAAAACCATTTGCTGGGGGCTTGCCGCGACCTGCGCGACAAGCCTCCCACTGCAATCAAACCAGCGTCATCAACGCCTCACGGCTGAACGGCAGAATGTCCTGCTCGCGGCCTTCGCGCACTTTCTGCGCCCAGTCCGGATCGACCAGCAGCGCACGCCCCACCGCCACCAGATCGAACTCGTCGTTGTTCAGACGCTCCAGCAGCTTTTCCAGGCTGGCCGGTTGCGCGACCTTGTCGGTGTTGACCATGAACTGCAGGAACTCGCCATCGAGGCCGACGCTGCCGACGGTGATCGTCGGTTTGCCGGTCAGCTTGCGTGTCCAGCCGGCCAGGTTCAGGTCGGAACCGTCGAATTCCGGCTCCCAGAAACGCCGCGTCGAGCAGTGGAAAATGTCCACGCCGGCGTCGGACAGCGGCTTGAGGAACTCGCCCAGCGCTTCGGCAGTTTGCACCAGACGCGCGGTGTAGTCCTGCTGTTTCCACTGCGAGAAGCGGAAGATGATCGGGAAGCCTTCGCCAACAGCTGCGCGTACGGCCTGAATCAGCTCGATGGCGAAACGTGAACGGTTGGCCAGGCTGCCACCGTATTCGTCGGTGCGCTGGTTGCTGCCTTCCCAGAAGAACTGGTCGATCAGGTAACCGTGGGCCCCGTGGATTTCCACGCCGTCCATGCCGATGCGCTGGGCATCTTTGGCCGCCTGGGCAAACGCAGCGATCACATCCTGGATGTCCTGTTGGGTCATGCCGTGCACCACGACCTGACCGTCCTTGAGTTTTTCCGACGGGCCGTAACCCGGCACGCTCGCGTCCGGCTCGGTGCCCAGACGGCGCACATTGCCGACGTGCCACAGTTGCGGAACGATCTTGCCGCCTTCGGCATGCACCGCGTCCACCACTTTTTTCCAGCCAGCCAGCGCAGCTTCACCATAGAAGTGCGGCACGTTCGGGTAACCGTTGGAAGCCAGGTGGCCGACGGTGGTGCCTTCGGTGATGATCAGGCCGACACCGGCCGCCGCGCGACGACGGTAGTATTCAATCACTTTGGAATTGGGTACGCCGCCCGGGGAAAACGAGCGGGTCATGGGCGCCATGACCACGCGGGTCGGCAGTTCGAGGGCACCGAGCTGGAACGGTTTGAACAGGGCTTGCACGGGCATGGGAGGCTCCACGGAAAAATGATTGCCAGGCATGTAACTCATATGACGGCGATAATATGCGCGGTTTCAACCAGCCGATAGCACTATTGATCTGAATGATTAAGGGTCAAAAGGCAGGCGAAAAAAATCGCAGCTCAATGGCTGCGATTTTTGTATTTCAACTCAGGGCTTTTTCAATCGCCGTAATCACCGAAGGATCATCCGGCGCCGTGCGCGGCGAGAAGCGGGCCAGTACCCGACCGTCCTTGCCGAGCAGGAATTTCTCGAAATTCCAGGTGATGTCACCGGGAAACTCCGCGCCCTCGCCCGCCAGCAGACGGTACAGCTGATGCCGGTCGTGCCCGTTGACTTCGAGCTTTTTCGACAACGGAAAACTCACGCCATAGTTGAGGCTGCAGAATTCCTGGATCTCCTGCTCACTGCCCGGTTCCTGACCGGCAAACTGGTTGCACGGCAGGCCCAGCACACTGAAGCCTTTGCCTTTGTATTGCTGATAAAGGTTTTCCAGCGCCGCGTACTGTGGGGTCAAGCCGCATTTGGAGGCGACGTTGACCACCAGCACGACTTGCCCCTTGAAGGGTGCCAGCGGTAGCTCCTGACCATCCAGGGCTGTCAACTTAAGGTCGTGAAAAGCACTCATGACGAACTCCAGATTCCCGTGTTCTACTCGAAACAGCCACTTGGCGAGACCACCAAGGACAGCCGCGGACTAAAAAGGCGCCCTCGGGCGCCTCTCCAGTTCTCTGAGCTTAGCGCAGAAAATCAGTGGTGATGGCCACCTTCGCCATGGACGTGACCATGAGCGATTTCTTCCTGGCTGGCGTCACGGATGGCAACGACCTTCACTTTGAAGTTCAGGCGCTGACCGGCCAGCGGGTGGTTGCCGTCGACGGTGACGTCGTCGCCGTCCAGGTCACGAATGGTGACGATCTGCATCTGGCCGTCCGGCGCCGAAGCGTGGAACTGCATGCCGACTTCCAGCTCGTCAACGCCTTCGAACATGCTGCGGCTCAGGGTGCTGACCAGTTCAGCGGCGTATTCGCCGTAGGCATCTTCCGGCTCGACGGAAACGTCCAGCTCGTTGCCGACTTCTTTACCTTCCAGGGCTTTTTCCAGACCCGGAATGATGTTGCCTGCGCCATGCAGGTAGACCAGCGGAGCGCCGCCGGCGGAGCTGTCGATGACCTCACCAGCGTCGTTGGTCAGGGTATAGTCGATGGAGACAGCCTTATTGGCGGCGATCAGCATGGGGCGAGACCTTTTGCATAAGAATGAAGAACGGACAAGTCTAAACAAGGATTTGCCCGAAAGCGAACACAACCCGGACAGACGGGATCGATTGGCGCCCGTGACCGTCACCGGATTCCATCAGGACGAGGATGGCCACTGGGTCGTCGAGTTGTCCTGCGGCCACACCCAGCACCTGCGCCACCTCCCGCCCTGGCAGTCCCGGGCGTGGGTGCTGGACGCCGCGCAACGTATTGAAAAAATAGGCCAACCCTTTGCTTGCGGTTGGTGCGCACAAGGCTCGGTTAGCGATAACCTTGGCGACTGAATTGCGGCAGATCGGCACACAGAGACGATCGCCATTGCCATGCACCCTTAGAGAATCCGCATGCAAACTTTTTTTATCGCGCCCACCGACTTTGGTGTGGGTCTGACCTCCATCAGCCTCGGGCTGGTGCGTACGCTGGAGCGGGCCGGGCTGAAAGTCGGCTTCTTCAAACCGATTGCCCAACCGCATCCGGGCGACACCGGCCCTGAGCGCTCCACCGAACTGGTGGCCCGCACCCACGGCCTGAAGCCGCCGCAGCCACTGGGCCTGGCCCACGTCGAGCGGATGCTCGGCGACGGTCAGCTCGACGAGTTGCTCGAAGAAATCATCACCCTCTACCAGCAGGCCGCCATCGGCAAAGACGTGCTGGTCGTCGAAGGCATGGTGCCGACCCGCAGCGCCAGCTATGCCGCGCGGGTCAACCTGCACCTGGCCAAGAGCCTCGATGCCGAGGTGATTCTGGTCTCGGCCCCGGAAAACGAAGTGCTGACCGAACTGTCCGGCCGCGTCGAGTTGCAGGCGCAACTGTTCGGCGGGCCGAAAGACCCGAAAGTCCTCGGCGTGATCCTCAACAAGGTCAAGACCGACGAAAGCATGGACGCCTTCGCCGCACGTCTGAAAGAACACTCGCCATTGCTGCGCACGGGGGACTTCCGTCTGCTCGGCTGCATTCCGTTCCAGCCGGAACTCAACGCCCCGCGCACCCGCGACGTCGCCGACCTGATGGGCGCCCAGGTGCTCAACGCCGGCGACTACGAAACCCGGCGCATGAGCAAGACCATCATTTGCGCGCGCACCATGCGCAACACCGTGGATCTGCTCAAGCCCGGCGTGCTGGTGGTAACCCCCGGCGATCGCGACGACATCATCCTCGCGGTCAGCCTCGCGGCCATCAACGGTGTGCCGTTGGCCGGCCTGCTGCTGACCAGCGACACCCTGCCCGATCCACGCATCATGGACCTGTGCCGCGGTGCACTGCAGGCAGGTTTGCCGGTCTTGTCGGTGAGCACCGGTTCCTACGAAACGGCCAACCTGCTCAACGGTCTGAACAAGGAAATCCCCGTCGATGATCGCGAGCGCGCGGAGATCATCACCGATTTCGTCGCCAGCCATCTGGATGCCAAGTGGTTGCACCAGCGCTGTGGCACACCACGGGAAATGCGCCTGTCGCCGGCGGTCTTCCGCTACCAATTGATTCAACGCGCCCAGGCCGCCAACAAACGCATCGTCCTGCCCGAAGGCAGCGAGCCGTTCACCGTGCAGGCGGCGGCGATCTGTCAGGAGCGCGGGATTGCCCGTTGCGTGTTGCTGGCCAAACCGGCAGATGTCGAAGCCGTCGCCCGGGCCCAGGGCATCGCGCTGCCGCCGGGGCTGGAAATCCTCGATCCGGACCTGATTCGCGAGCGCTACGTCGAGCCCATGGTCGCTCTGCGCAAGAGCAAAAGCCTCAACGCGCCGATGGCCGAGCAGCAACTGGAAGACACCGTGGTGATCGGCACCATGATGCTGGCGCTCGATGAAGTCGACGGTCTGGTCTCCGGCGTCATCAACACCACCGCCAACACCATCCGCCCGGCCTTGCAACTGATCAAGACCGCGCCGGGCTGCACGCTGGTGTCGTCGGTGTTCTTCATGCTGTTCCCGGAAGAAGTGCTGGTCTACGGCGACTGCGTGATGAACCCGCATCCAAGCGCCGCCGAACTGGCAGAGATCGCCCTGCAAAGCGCCGACTCGGCCGCCGCGTTCGGCATCACGCCACGAGTGGCGATGATCAGCTACTCCAGCGGTGAATCCGCCACCGGCGAGGAAGTCGAAAAAGTCCGCGAAGCGACTTTGCTGGCCCATGAACAACAGCACTCGCTGCTGATCGACGGGCCGTTGCAGTACGACGCCGCCGCCAACGAAACCGTGGCCCGGCAACTGGCGCCGAACAGCCAGGTGGCCGGTCGCGCCACGGTGTTCGTGTTCCCCGACCTGAACACCGGCAACACCACCCACAAAGCCGTGCAGCGCAGCGCCGATTGCGTCAGCCTCGGCCCGATGCTGCAAGGCCTGCGCAAACCGGTAAACGATCTGCCGCGCGGCGCGCAGGTCGACGACATCGTCTACACCATCGCCCTGACTGCGATTCAGGCTGCCAACCGACCTCTGGATATCTGACCCGATGCTGGCTTTTCTCCCTGCCACCCTGCGCGGCGTAATCGCCGCGCTGCTGCTGGCGCTGAACACGATCCTGCTGTGCTCGTTCCTGTTTCTTGTGGCGCTGATCAAAGTGCTGCCGTTCGACCTCGCGCGCCGCGCCTCGCGCTGGCTGATGAGCCACACCCACGAAGCCTGGATCAGCAACAACAAGGGCTGGATGAACCTGGTGCGCCGCACCCGCTGGCACCTCAGCGGTCTGCAAGGTCTGGACTATCAACACTCGTACCTGATCACCAGCAACCACCAGAGCTGGGTCGACATTCTGGTGCTGCAGTACGTGCTCAACCGACGCATCCAGCCGCTGAAATTCTTCCTCAAGCAGGAACTGATCTGGGTCCCGGTCATCGGTCTGGCGTGGTGGACACTGGGCTTCCCGTTCATGAAACGCTATTCGAAGGCCTATCTGGAAAAACACCCGGAAAAGAAAGGCAAAGACCTGGAAACCACCCGCAAGACCTGCGCGAAATTCCGCGACAATCCGGTGGGCATCTTCAACTTCGTCGAAGGCACACGCTTTACCGCAGGCAAGCACGCGCAGCAGCAGTCACCGTTCAAATACCTGCTCAAGCCCAAGGCCGGCGGCATTGCGTTCGTGCTGGATGCGATGGGTGAACAACTGGAATCGATCGTCAACGTGACCATCCACTACCCCGGCGGACGTCCGGGTTTCTGGGATCTGCTGTGCGGCAATGTGCGGGACGTGGTGGTGCACTTTGAAGAACTGAAGATCCCGCCGCAGTTCATCGGCAAGAACTACGACCAGGACGGCGAGTACCGCCTGCAATTCCAAGGCTGGATCAATCAGTTGTGGCAGGACAAGGATGCGCTGCTTGCGCAGATGCACCGCGAGTATCCGGATCGCCGCTAATCCCCTGCTTGATCGTTTCCGCGCTCTGCGTGGGAACGATCACAGCAAAAAAAACCCGCCGATGATCTCTCATCGGCGGGTTTTTCACTTCTGCACAGCGCTTAGATCGCGCCACGCTTGCGCAGCAGATCCAGCACTTGCTTGACGCTTTCATCCAGCGACAGCGACTGGGTATCGATCACCAGATCGGCATCCAGCGGCACGTCATACGGGAAGGATTCGCCCGGAATGTTGTCGCCACCCGCCGCATACAAACCTTGCGGATCACGCTCGGCGCACACGGTCGGCGACGCCTGAACATAAACCGTCAGCAGACGCTCCTTGCCGATCAGATCCTTAGCCTGTTCACGGCCTTCGGCACTCGGCGCCACGAACGCCGCAAGCGTCAGCAGACCGGCTTCGTTGAACTGACGTGCAACGTGTGCGGCACGGCGCCAGTTCTCGGTGCGACCGGCGCGATCATGCGGCAGACCTTTGTTGAGGTCGTGACGCAGATTCTGGCCATCCAGCACAAACACCGCACGACCGAGGTCGAACAGCTTGCGCTCGACCGCGTACGCCAAGGTGCTCTTGCCCGCGCCGGACAGGCCGCTGAACAGCACGGTGGCCGGTTGCTGACCGAAACGCTGAGCGCGTTCTTCGGTCGCTACATGGGCCAGTTTGCCGTGGTGCGTGGCAGCGCCATGGGTCACGGGCTGGGCGACGATCATGCCGGCGCCGACGGTGCCGTTGGTCAAACGGTCGATGACGATGAAGGCACCCGTGGTGCGGTTGCTGTCGTAACCGTCGAGGGCGATCGGCGCGTCGAGCGCGATCTTGACCTTGCCGATTTCGTTGAGCTGCAACGCGCTCGCCGGGCCTTCTTCGAGGGTGTTGACGTCGACCTTGTTGACGATGCTGGCGATGGAGCCCGGCACGTAACTGGTGGCGCGCTTGATGTCGTATTTCTTGCCCGGCAGCATCGGCTCTTCAGCCATCCACACCAGCATCGCTTCGAAGCTGTCGGTCACTGGCGGAACGTTGTCGGCATGGACCAGCAGGTCGCCACGGGAGATGTCGATTTCGTCTTCCATGGTCAGCGTCACGGCCTGGCCCGGGCCTGCATGCTCCAGCTCACCTTCGAAGGTGACGATGGATTTCACGCGGCTGCTCTTGCCAGACGGCAGCACCACGACTTCGTCGCCCTTCTTGACGATGCCGCTGGCGAGAGTGCCGGCGAAACCGCGGAAGTTCAGGTTCGGACGGTTGACGTACTGCACCGGGAAACGCAGATCGGTGAAGTTGCGGTCGCCCGCCACTTCCACGGTCTCGAGGATTTCCATCAGCGACTGGCCGGTGTACCACGGCGAGCGCTCGGACTTGTTCACCACGTTGTCGCCCTTCAGAGCGGACATCGGCACGAAGTGCATGCTGGTCGGCTTCATCTTCAAGCCTTCGGCGAACTTCAGGTAGTCGGCCTTGATCGACTCGAACACGCCCTGATCGAAGCCCTTGAGGTCCATCTTGTTGATGGCGACGACGATGTGCTTGATGCCCAGCAGGGATGCAATGAAGCTGTGGCGGCGGGTCTGGGTCTGCACGCCGTAACGGGCGTCGACCAGAATGATCGCCAGGTCACAGGTGGAGGCGCCGGTGGCCATGTTGCGGGTGTACTGCTCATGGCCGGGGGTGTCGGCGATGATGAATTTGCGCTTGGCGGTGGAGAAATAGCGGTAGGCGACATCAATGGTGATGCCCTGCTCGCGCTCGGCCTGCAGGCCGTCGACCAGCAACGCCAGGTCGATGTCGTCACCGGTGGTGCCGACTTTCTTCGAATCGCGGGTGATGGCTTCGAGGTGATCCTCGTAGATCATCTTCGAGTCGTGCAGCAGGCGCCCGATCAGGGTGCTCTTGCCGTCATCGACGTTCCCGCAGGTCAAAAAGCGCAGCAGCTCTTTACGTTCGTGCTGGCCCAGGTAGGCGAGGATGTCCTCGCTGATCAAATCAGATGCGTGCGACATGACAGCCCCTTAGAAATAGCCTTGACGTTTCTTGTCTTCCATCGAGCCGGCGCCATCGTGGTCGATGACCCGGCCCTGGCGCTCGGAAGTTCGCGTCAGGAGCATTTCCTGAATGATGTCCGTCAGGCTTTCGGCCTCGGACTCCACCGCGCCCGTCAACGGGTAGCAGCCAAGGGTACGGAAACGCACTTTCTTTTTGACGATGCGCGCCTTGTCCTCGTCGGACAGGTGCTCGAGGATACGCTCGTCGTCGATCATGATCAGCGTGCCGTTCTTCTCGATCACTTCGCGTTCGGCGGCGAAGTACAGCGGCACGATCGGGATGCCTTCGAGGTAGATGTACTGCCAGATGTCCAGCTCGGTCCAGTTCGACAACGGGAACACACGAATGGATTCGCCCTTGTTGACCTTGCCGTTGTAGACGTTCCACAGCTCGGGGCGCTGGTTCTTCGGGTCCCAGCGGTGTTTGCTGTCGCGGAACGAGTAGACGCGCTCCTTGGCGCGGGACTTCTCTTCATCGCGACGGGCGCCGCCGAAGGCCGCGTCGAAACCATGCTTGTCGAGTGCCTGCTTCAGGCCTTCGGTCTTCATGATGTCGGTGTGCTTGGCGCTGCCGTGGGTGAACGGGTTGATGCCCTGCGCAACGCCATCCGGGTTGACGTGGGTGATCAGGTCCAGGCCAAGCTCTTCGACCATCTTGTCGCGGAACTTGTACATCTCCTGGAATTTCCAGCGGGTGTCGACGTGCATCACCGGAAACGGCAGTTTGCCCGGGAAGAACGCCTTGCGTGCCAGATGCAGCATCACGGCGGAGTCTTTACCGATGGAGTACAGCATCACCGGGTTGTCGAACTCGGCGGCCACCTCGCGGATGATGTGGATGCTTTCCGCCTCCAGCTGTTTCAGATGCGTCAGTTTGTCGACCATGGCTACTCACGAAAGCTTTCTTATGAACGGCCAGCGGGCCGTGTTCGAGCGAGGAATCCTAGCACAGCGACCTCTTCTAATCAGGACGCCAACTAGATCGAAAGGGCATATGAATATGCCTGCCCGTTCGGGCGCTCAGATCGGATTCGGGCAGTCGATAAAGATGTGCTCCAACGCAAAACGTTTCGCCAGGTAATCGCCCAGCGCCTGCACGCCGTAGCGTTCGGTGGCGTGGTGGCCGGCGGCGATGAAGCTGATATCGTTTTCCCGGGCGCTGTGGAACGTCTGCTCGGAGGCTTCACCACTGAGAAACAGATCGACGCCGGCGGCGATCGCATTATCGATATAGCCCTGACCGCCACCGGTGCACCAGCCGACCCGACGGATCATCGCGCTGCCTTCGACCAGCAGCGGCTCGCGCCCCATGACTTCCTGCACTTTGCGGGCAAAGTCGCGCGGGGTCATCGGCTCGCTCAGTGAACCGACCAGACCGACGATCTTCAGATTGTCCGGATCCAGCGGTCCCTCGACGGTGATGTCCAGCTGACGGGCCAACTGCACGTTGTTGCCGACGTCCGGATGCAGATCCAGCGGCAGGTGATAGCCGAGCAGGCTGATGTCGTGCTTGAGCAATGTCTTCAGTCGGCGCTGCTTCATGCCGGTGATGCATGGGTTTTCGCCCTTCCAGAAATAACCGTGATGCACCAGCACCAGATCGGCTTCGGCCTCGACAGCGGCATCCAGCAATGCCTGACTGGCGGTGACGCCGCTGACGATGCGCATCACCTGCGGACGCCCCTCGACCTGCAGGCCATTGGGGCAATAATCGGCAATTTTCGCACTGCCAAGGTAACGGTCGGCTTCTTCGACCAGGGTGCTCAGGGCGACGGCCATGAAAGACTCCTAAATATCCCGTTCAGAGGCGCGCGCGGCCTCGTATAATGCGCGACATTATGGGCGGTCTGACCCCGCCTGCAACTTTTCCAGGACGTGCTTAATGCTCAAGGCGCTGCGTTTTTTCGGCTGGCCGCTGTTGGCCGGCGTGCTTATCGCTCTGTTGATTATTCAGCGTTACCCGCAGTGGGTCGGGCTTCCGAGCCTCGATGTCAACCTGCAACAGGCCCCGCAGACCACCAGCGTGCAGCAGGGGCCGGTGTCCTATGCCGACGCGGTGACCATCGCCGCGCCGTCGGTGGTGAACCTGTACACCACCAAGGTCATCGCCAAACCGGCGCATCCGTTGTTCGAGGATCCGCAGTTCCGACGTTTCTTCGGTGACAATTCGCCGAAGCAGAAGCGCATGGAATCGAGCCTCGGCTCCGGCGTGCTCATGAGCCCGGAAGGCTACATCCTGACCAACAACCACGTCACCAGCGGTGCCGACCAGATCGTCGTGGCACTCAAGGACGGCCGTGAAACCCTGGCGCGGGTGATCGGCAGCGACCCGGAAACCGACCTTGCGGTGCTGAAGATCGATCTGAAGAACCTGCCGGCGATCACCGTCGGCCGTTCCGACAACATCCGCATCGGCGACGTCGCACTGGCCATCGGCAACCCGTTCGGCGTCGGCCAGACCGTGACCATGGGCATCATCAGCGCCACCGGCCGCAACCAGCTGGGCCTGAACAACTACGAAGACTTTATCCAGACCGACGCGGCGATCAACCCGGGCAACTCCGGCGGTGCGCTGGTCGACGCCAACGGCAACCTCACCGGCATCAATACCGCGATCTTCTCCAAGTCCGGCGGCTCGCAAGGCATCGGTTTTGCGATCCCGGTGAAACTGGCGATGGAAGTGATGAAGTCGATCATCGAGCACGGTCAGGTGATTCGCGGCTGGCTGGGCATTGAAGTGCAACCGCTGACTCAGGAACTGGCCGAGTCGTTTGGCCTGTCCGGGCGTCCGGGGATCGTGGTGGCAGGGATTTTCCGCGATGGCCCGGCGCAGAAGGCCGGCCTGCAACTGGGTGACGTGATTCTCAGCATCGACGGCGAACCGGCGGGCGATGGTCGCAAGTCGATGAACCAGGTGGCGCGGATCAAGCCGACCGACAAGGTTACGATTCAGGTGATGCGCAATGGCAAGGAGTTGAAGCTGACGGCCGAGATCGGTCTGCGTCCACCACCAGCGCCGATGAAGGAAAAAGAAGAATAAGTACAAATTGCTTGTGGGAGCGAGCGTGCTCCCACAGCAACCTTCTCGGTATCCGCCAGCGAATCCCATAACAACCAAATCGACCAGCCAGCCCGAGCATTATTCAGAATGGTGCTTGGTACCTGTAACTTCTGACAGTTTTTTCTCCCTCCGAATATAAGTAGGCTTTCGAAAAGGCAACTTAATCAGCGCCCATCAGCTTCGGGACGCCAAGGAGATTGAAAATGCAAATAAAGGACAGGAAAGATGGGCAATATTTCGAAGGCGAGATTCGGCTGGTCATCAATGAAAGCAGAATTCTGACTCTCACGGATGTCAGCAGATCTGAGTACAGCGACGGTTTTGGGGGATATTTCAGTGCGTCTGACGGAGAGCGCAGCATCTGGCTGGGCTATCCCAAAACAATTGAAAAGGGAACGAGCGAAGACTTTTCTTATCCGATAGATTTTGCGCGCTCGCCACATATGGGCTGGGTATTTATAGAAAACGGCAAACAGCACCTGATAAAAACCGGGAATATCACCGTCAGTCACGAACCGACGTCAAATTACGAAGGTAGCTTTGATAACTTGTCCGATGAAAACAATCTAAATATCAAAGGTACGTTCGAAATCAATTGGCAAAAATGAAAAATTGCTTCTGACCTCCTGCTCCATAAGAGAGGTAACGCGGAGTTTATTTCCTCCGCGTTTCCAATCATCCATCACGGAAAGACGAGTTATTACAGGTCGCCCAGACCATCGATCAACGCCTGATTCTGCTCCGGCGTGCCGATCGAGATCCGCAGGAACTGAGCAATCCGCGACTGCTTGAAGTGGCGCACGATCACGCCCTGTTCACGCAGTTTGGCCGCCAGCCCCGCCGCATCGTGTTGCGGATGCCGGGCGAAGATGAAGTTCGCCGCTGACGGCAGCACTTCAAAGCCCCTGGCCTGCAACTGCGCAACCACCCATTCGCGACTCTCGATGACCAGCGCGCAGGTCTTGTCGAAGTACTCGCGATCCTCGAACGCCGCGGCCGCGCCGACATTGGCCATGCGATCGATCGGGTAGGAGTTGAAGCTGTTCTTGATCCGCTCCAGCGCCTCGATCAGGTCCGGATGGCCGACCGCCAGACCGACCCGCAGGCCCGCGAGCGAACGGGACTTGGACAGGGTCTGGGTCACCAGCAGGTTCGGATAACGGTCGACCAGGCTGATCGCGGTTTCGCCGCCGAAGTCGATATAAGCCTCGTCGACCACCACCACCGAATCCGGGCTGGCCTTGAGAATCTGCTCGACCGCTTCCAGCGCCAGCAGGCAGCCGGTCGGCGCATTCGGGTTGGGGAAGATGATCCCGCCATTCGGCTTGGCGTAGTCGGCCGGGTTGATCCGGAACTGTGCATCCAGCGGCACCGCGTCGAAGTTGATGCCGTAAAGGCCGCAGTAAACCGGATAAAAGCTGTAGCTGATATCCGGAAACAGGATCGGCTGATCGTGTTGCAGCAGGCCGTGGAAGATGTGCGCCAGCACCTCGTCCGAGCCGTTGCCGAGGAACACCTGATTGCTCTGCACGCCGTAGTATGTGGCGACAGCGTTTTTCAACAGATCGCTGTTCGGATCCGGGTACAGGCGCAGGTTGTCATTCAGTTCAGCCTGCATCGCCGCCAGGGCTTTTGGCGACGGGCCGTACGGGTTTTCGTTGGTGTTGAGCTTGACCAGACGGGTCAGCTTCGGCTGCTCGCCCGGCACATACGGCACCAGATCCTTGACGAACGGGCTCCAGAATTTACTCATGTTCAGTTCCCCTTCACTTCGTCTTTGATGCGGTATTCGGCGCTGCGCGCGTGGGCGCTCAGCGATTCGCCACGGGCCAGGATCGACGCGGTCTTGCCCAGCTCGGAAGCACCGGCCTCGGAGCAGAAGATGATCGACGAACGTTTCTGGAAGTCATACACGCCCAGCGGCGAGGAGAAACGCGCGGTGCCGGAGGTCGGCAACACGTGGTTCGGACCTGCGCAGTAGTCGCCCAGCGCTTCGGAGGTGTGGCGACCCATGAAGATCGCGCCGGCGTGGCGGATCTGCGGCAGCCAGGCCTGCGGGTCGGCGACCGACAGTTCAAGGTGTTCCGGGGCGATGCGGTTGGCGACTTCGATGGCCTGGGCCATGTCGCGCACGTGGATCAGGGCTCCACGACCGTTGATCGAGGTTTCGATGATGGTTGCGCGATCCATGGTCGGCAGCAGTTTATCGATGCTCGCGGCGACCTTGTCGAGGAACTCGGCGTCCGGGCTGACCAGGATGGCCTGGGCGTCTTCGTCGTGCTCGGCCTGGGAGAACAGGTCCATGGCGATCCAGTCCGGATCGGTCTGGCCGTCGCACACCACGAGGATTTCCGACGGACCGGCGATCATGTCGATGCCGACCTGACCGAACACGTGACGCTTGGCGGTAGCAACATAGATGTTGCCCGGGCCGACGACCTTGTCCACCTGCGGCACGCTTTCGGTGCCATAGGCCAACGCGGCAACGGCTTGTGCGCCACCGATGGTGAATACCCGGTCGACGCCGGCGATGCACGCTGCCGCCAGCACCAGCTCATTGACCTCGCCACGCGGGGTCGGCACCACCATGACCACTTCGGTCACGCCGGCGACCTTGGCCGGAATCGCGTTCATCAATACCGACGACGGGTACGACGCCTTGCCGCCCGGCACGTACAGACCGGCGCGATCCAGTGGCGTGACTTTCTGGCCCAGCACCGTGCCATCGGCTTCGGTGTAGCTCCAGGAGTCCTGCTTCTGTTTTTCGTGATAGCTGCGCACCCGGGCGGCGGCTTTTTCCAGCGCTTCGCGTTGTGGCACGGTGATACGGGTCAGGGCCAGTTCCAGGCGCTCGCGCGGCAGGATCAGGTCCGCCATCGAGGCGACTTCGAGGCCGTCAAATTTCTGGGTGAACTCGACCAGCGCCGCGTCACCGCGCTCGCGTACAGCCTTGATGATGTCCAGCACCCGCTGATTGACCGAGTCGTCAGACACACTTTCCCAGCTCAGCAGATGATCCAGATGATGCGCGAAATCCGGGTCAGCAGCGTTGAGTCGGCGAATTGCAGTCGGTGCGGTCATAGCGAGAGCCTCATAGGAATGGCAAAAAACTCAGGCGCCCGAAACTACCATTCGATCCGCTTGGGCACCTGAGATTCTGGCTATGAGGCGGATAGACGGCGCAACTTGACGTCGCGCAGGTAAATCAGCCGCGGTGTCGAGACTCCACTGCCTTGCGCAGGGTGTCGATCAACGCCTGGATTCGGGCGTGTTGCATTTTCATCGAAGCCTTGTTGACCACCAGACGCGAGCTGATCGTGGCGATCAGTTCCTGGGGTTCCAGGCCGTTGGCGCGCAGGGTGTTGCCGGTGTCGACCACGTCGATGATCTTGTCGGCCAGACCGATCAGCGGTGCCAGCTCCATCGAGCCGTACAGCTTGATGATGTCGACCTGACGGCCCTGCTCGGCGTAGTAACGCTTGGCGACATTGACGAATTTGGTGGCGACGCGCAGGCGGCCCTTGGGCTCGACCGCACCGACCTTGCCGGCGGTCATTAACTTGCACTGGGCAATCTGCAGGTCCAGCGGCTCGTACAGGCCTTGCCCCGTGTATTCCATCAGCACGTCTTTACCGGCAACGCCGAGGTCGGCCGCGCCATGCTCGACATAGGTCGGCACGTCAGTGGCCCGCACGATCAACAGGCGAACGTCTTCCTGGGTCGTGGGGATGATCAGCTTGCGGCTCTTGTCCGGATTCTCGGTCGGCACGATGCCCGCTTCGGCGAGAAGCGGCAGGGTGTCGTCAAGGATGCGGCCCTTGGACAGTGCGATGGTCAACATGGGAAACGTCAGTCCTTATCAAGGTACTCATGTCCGGTCGCAATCGGCGCCGGACATACATCGAGGGCGTTGCCACCCCCGATCAAAACGAATTCAACGGACACTTCCCTGTGTCCAGATGCAGCGATTAGCCCGGAACGCGACGGATCTTGGCGCCCAGCATCTGCAGTTTTTCCTCGATGCACTCGTAACCACGGTCAATGTGGTAGATGCGGTCGATCAGGGTATCGCCTTCAGCCATCAGGGCCGAGATCACCAGGCTGGCCGAAGCCCGCAGGTCGGTAGCCATGACTGGCGCGCCCTTGAGGATGTCAGTACCGGTCACGATGGCCGTGTTGCCCTCGACCTGGATCTTGGCGCCCATGCGGTGCAGTTCGTACACGTGCATGAAACGGTTTTCGAAGATCGTCTCGATCACGGCGCCGGTGCCTTCGGCAATGGCGTTCAGCGAGATGAACTGCGCCTGCATGTCGGTCGGGAACGCCGGGTACGGCGCGGTGCGCACGTTGACCGCTTTCGGGCGCTTGCCGTGCATGTTCAGCTCGATCCAGTCTTCACCGCAGGTGATTTCTGCGCCGGCTTCGCGAAGTTTTTCCAGAACGGCTTCGAGGATGGTCGGATCGGTGTCCTTGACCTTCACGCGGCCACCGGTGACCGCAGCGGCCACCAGGTAGGTGCCGGTTTCGATACGGTCAGGCATGACTTTGTAGAAGGTCGAACCCAGACGCTCGACGCCGTCGATGGTAATGGTGTCGGTGCCGGCACCGGATACCTTGGCGCCCATGGCGTTGAGGAAGTTCGCCAGGTCGACCACTTCAGGTTCACGGGCGGCGTTCTGCAACACGCTGCGGCCCTTGGCCAGAGCGGCGGCCATCATGATGTTCTCGGTACCGGTCACGCTGACGGTATCGAAGAAGAAATGCGCACCGCGCAGGCCACCTTCAGGCGCCTTGGCCTTGATGTAGCCGCCTTCGACGTCGATGACCGCACCCATGGCTTCAAGGCCACGGATGTGCAGGTCGACCGGACGCGAACCGATGGCGCAACCGCCAGGCAGTGCGACTTCGGCTTCACCGAAACGCGCAACCATCGGGCCCAGCACCAGGATCGAAGCACGCATGGTTTTCACCAGCTCGTACGGAGCGATCAGGGTCTTGATCGTGCGCGGGTCGATTTCGACGCTGAGCTTCTCGTCGATCACAGGCTCGATACCCATGCGACCGAACAGCTCGATCATGGTGGTGATGTCGTGCAGGTGCGGCAGGTTGCCAACGGTAACCGGGCCATCGCACAGCAGAGTGGCGGCCAGGATCGGCAGGGCGGAGTTCTTCGCCCCGGAGATGCGGATCTCGCCATCAAGACGAGCGCCACCGGTAATAATCAATTTATCCATAAGAATCTCGACGCCCTAGGGCTCAGGTGCGCTCGGCCCAGGCCGCGCTGCTGAAAAATTTCATAGTGACCGCATGGATGCTGCCATCGGCGATCCAAGGGTTCAAATGGGCATAGATGCTTTGCTGACGCTTGACCGGGCTCAACGCCGCCAGTTCATCACTAATCACGTTCAGCTGAAAGTTGCAGCCTTCGCCTTCAACTTCCACCAGCGTTCCTGGCAGCTTTCCTTCAAGGAAGCTCTTCACTTCTACGGCCTGCATGCTCAACCTCAATCGGCGCCCTGTGCGCACGGGTCGGACATCATACAAAAAAGCCCCGCGCCTGCGAACCCCGCTGCGCAGGACTCTGACGGGGGGCTTCTCTATCGATGCGGGTTCAGGGTTGCGCCAACAGCTCGGTCAGTTCGCTGACCTGAGCAATTTCGCGCATGTCTTCAGGCATCCCGCGAATGCTAACCGCCTTACCGGCGGCCTTGGCATCGCGAATGAAGCACAGCAGCAGCGACAGACCGACACTGCTGGACTTCTCCACCGCCGAGCAATCGATCACCAATGCCGGGGCAGTGCACGACTTGATCAGCGCCCTGCCCTGCTCGCGCAGATCAGGGCCGGTGCGGTAATCCAGCACACCGCTGAGCTGCAGCTCACTGGCTTCGTCCAGACGAATGGCCGATTCGGTCATTGGGCAGGCTTCTCGTTCTGGTCGGCCGACTGCTTGGCCTTGGCGACTTCCCCGGCCCAGCCGTTGATGGTCTTGTCCAGATCGTTGCCATTGCGCTGCATCGCGTCGGCGAACTGGTCACGGAACAGCTTGCCAATGTTGATGCCGTTGATGATCACGTTGCGCAGTTTCCACTCGCCGCTGATCTTCTCCAGGGTGTACGACACCGGATAGATCGCGCCGTTGTTGCCCTTGACGGTCATGCCGACACTGGTGCGGTCGCCCGACTCATCCTTGGGTGCATCGACGGTGATGCCCTGGTTATTGTATTCAAGCAGCGCGTTGCCATAGAACTGGAACAGGCCGCGCTTGAAGTTTTCCTCGAAGGTCTTCATCTGCGCCGGCGTTGCCTTGCGCGAATATTTGACCGTCATGATGCTCTTGGAAATACCTTCGGCATCGACTACTGGGCCGACGATGGTGTTCAGCGCCGTATAGAAATCCTGGGGATCCTGCTTGTACTTCTCTTTATTGGCCGACAGATCGGCGAGCATCCGGTTTGTAGTGTCCTGAACCAGATCGTGCGCCGATTGTGCCGCCACGGCGTTAGCCACCAGCGGCAGCGCCGCAAGCAACACCAACAGGCCACGTCGCAAGGTAGAGATCATTCAAAAGCTCCTCATTTGGCGTCTTTGCTAACGGTATTGAGCAGGAATTTACCGATCAGGTCTTCCAGTACCAGAGACGACTGCGTGTCGTGGATGGTTCCACCATCCTTGAGCCGGGTGTCTTCCCCGCCCACGCTGATACCGATGTATTTCTCGCCCAGCAACCCCGCAGTCAGGATAGATGCTGTGGAGTCGGTCGGCAGATTGTCGACGCTTTTATCCACTTGCAGGGTCACCCGGCCGGTGAAACTGTCGCGATCCAGATCGATCGCCGTGACCTTACCGATGGTCACACCCGCCATCGTCACTTTGGCTCTGACCGTCAAACCGGCAATATTGTCGAAATAGGCATAAAGCTTGTAGGTATCAGTGGTCGAAGTCGGAGACAGGCCACTGACCCGCAGGGCAAGCAGCAACAAAGCCAGGATCCCTGCCAGCAGGAACAGGCCGACACCGATTTCCAGGGTGCGGTTTTGCATCAGAAATCTCCAAACATCAAAGCGGTCAGAATAAAGTCCAGGCCGAGGACTGCCAGCGAGGCGTAAACCACGGTCTTGGTGGTGGCACGGCTGATTCCCTCGGAAGTGGGTTCGCAGTCATAGCCTTGAAATACGGCGATCCAGGTGACGACAAAAGCGAATACTGCACTTTTGATGATGCCGTTGAGCACATCGTCACCGAAGCTCACGCTGTTCTGCATGTTCGACCAGTAGGAACCTTCGTAGACGCCCAGCCAGTCGACGGCGACCCACGAACCGCCCCAGATGCCGACCACGCTGAAGATCATCGCCAGCACCGGCAGGGAAATGAAACCGGCCCACAGGCGTGGTGCGATGATGTACTTGAGCGGGTCGACCCCGATCATCTCCAGGCTGGACAGCTGTTCGGTGGATTTCATGTTGCCGATTTCCGCCGTCAGCGCCGAACCGGCACGACCGGCAAACAACAGCGCGGTCACCACCGGCCCCAGCTCACGCAGCAGGGTCAGCGCGACCATCTGGCCGACAGCCTGCTCCGAGCCGTAACTCGACAGGATGTTGAAGCCCTGCAGCGCCAGCACCATGCCGATGAAAATCCCGGACACCACGATGATCACCAGCGACATCACGCCGACGGAATGCAGCTGCTTGACCAGCAGGCCAAAACCGCCGCCGATGCCGCCACGCCCGAGCAGGGCATGAAACAGAAACAGGGTCGAACGCCCGAACACTGCGACGCTGTCGATTCCGGCGAGGCCGAAACGACGCACACGCTCCATTAACGTAATTCTGCGCATCAGCGGCGCTTCCCCAGAAGATCTGCGCGCAAATCCGGCGCTGGAAAGTGATACGGCACCGGGCCATCGGGTTCACCGGTCATGAACTGGCGGATTCGCGGATCGTCCGAGTTCATCAGTTCATCCGGCGTGCCCTGCCCCAATACCTGGCCATCACCGACTACATAGATGTAGTCGGCGATACTCGCCGTTTCGGCGAGGTCGTGGGACACCACGATGCTGGTGATGCCCAGGGCATCGTTGAGCAGACGAATCAGGCGAACCAGCACGCCCATGGCGATCGGATCCTGGCCGACGAACGGTTCGTCGTACATAAGGATCTGCGGGTCGAGAGCAACGGCCCGCGCCAGCGCGACACGACGTTTCATGCCGCCGGACAGCTCGTCAGGCATCAGCTCGATCGCACCGCGCAGGCCTACTGCCTGCAACTTGAGCAGCACGATGTCGCGGATCATCTCGTCCGGCAGGTCGGTATGAACGCGCAGCGGGAAGGCGACGTTCTCGAATACATCGAGATCGGTGAACAGTGCACCGCTCTGAAACAGCACGCCCATGTGCTTGCGCGCATCGAACAGATCGCTGCGCGACAGCTTCGGCAGATTCTGGCCGTTGACCCAGACTTCGCCTTTGGATGGCCGCAACTGGGCCCCCATCAGGCGCAACAGTGTGGTCTTGCCACACCCGGAAGGCCCCATGATGCCGGTGACCTTGCCACGCGGGATGCGGATATCGATGTTATTGAAAATGCTCCGCGCACCGCGCTTGAAGGAGACTCCCTTCAGCTCGACCGCGTAGGCGTTATCGGCACTCATCTAAACTCCTTGCGATGCAGCCTCTCACTCGGACGCCTGGCTTTCTTGAGAAAACCCCTACATCCCGGGCAGGCCGAACTGGCGGCGAACTATATCACTGCAAAGGGCAAGCGCCCAAGGCCTGCGCCGGCCCGGATTCTGCGTACCGAAGGGGCCGAAGCCTTATTTACAGAGTTTTGGTAACGAGGAATGACAAAGCACGACGAACTTGCGTGAGGCTTTTCAACATAACCGCTATAATCGCCGCCTTTTCATCGGGCTATACGATTTCTGACATGAGCCAAACCAGCGACCTGATTCAATCGGCACAACGCACCATCCGCCTCGAAGTGGAAGCCGTACAAGGCTTGTTGCCCCATATCGACGCCGATTTCGTACGCGCTTGCGAGATGATTCTGGCCAGCAAGGGCCGTGTTGTAGTAGTCGGCATGGGCAAGTCCGGGCACATCGGCAACAAGATTGCCGCGACCCTGGCCAGCACCGGCACCCCGGCGTTTTTCGTGCACCCGGCCGAGGCCAGCCACGGCGACATGGGCATGATTACCCGTGACGACGTGATTCTGGCCCTGTCGAACTCCGGCTCCACCAATGAAATCGTCACCCTGCTGCCACTGATCAAGCGCCTGGGCATCCAGCTGATCAGCGTCACCGGCAACCCGCAATCGCCATTGGCCAAGGCCGCCGAGGTCAATCTCAACGTTCACGTCGAGCACGAAGCCTGCCCGCTGAACCTGGCACCGACCTCCTCGACCACCGCCGCGCTGGTCATGGGCGACGCCCTGGCCGTGGCACTGCTGGAGGCGCGCGGCTTCACTGCCGAAGATTTCGCCTTTTCCCACCCGGGTGGCGCACTGGGCCGACGCCTGCTGCTGAAAGTGGAAAACGTCATGCACGCCGGACAGGAACTGCCGCAGGTGAAGCGCGGCACCCTGCTCAAGGACGCGCTGATGGAAATGACCCGCAAAGGCCTGGGCATGACCGTCATTCTGGAAGCCGATGGCAAACTGGCCGGGATTTTCACCGACGGCGACCTGCGTCGCACCCTGGATCGCAGCATTGATATCCACAGCGCCACCATCGACCAGGTGATGACGGTGCACGGCAAGACCGCACGCGCCGAGATGCTTGCCGCCGAAGCCCTGAAAATCATGGAAGACCACCGAATCAACGCGCTGGTTGTCGTGGATGAAGAGGATCGCCCGATCGGCGCCTTCAACCTCTCCGACCTGCTGCGCGCAGGAGTGATGTAAATGAGCACCGATCTGCTGCAACGCGGCAAAGCCATCAAACTGGCGGTCTTCGACGTCGATGGCGTCCTCACCGATGGGCGCCTGTACTTCCTTGAAGACGGCAGCGAGTTCAAGACTTTCAATACGCTCGATGGCCAGGGCATCAAGATGCTGATGAACGCGGGCGTACAGACTGCCATCATCAGCGGTCGCAAGACCCCGGTGGTCGAGCGTCGAGCCAAGAACCTGGGCATCCCTCATCTGTTTCAGGGACGCGAAGACAAACTGGTGGTTCTCGACGGTCTTCTGGAACAACTGGGCCTAAGCTATGAACAAGTGGCATATCTCGGTGACGACCTGCCCGACCTGCCCGTGATCCGTCGCGTGGGGCTGGGCATGGCCGTGGCCAATGCCGCAGCTTTCGTGCGCGAACACGCTCACGGCATCACCCTCGCCCGTGGCGGCGAAGGTGCCGCCCGCGAATTCTGCGAACTGATCCTGCGCGCTCAAGGCAGCCTCGACGCCGCCAACAACGCGTACCTGTGAGTCCAATCATGTTTAGCAAAAAGTTTCGCAACATCCTGCTGTTCGGTTGCATCGCAGCGATTTTTGGTGCGGTCGGCTACTGGAACATCAGCCCGGAACGCTTCCTCGACAAACCGCCGGTTTCGGCAGAGGAAAGCCCGATCGACTGGTATGCGACCAATACCCACACGATCCAGTACCTCGAAGACGGCAAAGTGCAGTACGAAATGACGTCCGACAAGGCTGAGCACGTCAAGGCGACCGACATTACACTGGTCACCAAACCCGACCTGAACATGTTTCGTGGCACCGACTTCCCATGGCACGTGACGAGTGAACGCGGCGAAGTGAACTCCGGCGGCACCGAGGTCGAACTGATCGACTCGGTACGCGTCAAGCGCACCGACGAAAAGAACCGCGACACCCTGATCACCTCCACTCGCATGACGGTGTTCCCACAGCAGCAATATGCGCAGACCCAGCAACCCGTTAGAATCGACGGCGCTGGCGGTGTATCGACTGGCGTAGGAATGAAAGCGTATTTGAAGGAAAGCAGGATACACCTGCTATCGAACGTAAGAGGACAGTATGAGGCTCGTTAAAACCCTCCCTATTTTGCTCAGTCTGGGCGCAGCACTGGGAAGCGTGAGCGCCTGGGCTCTGCCGAACGATCAAGAGCAGCCAATCCGCATTCAGGCCGACGATGCCCAGCTGGACGACAAGAACGGCGTTGCCACCTATAAAGGCGACGTGATCATCACCCAGGGTTCGATGATCGTCAAAGGCAACACCGTGACCATGACCCGTGCGCCCAACGGCGACATCGACGTTGTGACTTCGGTGGGCAACCTCGCCTACTTCGAACAGCTGCAGACTGCCGGCGACACCAAGCCTGTTCAGGGCTGGGGCGTGACCATTCAGTACCACGCACAGCAGAACCGCGTTGTGCTGATCGACAAGGCAAAAGTCGTCGACAAGGACAACAACACCACTCAGGGCGAGAAGATCGTCTATGACACGGTGAAAAAACTGGCCAGCGCCGGTCGCGCTACCGGCAGCAAGGTCACCGAGGCGCGTCCGCGCATCGACATGGTGATCCAGCCGAAGAAGAAAACCGACGAGAAAACCCAGTAATGGCAACTCTGAAAGCTCAGCACCTGGCCAAGGCCTATAAAAGCCGCCAGGTCGTGCGCGACGTCAGCCTGTCGATCGACAGCGGTCAGATCGTCGGCCTGCTCGGCCCGAACGGCGCCGGCAAGACCACGTGTTTCTACATGATCGTCGGCCTGGTTCAGGCCGATCAGGGTCGCGTACTGATCGACGACCTGGACGTCAGTCACCAGCCAATGCACGGTCGTGCCAAGGCCGGTATCGGCTATCTACCGCAAGAAGCGTCGATCTTCCGCAAACTGTCGGTAGCCGACAACATCATGGCCATTCTCGAGACTCGTCAGGAGCTCGACAAGGCCGGTCGTCGCAAGGAGCTGGAAAGCCTGCTGCAGGAATTCCACATCAGCCACATCCGCGACAACCTCGGCATGAGCCTTTCCGGTGGTGAGCGCCGCCGAGTGGAAATCGCCCGCGCACTGGCCACGGCACCGAAATTCATCCTGCTCGACGAACCGTTCGCCGGTGTCGACCCGATCTCGGTCGGCGACATCAAGCAGATCATCCACCACCTCAAGGCCAAGGGTATTGGTGTACTGATCACCGACCACAACGTCCGCGAGACGCTGGATATCTGCGAAACCGCCTACATCGTCAACGACGGTCAGTTGATCGCCGAAGGCGACTCCGCGACCATCCTCGCCAACGATCTGGTGAAGGAAGTGTATCTGGGTCACGAGTTCCGCCTGTAAGCACGACGGCATTCGACCAGCCGTCCGGGTGCTGTAACGTTGAAGCGCCTTTTTATACGCTTTTATTGTTACAGCGCTCTAGGCAAACACGACAGTTTCAGGCATATAATTTGCTTAAGTTTGGCGCCTCGGCGCCCTGTAGTGGATGGCGCATAGCGCCGGCGAATAAGGTGTTAAGCCCCTGCCATGAAACCATCGCTAGTCTTGAGAATGGGCCAGCAGCTGACGATGACACCGCAGCTGCAACAGGCCATCCGCCTGCTCCAATTGTCGACCCTGGATCTGCAACAGGAAATCCAGGAGGCTCTGGAATCCAATCCGATGCTCGAACGCCAGGAAGACGGCGACGACTTCGACAACTCCGATCCCATGGCCGACAACGCCGAACAGAAGCCCAACACCGAGATCCAGGAACCCTCCTACCAGGAGACCGCGCCGACAGTCGATAACCTCGAAGACGGCGAATGGAACGAGCGAATCCCCAACGAACTGCCAGTCGACACCGCCTGGGAAGACGTCTACCAGACCAGCGCCAGCAGCCTGCCAAGCAGCGACGATGACGAGTGGGACTTCACCACCCGCACTTCCGCCGGTGAGAGTCTGCAAAGCCATCTGCTGTGGCAGTTGAACCTGGCACCGATGTCCGACACCGATCGCCTGATCGCCGTGACCCTGATCGATTGCATCAACAATCAAGGCTACCTCGACGAGACCCTCGAAGAGATCCTTGACGCCTTCGATCCGGAGCTCGATATCGAACTGGACGAAATCGAAGCGGTCCTGCACCGTATCCAGCAGTTCGAACCGGCTGGCATCGGCGCACGCAACCTGGGCGAATGCCTGCTGCTGCAATTGCGCCAGCTGTCGGCCAAGACCCCTTGGCTGGCCGAAGCCAAGCGCCTGGTTACCGATTACATCGATCTGCTCGGCAGCCGCGACTACAGCCAGCTGATGCGTCGCATGAAACTCAAGGAAGACGAACTTCGCCAGGTCATCGAACTGGTGCAGAGCCTCAACCCGCGCCCCGGTTCGCAGATCGAGTCGACCGAAGCCGAATACGTGGTGCCTGACGTGATCGTGCGCAAGGACAACGAACGCTGGCTGGTGGAGCTGAACCAGGAGTCGGTGCCCCGCCTGCGGGTCAACGCCCAGTACGCCGGTTTCGTGCGCCGCGCCGACACCAGCGCCGATAACACCTTCATGCGCAATCAGTTGCAGGAAGCCCGCTGGTTCATCAAGAGCCTGCAAAGCCGCAACGAAACCCTGATGAAAGTGGCCACCCAGATCGTCGAGCATCAGCGCGGTTTTCTGGAGTACGGCGACGAAGCGATGAAGCCCCTGGTCCTGCATGACATCGCAGAAGCGGTGGGCATGCACGAGTCGACGATTTCCCGCGTGACTACGCAAAAATTCATGCATACCCCTCGGGGCATATATGAACTGAAATACTTTTTCTCCAGCCATGTGAGCACCTCCGAAGGCGGCGAATGCTCGTCCACGGCGATCCGCGCGATCATCAAGAAACTGGTCGCCGCGGAAAATCAGAAAAAGCCGTTGAGTGACAGCAAGATCGCTGGTTTACTGGAGGCACAAGGCATTCAGGTGGCTCGCCGCACCGTCGCCAAGTACCGCGAATCCCTCGGGATCGCGCCTTCGAGCGAACGCAAGCGGTTGATGTAAGCCACGTTACAGCGTTCCAGTGGCAGGCTCTTCGGCCTGCCGCTTTATGCACTGGCAACGAAGGAGAAGCTGTATGCAAGTCAACATCAGTGGACACCAACTGGAAGTGACCCAGCCTCTGCGCGAGTACATCGAGCTCAAGCTCAAGAAGCTCGAAGGGCATTTCGACAAGATCACCAACGTGCAAGTCACGATGTGTGTCGAAAAGCTGAAGCAGAAAATCGAAGCCACGCTGCATATTCCCGGCAATGAGGTCGTCGCCAACGCGGAACATACCGATATGTACGCTGCGATCGACGCGCTGACCGACAAGCTCGATAAACAACTCAAAAAGCATAAGGAAAAGACCCAGAGCCTGCTTCAGGGCGCTACCGGTCGATAACCCCCACCCCCATGATCCGACTTGAAAGTATCCTGACCCCCGGCCGTTCCCTGGTGAACGTGCCGGGCGGCAGTAAAAAGAAAGCCCTCGAACAAATTGCCAACCTGATCGCCCGGGAAGTCCCGGATCTGGAGATGCAAGATGTCTTCGAGGCATTGATTGCCCGTGAAAAACTGGGTTCTACCGGTTTTGGCAACGGCATCGCCATCCCCCACTGCCGCCTCAAGGGCTGTGAAGCGCCGATCAGTGCGCTGATGCACCTTGATGCCCCCATCGATTTCGACGCCATCGACGGCGCGCCCGTGGACCTGCTGTTCGTCCTGCTGGTGCCGGAAGCCGCCACCGATGCGCACCTGGAGCTGTTACGCCAGATCGCCAGCATGCTCGACCGCAAGGACGTGCGCGAAAGACTGCGCAGCGCGCCAAGCAACGAAGCCTTGTACCAGGTTGTACTGGAAGAACAGAACAGGCCGTAACCATGCGCTTGATCATTGTCAGTGGCCGTTCCGGCTCGGGTAAAAGTACCGCCCTGGATGTCCTTGAGGACAACGGCTACTACTGCATCGATAACCTGCCGGCCGGTCTACTGCCGGAACTGGCCGAACGGGCCCTGATTCATACCGAGCTGGCGCAGCCACTGGTGGCAGTATCGATCGATGCACGCAATCTGCCGAGCCATCTGACCCGTTTTCCGGAATTACTTGAAGACGCACGCGCCAAGCATATTCAATGCGATGTCCTGTACCTGGATGCCGACGAAGAAACCCTGCTCAAGCGTTTCTCTGAAACTCGCCGCCGCCACCCACTGAGCAACGCCAATCGTTCGCTGGCAGAGGCCATTCAGGATGAAAGCACGCTGCTCGGCCCCATTGCCGATCTCGCCGACCTGAAGATCAATACCACCCATCTCAACCTGTACCAGCTACGCGACACGATCAAGTTGCGCCTGCTGAATCAGCCGGAACCTGGCACCGCGTTTCTGGTCGAGTCGTTCGGTTTCAAACGCGGCATGCCGGTGGATGCGGATCTGGTGTTCGATGTACGCTGCCTGCCGAACCCATACTGGAAACCGGAACTGCGCGCGCAATCCGGTCTCGATCAGCCGGTCGCCGAGTATCTGGCGGCGCAGCCTGAGGTCGAGGAGATGTATCAGGATATTTACACGTACCTGCACAAATGGTTGCCGCGCTTTGCCGCGAGCAACCGCGCTTACGTCACCATTGCCATCGGCTGCACCGGCGGGCATCACCGTTCCGTTTACCTGACCGAACGTCTTGGCCAGGCGCTGCAGAAGACCCTGAAGAACGTCCAGGTTCGCCACCGCGACCTCAGCTAAAGGATTCACACCGCGATGCCTGCTCGGGAAATAGAAATCATCAACAAGCTGGGCCTGCATGCCCGCGCATCGGCAAAATTCGTCGGCGTGGCGGGCCAGTTTCCCGATTGCGCGATCAGAGTCGGCCGCACCCCGGACACCACGGTTGACGGTAAAAGCATCATGGCGATGATGATGCTTGCTGCGGGTAAGGGCACCAAAATCCACCTGAGCACCGAAGGCCACCAGGAACAGGAAGCCATGGATGCGCTGGTTGCGTTGATCAATAACTACTTCGATGAAGGTGGTTGAAAACGCTTGAAGCGAGGGAGCAAGCTCCCTCCTGCGTTTCAGCCCAATGCCGTATCCATCACCATCATCAGGCAGAAGCCAATCAACAATCCCAAGCTTGCCAGCTTCTCGTGACCATTGCGTCGCGACTCCGGAATGACCTCGTGAGTCACCACCAGCAGCATGGCGCCCGCCGCCAACGCCAGCCCCAAGGGCAGTAACAATTCGGCAAGGCTGACCAGCCACGCGCAAAGCAGCGCGAACACCGGTTCGACCAGACCTGACGCTGCGCCAATCAAAAACGCCTTGACCCGCGACATCCCGGCACCGGCCAGTACCAGCGCAATCACCAGCCCTTCCGGTACATCCTGCAAGGCAATCCCCATCGCCAGACTGTCTGCGTCAGGCATTCCACCGCCAGCCGAGACACCGACCGCCATGCCTTCCGGGATGTTATGGGCGATGATGGCGAACACGAACAGCCAGATCCGCGGCGGAATCACCGGATGCTCGACAGTGCCGATGAGCATTTCCGGCGAGGCGCCCGACACTCGGCGATCAACCAGATACAGGCCGAATGCCCCCAGCAGGATGCCAAAACAGATCAGGCCACTGGCGCCCCATGGGCTCAGCCCCAGGCTTTCGGCGGCGGAGATTCCCGGCACGATCAGCGAAAAGGCGGTCGCTGCCAGCATCACGCCGGCGCCAAAACCCAACAGCGTATCCCCCAGTGCCTGAGGCATGTTGCGGATCACCAGCACCGGAACCGCGCCGAGCGCGGTGCCAAGGGCGCATATCGCCCCGCCCTGCAACGCCCGCGACAACCTCGGCTCCAGGTTCAGCCATTCCAGTGCGTGGGCGACCAGCAAAGTCATACCCGCCAACAGCAGCAGCGATCCGATTGCGTAACGAAACATGCGCCCACTTCCGATCGCCAGTGTCTCAGTGCCCATAGTCAGCCTTGTATTGTTTTTATAGAAGACTTAAACCAGCGCTGCCCGATAGCGCGCAGCGACTTGTGGCCAGTTGATCACGTTGTAGAAAGCGCTGATGTATTCCGGCCGATGGTTCTGATAACGCAAGTAGTAGGCGTGCTCCCACACATCCAGACCGAGAATCGGCGTATTGCCGTTCATCAGCGGGCTGTCCTGATTGCCGCTGCTTTCTACCACCAGTTTCTTGTCCGGCGTCACGCTGAGCCACGCCCAGCCACTGCCGAAGCGGGTCAGCGCAGCTTTGGTGAAGGCCTCCTTGAAACTGTCGAGGCCACCCAGTTGCTCATCAATTGCCTTGGCCAGCGCACCGTCCGGCTTGCCACCGCCGTTAGGCACCATGACTTCCCAGAACAACGAATGGTTGGCATGACCACCACCCTGGTTGATCACCGCCGCCCGGAGTTTTTCCGGCAGTTGCCGGACGCTGGCGACCAGTTTTTCCACCGGCCACTCCGCGAACTCAGTGCCCTCGACCGCAGCGTTCAGATTATTGATGTAGGTCTGGTGATTCTTGGTGTAGTGGATCTCCATGGTTTGCGCATCGATGTGCGGCTCCAGTGCGTCGTAGGCGTAAGGCAAGGCTGGCAGGGTAAAAGCCATTTCAATGGACTCCATGGTGATGTGGGGCAGGCGCGCGGCGAGCATTGCCGGTGTCCGGATGCAGCAAACGCTGGGTACGCGGGTATTCGCCGTGCTCGCTGATGAAATTGAGCAGCTCGACGTAGGTCTTGCTGCTCTGGCGCAGCGCCGCTTCACGCAGGGCCGGGCGCAGGCGCTCGTCCTGCATGGTCTGCAACAACCGTTGATGGATCGCGCACAGGTACTCGGCGCTCTCCTCCGGCTGATTCAGCTGCAGATGCAGATCCGCCAGGTTGTGATGGGAAATGACGCAAGCCGCCACCGCTTCGTCGGCATCGGCCCAGCGCTCGAACAACACCTGCGCTAAAGCCAGGGCTTGCAGGTAGGCCTCGCGGGCATCGATCAGCTCGCCCAGGATGAAGCAGCGATTGGCCCGTTCGATCGTGCGTTTCCAGTGCTCCATGGTGAACCTCCAAAGCGGTTGCGGTGCTTATACGCCGCCGGCAGTGAGTTTTTCGGGATTGAGCAACGTTTCCAGCTGACTGCGCGACAGGTCGGTGTGTTCCAGCGCGACGTCGATCACCGGGCGCCCCTGTTTGTAGGCCTGCTTGGCGATCTCGGCCGCTTTCTGGTAACCGATGATCGGGTTGAGCGCGGTCACCAGAATCGGGTTGCGCGACAGCGCTTCCTTGAGGCGCGAGTCGTTGACCTTGAAGGTGGCGATGGCCTTGTCACCCAGCAAACGGCTGGAGTTGGCCAGCAACTCGATGCTGCTCAACAGGTTCTGGGCAATGATCGGCAGCATCACGTTCAGTTCGAAATTGCCTGACTGCCCGGCGATGGTGATCACCGAGTCATTGCCGATCACTTGCGCAGCGACCATGGCGGTGGCTTCCGGAATCACCGGATTGACCTTCCCCGGCATGATCGACGAGCCCGGTTGCAGACCTTCCAGTTCAATTTCCCCGAGGCCGGCGAGCGGGCCGGAGTTCATCCAGCGCAGATCGTTGGCGATTTTCATCAGCGACACGGCAGTGGCTTTGAGCTGGCCCGACACCGCCACGGCGGTGTCCTGCGAGCCGATCAGGGCGAACAGATTCTTGCCAGGCGTGAACTGGACATTGGTCAACTGGCTGAGCTGGCGGCTGAAACGCACAGCAAATTCCGGATGCGCATTGATCCCGGTACCGACTGCCGTGCCACCCTGGGCCAGGGATTGCAGGCTTGGCAGCAGATCCTGCAGGTGACCGATATTGGCCTTGAGCTGCTGCGCCCAACCGTTCAGCGCCTGGCTCATGCGCACCGGCATGGCGTCCATCAGGTGCGTGCGACCGGTCTTGACGTGGTGATGGACCTGCTCGGCCTTGCGCTCGATCACCTGCACCAGGTGCAGCAGCGCCGGCAGCAGTTGTTCGTGCAGGGCCAATGCGGCGCTGACGTGGATAGTCGTCGGAATGATGTCGTTGCTGCTCTGCCCGCAGTTGACGTGATCATTGGCATTGACCGGTTCGTCGAGCAAGCGGCTGGCCAGGGTGGCGATCACTTCGTTGGCGTTCATGTTGGAGCTGGTGCCGGAACCGGTCTGGAAGATGTCCACCGGAAAATGCCGCATGAAGTCGCCTTCCAGCAACCCTTGAGCGGCATCGCTGATGGCTTTGCCTTGGGCGGCGCTGATCTGGTTGAGTTCAACGTTGGCGCGCGCGGCGGCCGCTTTGGCCAGAATCAGGGCGCGGATGAACTGGGTCGGCATCGGCTTGCCGCTGATGGGGAAGTTATCCACTGCGCGCTGGGTTTGCGCGCCGTAGAGAGCGTCCACCGGCACCTGCAGTTCGCCCATGCTGTCGCGCTCAATACGTGTCTTGGTCATCTGAAAATCCTTGCACCAGTTCTATGAGAGGAATCGAGGGTTGCAATTCGCAGGTGGCGAGCTGCCAGGTGTAGCTCTGCCAGCGCTTTAGCCGGCATTTGCACAATGACAGGCGCTCCATTTCACGCAGCGGGCGCCAGGCTTGATCGAGACAGAGGCTGCGCCAATGCCACGGCAACGCGATGTCGGTGGCCGTGTCGAGCAGCAGACGGAAAGAGGTTTCAGCGATCATCCAGGGTGAGGTCGCCGTGCAGCAGGCCAGATAACGACCTTCGGCCAGGTAGTGTTCGATCAGTCGCGGTTCGTCAGGATCCATCGCGCAACGGATCTGGCGACTCATCCAGCGCCAGCTTTCAAGGTACGGCTGCTCGTGCAAGGCAGAACTCATGATCCTGGGCTCATCCGATAATGAGATTTATTATTAGATGATAATGAGAACCAAAAACAAGCACGGCTTTTTAGCTGCCCTGATCAGCCCAAAAGATTTGCAGGCATAAAAAAAGGCGCGCCACCCAATCGGGTGACGCGCCTTCTGTGTACCGGCCTGGACTTAGCTGCCCGCGACAGTCATCTTCTCGATCAACACCGAACCGGTGCGAATGTTGCTGCGCAGCTCCAGATCGTTACCCACCGCGACGATCTGCTTGAACATGTCACGCATGTTGCCGGCGATGGTCACTTCCTGCACCGCGAACTGGATCTCCCCGTTCTCGACCCAGAAACCCGCCGCACCGCGCGAGTAATCACCGGTCACCATGTTCAGACCATGGCCCATCAGCTCGGTGACCAGCAACCCGCGCCCCATTCGTCGCAGCAAGGCAGCCTGATCTTCATCGCCATGAGTGACGAACAGGTTATGCACGCCGCCTGCGTTGGCGGTACTCGGCATGCCCAGTTTGCGCCCGGAATAGGTGCCGAGGATGTACGAAACCAACTCACCCTTTTCGACGAACGGTTTGGCATAGGTCGCCAGACCGTCGCCGTCATACGACGCACTGCCCATGGCGCGCATCAGGTGTGGACGCTCGTCGATGGTCAGCCATTCCGGGAACAGCTTCTGCCCCAAAGTGCCTTCGAGGAACGACGATTTGCGATACAGACTGCCGCCGGAAATCGCCGACAGGAAGCTGCCGAACAACCCGCCCGCCAGTTCCGCCGAAAACAATACAGGCACTTCGCAGGTCGGCACCGGACGCGCGCCCAGACGGCTCGCCGCCCGCTGTGCCGCACGCTGGCCAATGCTTACCGGATCCGCCAGCAAACTGCCCTGGCGGTTCACGTCGTACCAGTAATCACGCTGCATCTGGCCATCGGCCTCGGCGATCATCACGCAGCTCAGGCTGTGTCGGGTCGAAGCATAACCGCCGATGAAACCATGGCTGTTTCCGTACACGCGGCAGCCCTGATGAGTGCTCAACGTGGTGCCATCGGCATTCTTGATGCGCGCATCGGCGTCGAACGCGGCAGCTTCACAGAGCAACGCCTTCTCGATGGCCTGCTCCGGCGTGATCTCCCATTCGTGGAACAGGTCGAAATCCTGTAGATCCCTGGCCATCAGCGCGGCATCGGCCAGCCCCGAGGCTTCGTCCTCCGAAGTGTGCCTGGCAATCGCCAGCGCCGCAGCGACAGTCTCGCGAATGGCATCCGGACCGGTGGCGGAGGTGCTGGCCGAGCCCTTGCGCTGGCCGACATACAAGGTGATGCCAAAGCCCTGATCGCGGTTGAATTCGACCGTTTCGACTTCACGCTGCCGCACCGACGTCGACAGGCCCTGCTCCAGCGACACCGCCACTTCGCAGGCACTGGCACCCTGGCGCTTGGCTTCGGCGATGATCTGCTCGACCTGTTCCTGCAGTGCCGGCAATGCCTGCGGGCCGACGCTTTCAACTGCACTCATGCTCATCTCCACTCAAATTCTGCTTTCGGCTGGGGCCTTCGAGCGACCGGGCCGGACAAGCGGCCCCCGACTGGTTATCATGGCGGCGTTTCTTTGCGGACTGCCACCATGGTTGATTCTTACGACGACTCCCTCGATACGGGAGAAAAAAGCAAATCCCAGGTCAAACGCGAGCTGCATGCTCTGGTTGACCTTGGCGAGCGCCTTACAACGCTCAAGCCCGACTTGCAGGCAAAACTGCCGTTGACCGACGCTTTGCGCCGGGCCCTGGCCGATGCGCCCAAGCACACCGCGAACATCGCGCGTAAACGGCATTTGCAGTTCATCGGCAAACTGATGCGCGATCAGGACACTGACGCGATTCTCACCTTGCTCGATCAACTCGATGCCTCTACCCGTCAGTACAACGAGCGTTTCCACAACCTCGAACGCTGGCGTGACCGCCTGATCGCCGGTGACGATGCCGTGCTGGAGAAATTCGTCGTCGATTACCCGGACGCCGACCGCCAGCAACTGCGTTCCCTGATCCGTCAGGCCCAGCACGAGGTTGCGCATAACAAACCTCCTGCCTCGAGCCGCAAGATCTTCAAATACATCCGTGAGCTGGACGAGACTCAACGCGGTCTGCGCTGATATTCGCCACCGGGTGGCCGCACTGCGCGCCACCCGAAGCTCCATCCCTTCTTATGCGCCCGTGCCACCCACGGTGATCGCATCGATTTTCAGGGTCGGCTGACCGACACCCACCGGCACCGACTGTCCGTCCTTGCCACACGTGCCCACACCGCTGTCCAGCGCCAGATCGTTACCGACCATCGACACCCGGCTCATCGCTTCCGGACCGTTGCCGATCAACGTTGCGCCTTTGACCGGTGCAGTGATCTTGCCGTCCTCGATCAGGTAAGCCTCGCTGGTGGAGAACACGAACTTGCCGCTGGTGATGTCGACCTGACCGCCGCCAAGGTTGGCGCAGTAGATGCCCTTCTTCACCGACGCGATGATTTCCGACGGATCGCTCTGGCCACCGAGCATGTAGGTGTTGGTCATCCGTGGCATCGGCAAGTGCGCGTAGGATTCACGGCGACCGTTACCGGTGCGGGCCACGCCCATCAGCCGCGCATTGAGCTTGTCCTGCATATAACCTTTGAGCACACCGTTTTCGATCAGCGTGGTGCACTCGGTCGGGGTGCCTTCGTCGTCGACGCTCAGGGAACCGCGACGACCGCTCAGGGTGCCGTCATCGACGATGGTGCAGAGTTTCGAGGCAACCATTTCGCCCATGCGACCGCTGTAGGCCGAACTGCCCTTGCGGTTGAAATCGCCTTCCAGACCGTGACCGACCGCTTCATGCAGCAACACGCCGGACCAGCCCGAACCCAGAACCACCGGCAATGTCCCGGCCGGTGCCGGAATCGCTTCCAGGTTCACCAGCGCCTGACGCAGCGCCTCACGGGCATAGCCCATGGCGCGGTCTTCGGCGAGGAAATAACGGTAGTCGGTACGCCCGCCGCCGCCATGGCCACCGCGTTCGCGACGGCCGTTCTGCTCGACGATCACGCTGACGTTGAAACGCACCAGCGGACGCACGTCGGCCGCCAGGCCGCCGTCGGTCGAGGCCACCAGAATCCGCTCCCATACCCCGGCCATGCTCACGCTGACCTGCTGGATACGCGGGTCGAGGGCGCGGGTCGCCACATCGATGCGCTTGAGCAGTTCGACTTTTTCAGCGCGGCTCAGGACTTCCAGCGGATTGTCCGGCGCATACAGCTGGGCGACGTCCTGCGTGCTGAACGCCTGTACCGTGCCGTTCTGCCCGGCGCGGGAAATCGAACGGGCCGCACGAGCCGCCGCGCCGAGGGCTTCGAGGGTGATCGCGTTGCTGTAGGCGAAACCGGTTTTCTCACCGGACTGTGCCCGCACGCCGACACCTTGGTCGAGGTTGAAACTGCCTTCCTTGACGATGCCGTCTTCCAGCGACCAGGACTCGGAAATCTGCCCCTGGAAATACAGGTCGGCCGCATCGATGCCTGGACCCGCCAGATCACCGAGCACGCCTTGCAGGCTCTCGATCGTCACGCCGCCAGGCGCCAACAGGTGATCACTGACTGAGGACAACAACTCGCTCATAGGTTTTACGCCTTAAATTCGTGTTCTGAAGCAGGTCGCTGTGCGCCCTGCGAAAAAAACCGCCGATGACCCGTCACCGGCATTCGCGCCCGGATGGACGCCTGTTCGTTGCTGTCGCGCTCGGCCAGCAACACGGCTTCGCCCTGTTCCTGCTGCGCCAGAATCCGCCCCCAAGGGTCGACAATCGCCCCATGGCCAAAGGTTTCCCGCGGCCCCGGATGTGTCCCGCCCTGAGCGGCTGCCAGTACATAGCACTGGGTTTCAATGGCCCGAGCGCGGATCAATACATCCCAGTGCGCCGCCCCCGTCACGGCGGTGAAGGCCGACGGTGCGGTAATCAGTTCAGCCCCGGCAGCACGCAATTCGCTGTACAGCTCCGGGAAACGCAGGTCGTAGCACACCGTCAGACCCAATCGCCCGACCGGCGTGTCCGCAACCACCACGCCACTGCCATAAGCATAGTCGTCGGATTCTCGGTAACGGCCGCGATTGTCCGCCACATCGACATCGAACAGGTGCAACTTGTCATAGCGTGCAACGATTTCGCCCTGATCGTTCACCAGCAGCGAGCAGGCATGGGACTTGGCCTCGGGCTGCCCCACCGGCGGCAACGGCAAAGTGCCGGCGACAATCCATAACCTGAGGTCGCGGGCGGTCTGTTTCAACCACGGCAGGATCGGGCCTTCGCCAAGCGCTTCGGCGCGGCCGATATCGGCGATGTCGCGACGGCCCATGGCGGCGAAGTTTTCCGGCAGCACCGCCAGCTTCGCACCCGCGTTGGCCGCCTGTTCGAGCAACCGTCGGGCATCGCGCAGATTGGCCAGCACATCGCTCTGGCTGACCATTTGAATCACCGCTAAAGACATGGCGCACTCCGCAAGAGGTATGCAGCCATGCTACTCCATCGGTTCAGGGGCTGGCTGTTCAAAAAGGCTTGTCGAAGGTGATTTTCGGCTCTTTCCACGGGCCCTTGACGGTGTATTTGACGCTGGCGAAGCGTGCCACGCGATCGCCGATCAGCTTGTCGATCAGGAACAAGGCGCCGCCGACCGCCGGCGCGCCGACAATCAGCGCGGCGATCGGCAGGTTATTGGTCACCGGCAGAGTCACGAGCAACTTGGCATCGACCTGATCGCCCACCAGATCCAGCGTGCCGTCCAGTTCCAGGTTGCTTGAGGGACCGGTCAACCTGATCGGCTCTTTCGTCACGTAAACGCCATTGGTCGCCACCAGCAATCCCTTGACCCGGTCATAGCTCAAGCCCTTGCCGAACAGGTCGGAGAAGTCGAGGCGCAGTCGGCGGCCAATCGAGTTGAAGTTGAGCAGACCGAACACTCGCAACGCCTGGGCGCCACCCTCGACTTCGACGAACTGGCCTTTGTTAAGGGACGCATCGAGTGTGCCGGAGAAGCGCTTGGTCGCCAGCCACGCCGGCGAGCCAGGCCAGCGGCCGTCGACATCCATGTGGAATTCTTCGCTGGTCACGCTCGGCGCAAAGCCCCAGCCCTTGAGGACATCGGCGAGGTTCTTGCCGCCGATCCGCCCCTTGTACCAACTGGTCGTGGCACCGGGCGTACCTTCCCATCCCCCGCTGCCCTGCAAGAGGATGCCCTTGAGGCCCAGATCGAGGTTGTTCAGGGCGATGCCCTTGGCGGTCGGCCGAATTTTGAGCGACCAGCCACCGACCAGATCCTGGCCCTGGAACAATTGATTGATGGTGATATCCAGCGCCGGAATCTTGCCTGGATCGACCGAGGCCAGTGGATCCGGCGCATTCTCGTCGGCCTGCACCGTCGGGTCCGGCGCCGGCAACCGCACATATTGCAAATTCACCGCGATTGGCGCGCCCTTGGCGTCGGGGATGCCGGCTGTGCCTTTGGCCTGCTGACTGTCGAGGGCCAACGCCCAGGCAGCGGACTTGCGATTCACCTGCACGGCCGCCTGATCCAGCGTGGTGCCGAAGGCCGTGAGTTTGCCGATCTTGAAATCCGCGCTGCTGAGCAACTGTTTGGCATCGCCGCCCGGATCCTGGCCGGCGTATTTGTCCAGCAGGTCCTGCCAGGGTTTGACGTCCAGCTCCGACAACACACCGCGCACCCGCAGGCCTTTGTTGCCCGGCAACACCGCTTCACCGGCACCGAGGAACAACTCACCACGGCCATCGGCGAAACTGCTCGGTGGCGCAGCGAAAGTGAAATTAGCCAGTTGATCGTAATTGACCCAGTAACGCCGCTCCTGCCCTTGCAGGGTCATGCGGAACACCGTGTCACGCCCGACATTGGCAGCCATGCCGAACGGCGCCGGCAGATCCACCGCCACCCCCTTCAGACTGGAGCTGACCATCAATTGGCTGTCGGCACCGTCCAGATTCACTTGCAGCTGATAAGGAATCGTCCCGGAGACCGGCAACGGTTGAGTCACGCCCAGCCAGTCGGTCAGTTTCCTGACCTCGACCTGGCCTGACGCTGCTACCCGGGTCCTGAGTTGGCCCGGACCGCCGTCGGCGAAGATCTGCGCGGTCACCGGCTTGTCGAAGGCCCTGGCACTGATGTTCTGCCCGCTCAGGCCCTTGGCGCTGTCGAAGCGGAAATCGCCCTTGAGCTGGCTCAACTCCAGCTTCGGTTCCGCCAGCTTCAATCGCGCATTGGCGGTCTTGAAGTCGACGAGGATTTTCGGCTGATCGCCCTTGGCCAACGGCACATCGAGTTTGAGCTTGCCTTGCAGATCGCCCTCGCCTTCCCAACCGGCAAAGGTGTCGGCGGTGCCGATGGGTGCCTCCTGAAGAATCTTCAGACCATCGCCCAGCCCGCCGGCGAAGGTGCCATCGAGGAACATATGGCTGTGCTCGCCGCTCGGCACGTGGGGAATATTGACGAAAACGTCGCTGACCTGGGTGCCGAGCAACTGGCCCTTGCTGGCCAGAATCCGCACGCCGCTGTCTTCGATGAACACGTCACCGTTGACCTTGCTCACGTGCGGCCAGCCCGGCTGGAACGCCAGCTCGGCGTCGTGCACCTTGAAGAACAGACTGATACTGCGATCCGCTTCCCCGGCGTTCTTGTTCAGTGAACCCTGATACTGGAAGAATCCCTGATCCACCGCACCCTTGAGAATCGCCGTGCGCAGCCACTCGTCGAGGGCCGGGCTCAGGACTTGCGGCAGGTACTTGGCGGTGTAGCGACCGTCGCCCTCCACCAGGCCGACCCGCAGGTCCATGTAGTCTTCCTGGCTGTGATCGAAATGCAGGCGGATCAGGAAATCGCCGGCAATCTTGCCTTCCTCGCCGAGCACCTTCAGGTACGGCGCGATCAGGGTGAAACCTTCTTTATCGAGTTTCCAGGTCAACCGGGCGTTGGCCTGAATGTATTGCCATGGCTTGGCGAAAATCGGATCGAGGTGCAGGACGAAATCCTTGCTGTCCATGCGCAGCTCGCCGCCGCCGAGATTGCCGGTAAGGCTGCCGCTGACATTCCGTGCCGCCGGCGCACCGTGATAGGCGTCGAAACCGACCTGATCGAGGTTGGCGGCGAAGCTGAATTTGCTGTCGTCGGTGGCGTTCGGCCGGAAATCCAGCAGCACGTTACGCAGGCCGCCGGTCACTTTCAGGCGCTCGACCACGGTAGCGAAGCCTTGGGGCAACGGGCCGAGGGCATTGAGCAGGGGCGTGATCGGCGTCAGGTCGAGACGGTCGGCCTGCAGATGCCAGAGTTCTTCGGCCTTGTCGGTAGCGGCAGTCTGTTTGACCTGGACATGGGATTCCCAGCGGGTTTCGCCGACATTCATCGCCAGCGAATCAAGCGTGACAGTGGCCCCTTCGGGACCGCGCTGGAAGTAGCCGTTGAGCGCCAGATTGTTGATCTGAATGGGCTTGCGTTCAGCGTAGGCGCCAGTCAGTTGCGGCGCGTTGAGACGGATCGCAGCACTCTGCAAAGCCCCCTCGCGCCAGTTGACCCACAGCTCGCCACCGGCCTTGATCTCGGAGAAATTCCATTGTTGGGTCAGGCGCTCGGGCAGCCATTTTGACCAGTCGCTCTGCGGCAGACTGACATAACCTTCCAACTCGCTGTTCTGCCACTGATTCGGACGAAGTCGTGTGCGCAGGCTCAGCGCCACAGGCTGACCGTCGGGCAGGGTCAGGCGCGCATCGAGGCGTTGGCGGCTGGTACCGGTCTTTAGATTGAGGCCGACATACGTGAGGGTCAGCGGCGCCTGCTCCCGCGGCTGCAACGTCACCTGACTGTCGAGCACGGACAGTTGCTGAATCATTTGCAGGCGGTTGAACAGTTGCTCGGGATCCATGGGCTGATCCTGCTGCACCGGCAAGCCTTCCAGCGCCCACTTTCCGTCTTCGCCTTCCTTGAGGCTGATCTTCAGACCGTTGAGTTCAAGATGAGCGATGCGCACTTCGCGGGCCATCAGGCTGGCCCACAGATCCGGCACGGCACGCACCCGATCCAGGCGCAAGGCGTTGGCGCCGCTGCCGACCATCACGTCGTGAGCCAGCAGGATCGGGGCAAATCCGCGCCAGTTGCCTTCCAGCTCGCCAATCTGCAGCGGCATGCCCAGGGCGGCACTGGCCTTGTCTTCGATATCGGCGCGGTATTCGGCCACCAGTGGCGTGAGTTCCCGGCCAAGACTGACGTACAACGCCATCAATACCAGAACCAACGCACACAGGCCCAGACCCCAGCGGGTCAGTGCGGCCAAAATGCGTGTCAGACGTTCCATGTCAGTTGGCTCCCATGGCAAAAATACTGCAAAAAGCTGAGGCCAGCCGTTTCAGGAAAAGGGTGATGCAGGGGTTCAGAGCAGCACCACGTCATATTGTTCCTGGGAATACATGGTTTCCACCTGAAAGCGTATGGTGCGCCCGATAAAACCTTCAAGTTCGGCAACGTTACCGGACTCTTCATCAAGCAGGCGATCCACCACTTTCTGGTTCGCCAGCACCCGGTAACCCTCGGCCTGATAGGCCCGGGCTTCACGCAGGATCTCGCGGAAAATCTCGTAGCAAATGGTTTCCGGGGTTTTCAGCTTGCCCCGGCCCTGACAGCTGCTGCACGGTTCGCACAACACTTGCTCGAGGCTTTCGCGGGTGCGCTTGCGCGTCATCTGCACCAGGCCCAACTCGGTGATGCCGATGATGTTGGTCTTGGCGTGATCGCGCTCGAGTTGTTTTTCCAGGGTACGCAGCACCTGACGCTGGTGTTCTTCGTCTTCCATGTCGATGAAATCGATGATGATGATCCCGCCCAGATTACGCAGGCGCATCTGCCGGGCAATCGCGGTCGCGGCTTCGAGGTTGGTCTTGAAGATGGTTTCCTCAAGGTTGCGGTGACCGACGAACGCCCCGGTATTCACATCGATGGTGGTCATGGCTTCCGCCGGGTCGACCACCAGATAACCGCCGGACTTCAGCGGCACCTTGCGTTCCAGGGCTTTCTGGATTTCGTCTTCGACGCCGTACAGGTCGAAGATTGGTCGTTCGCCCGGGTAGTGCTCCAGACGATCGGCGATTTCCGGCATCAGTTCGGCGACGAACTGCGTGGTTTTCTGGAAGGTTTCCCGGGAGTCGATGCGAATCTTCTCGATCTTCGGGCTGACCAGATCGCGCAGGGTGCGCAGCGCCAGGCCGAGGTCTTCGTAGATCACGCTCGGTGCGCCGATGGTCTTGATCTGTTCGTTGATCTGATCCCACAGACGGCGCAGGTAGCGGATGTCCATCAGGATCTCATCGGCCCCTGCACCTTCGGCGGCGGTACGCAGAATGAAGCCGCCGGCCTCCTTGATGCCTTCTTTGGCCACGCAATCGCTGACCACCTGCTTGAGGCGTTCACGCTCGGCTTCGTCTTCGATCTTCAGGGAAATGCCGACGTGGGCCGTGCGCGGCATGTACACCAGATAGCGCGACGGGATCGAAAGCTGCGTGGTCAGCCGCGCACCTTTGGAACCGATCGGATCCTTGGTGACTTGTACCACCAGGCTCTGGCCTTCGTGCACCAGAGCGCTGATGCTTTCCACCGCCGGACCTTCGCGCAGGGAAATTTCCGAGGCATGAATGAAGGCCGCACGATCCAGGCCGATGTCGACGAATGCTGCCTGCATGCCGGGAAGAACCCGCACGACCTTGCCTTTATAGATGTTGCCGACGATCCCGCGTTTTTGCGTACGCTCGACGTGCACTTCTTGCAGCACACCGTTTTCGACCACCGCCACGCGCGACTCCATCGGCGTGATGTTGATCAGAATCTCTTCACTCATGGCAGGGTCTCGTTCAGGCATGTTCACGATAATGGCCGTATCTTGTCCGTTCGACGCTCAATGCGCGTCCAGGGTTTGCCAACAGGGTATGCCGAAATGGCCGAGCAGTTCTGCGCTTTCGCACACCGGCAAGCCGACGACCGCCGAGTAACTGCCATTGAGACTCGCGACGAACACCGCGCCGAGCCCCTGAATGCCGTAGCCACCCGCCTTGTCCCGAGGCTCGCCGCTGGCCCAGTAGGCGGCGGCTTCTTCACGACTGATCGACCGAAAACGCACCAGGCTGCGCACCACCCGGGACTCGCAGCGCTCGCCGTCAAGCACGGCAATCGCCGTCAGCACCTCATGCTCCTTGCCGGACAACATCATCAGCATGGCGCATGCATCGGCTTCGTCCACCGGTTTGCCAAGAATTTTGCCGTCCAGCACCACGGCGGTGTCGGCGCCCAGTACGCAAAACGGTACGTCGCGGACAACGGTACGCCGCCCGGCTTCGGCCTTGCCGCGCGCCAGACGCTCGACATAGGCCGATGGGGATTCATTGGCTAGAGGGGTTTCGTCAATATCCGCACTGATGGCGGTAAACGGGATGCCGATCTGCGTGAGCAATTCGCGCCGACGCGGCGATCCTGAGGCAAGGTAAAGCGGCTTCATCCAAACATCTCCCTTTTGAGTGCCCTGCCTCATGGCACCGGTGGGGGCCCATGCCTGACCGAATCAGTTGATTTTGTAGCGCCGGCGCAATCCACGCAAAGCGAAGCTGACCCATGGCCAGAGCAAGGCACTGACCAGTGCCGGCAGGACCAGCGCAAGGGTCGGCTGACGGTTGCCGGTCAAAGCGCTGAGCCAGAGTTGTACGAGCTGGGCGAGACCGAAGATCACCAGGATCACCAGGCTCTGCTGCCACATCGGGAACATTCGCAGGCGTTGCTGCAACGACAGCACCAGGAACGTGATCAGGGTCAGGATCAAGGCATTCTGACCGAGCAGATCGCCTTGCAGCACGTCTTCGGCCAATCCCAGGCAGAAGGCCGTGACCATGCCGACGGTGTGCGGCAAATACAAAGCCCAGAACGTCAGGAGCAAGGCCAGCCACAGCGGGCGCAGGATTTCCATGAAAATGGGCAGTGGCGATACGCTGAGCAGTATGCCGACAATAAACGTCAGCCAGATAATCCAGCCGTTACGCGATGCGGTAGCCCCGACCATTATTCTTGCCTCCCGGTGGTAGCCGGCGCAGTGACAGGCGGTTTGGCCGCAGGTCGAGCCGCCGGCTGATTCACCGGTGGTTTACTGGCCGCTGGTGTGGCTGCAGGCGGTTTGCTCGCAGCAGGTTTGGCCGGCGTGGTGCTGGCAGCAGGCGCAGACGACGGTGTCGCAGTGGCAGGGGTTGCTGCTGCGGCAGGCGGGGTGACGACTTTCGACACCGTGGCCGGAATCACCGGGCCGCCACCAAAGGCATCGAGGTTTTCCTGAGCCTGCGCGGCATCGTTGGCGCGTTCTTCGGCCGTGCGGTTGTCACTGAATACCAGCAGCAGGTAACGGCTGCGATTCAATGCGGCGGTCGGCACGGCACGAACGATGGCAAAAGGCTGGCCGGAATCGTGGATGACTTCCTTGACCGTCGCCACCGGGTAACCGGCCGGGAAGCGTTGGCCGAGACCGGAGCTGACCAGCAGGTCCCCTTCCTTGATATCGGCAGTGTCGGCGACATGGCGCAACTCAAGGCGCTCCGGGTTGCCAGTCCCACTGGCGATCGCCCGCAGACCGTTACGGTTCACCTGTACGGGGATGCTGTGGGTCGAGTCGGTCAGCAACAATACGCGGGAGGTGTACGGCATCAGTTCGACCACCTGCCCCATCAAGCCGCGTGCATCGAGCACCGGCTGACCGAGCACCACGCCATCACGCTCACCTTTGTTGATGATGATGCGATGGGTGAAGGGGTTGGGGTCCATGCCGATCAGCTCGGCCACTTCGACCTTCTCGTTGACCAGCGCGGAGGAATTGAGCAACTCGCGCAGCCGGACATTCTGCTCGGTGAGGGCGGCAAGCTTCTGCATGCGGCCCTGCAACAGCAGGTTCTCCGACTTGAGTTTTTCATTTTCAGCGACGAGCTCGGTACGACTGCCGAACTGGCTGGCGATACCTTCCCACAGCCGTCCGGGCAGGTCAGTAATCCAGTAGGCATCCATCAGCACCAGAGAGGCCTGGCTGCGTACGGGTTTAAGCAGACTGAAACGCGCATCAACGACCATCAGCGCGACCGACAGTACGGCCAGCACCAGCAAGCGCACGCCCAGTGAGGGGCCCTTGGCGAAAAGCGGTTTAATAAGCCGCTCCTCCCAGGCAAATGTTCTGTTTATTCATACGGCATCAAACCGGCCTGGATGAAGACTGACAGAAGATAAACGCCAACAGGCAGCACTGCAAAGTGCTGCCTGTGCGCTCACCCACGTATTGCACCCGGCGATTATTCGCTGGAGAGCAGGTCCATGGTGTGTTTGTCCATCATTTCCAATGCACGGCCACCGCCGCGAGCTACGCAGGTCAGCGGATCTTCGGCAACGATCACCGGCAGACCGGTTTCCTGGGCCAGCAGCTTGTCGAGGTCACGCAGCAGCGCGCCACCACCGGTCAGCACCAGGCCACGCTCGGCGATGTCGGAAGCCAGTTCCGGCGGCGATTGCTCCAGCGCGCTTTTCACGGCCTGAACGATGGTTGCCAGGGACTCTTGCAGAGCTTCCAGCACTTCGTTGGAGTTCAGGGTGAATGCGCGAGGAACACCTTCGGCCAGGTTGCGACCACGAACGTCGACTTCGCGAACTTCGCCGCCCGGGTAGGCCGTACCGATTTCCTGCTTGATGCGCTCGGCGGTGGATTCGCCGATCAGGCTGCCGTAGTTGCGACGCACGTAGGTGATGATCGCTTCGTCGAAGCGGTCGCCGCCAACACGTACGGATTCGGCATAGACCACACCGTTCAGGGAGATCAGCGCGATTTCGGTAGTACCACCACCGATATCCACGACCATCGAGCCGCGTGCTTCTTCAACCGGCAGGCCGGCACCGATAGCAGCCGCCATCGGCTCTTCGATCAGGAACACTTCGCGGGCACCGGCGCCAAGGGCCGATTCACGGATGGCGCGACGCTCAACCTGGGTGGATTTGCATGGAACGCAGATCAGCACACGAGGGCTGGGCTGCAGAAAGCTGTTTTCGTGAACCTTGTTGATAAAGTATTGCAGCATCTTTTCGCAGACGCTGAAGTCGGCGATCACGCCATCCTTCATCGGACGAATGGCAGCAATGTTGCCCGGCGTACGGCCGAGCATGCGCTTGGCCTCGGTGCCGACAGCGACGACACTTTTCTGGTTACCGTGTGTCCGAATGGCCACAACCGATGGCTCATTCAGGACGATACCGCGCTCGCGCACGTAAATAAGGGTGTTGGCAGTGCCCAGGTCAATGGAAAGATCGCTGGAAAACATGCCACGCAGTTTCTTGAACATGGGAAAGGGACCCTAGGCAACGCGTGGGTAAAAAAGTGCGGCAAACTCTAACAACGACAGGGATTTTGGGCAAGGCGCCAATATGTTAAATTGGCCGCTTTTCTGTGCACCAAGCCCCACAATCGCGGCCTTATGACCGTAGAAGTGCGGTAGTGTTCCGACAATCTAACACACGGACGCCGTCCGTCCTGTTTTCCACTGGAGAAACCCGATGGCGCTAGAACGCTCCGACGTGGAAAAAATCGCTCATCTGGCCAGCCTTGGCCTTGATGACGCCGATCTTCCACACATCACTTCGGCCCTCAACAGCATTCTCGGGCTGGTCGACGAAATGCAGGCGGTCAATACCGACGGTATCGAACCGCTGGCCCACCCGCTGGAAGCCAGTCAGCGCCTGCGCGCCGACGTCGTGACCGAAAGCAATAACCGCGAGGCTTATCAGTCCATCGCACCAGCGGTCGAAAACGGCCTGTACCTGGTTCCGAAAGTCATCGACTAAAGGGAAAGAGCCTGCAATGCATCAATTGACTCTGGCCGAGATCGCCCGCGGTCTCGCCGATAAAAAGTTTTCTTCCGAAGAGCTGACCAAAGTCCTGCTGGCGCGCATTACCCAGCTCGATCCGCAGCTCAACAGCTTCATCAGCCTCACCGAAGAACTGGCCCTCGAGCAGGCGAAAGCCGCCGACGCGCGCCGGGCCAAGGGTGAGAGCGGCGCCTTGCTGGGTGCGCCGATCGCCCACAAGGACCTGTTCTGCACCCAGGGCATCCGCACCAGCTGCGGCTCGAAGATGCTCGACAACTTCAAGGCCCCGTACGACGCCACTGTGGTGTCGAAGCTGGCCGCCGCCGGCACCGTGACCCTGGGCAAGACCAACATGGACGAATTCGCCATGGGTTCGGCCAACGAGTCGAGCTGGTACGGCGCGGTGAAAAACCCGTGGAACCTCGAACACGTGCCCGGCGGTTCGTCCGGTGGTTCGGCTGCCGCTGTTGCTGCTCGTCTGTTGCCAGCCGCTACGGCCACCGACACCGGCGGTTCGATCCGTCAGCCGGCTGCGTTCACTAACCTCACCGGCCTGAAGCCGACCTACGGTCGTGTGTCGCGCTGGGGCATGATCGCTTACGCCTCCAGCCTCGATCAGGGCGGCCCTCTGGCTCGCACCGCCGAAGACTGCGCGATTTTGTTGCAAGGCATGGCCGGCTTCGATCCGAACGACTCCACCAGCATCGATGAGCCAGTGCCGGACTACACCGCCGGTCTGAACGGCTCGCTGCAAGGCCTGCGCATCGGTGTGCCGAAGGAATACTTCGGTGCCGGTCTCGACCCGCGCATTGCCGACCTGATCCAGAACAGCATTAAAGAGCTGCAGAAGCTCGGTGCCGTGATCAAGGAAATCAGCCTGCCGAACATGCAGCACGCGATCCCCGCTTATTACGTGATCGCCCCGGCAGAAGCGTCCTCGAACCTGTCGCGTTTCGACGGCGTGCGCTTCGGCCACCGTTGCGCAGACCCGAAGAACCTGGAAGACCTGTACAAGCGCTCCCGTGGCGAAGGCTTCGGTGCCGAAGTGCAGCGCCGGATCATGGTCGGTGCCTACGCACTGTCCGCCGGTTACTACGACGCCTACTACCTGAAAGCGCAGAAGATCCGTCGCCTGGTGAAGAACGACTTCATGGCGGCATTTAATGAAGTTGACGTCATCCTCGGCCCGACCACGCCAAACCCGGCCTGGAAACTCGGCGCCAAGAACAGCGACCCGGTCGCTGCCTACCTGGAAGACGTCTACACCATTACCGCCAACCTCGCGGGCCTGCCGGGCCTGTCGATGCCGGCCGGTTTCGTCGACGGTCTGCCGGTCGGCGTGCAACTGCTCGCTCCGTATTTCCAGGAAGGCCGTTTGCTCAACGTTGCGCATCAGTATCAGTTGAACACTGACTGGCACACTCGCACCCCAACCGGCTTCTGAGGAGACACACATGCAATGGGAAGTCGTGATCGGGCTGGAGATTCACACCCAGCTCACCACCCGGTCGAAAATCTTTTCCGGTAGTTCCACCCAGTTCGGCTCCGAGCCGAACACCCAGGCCAGCCTGATCGATCTGGGCATGCCCGGCGTGCTGCCGGTGCTCAACCAGGAAGCGGTGCGCATGGCAGTGATGTTCGGTCTGGCGATTGACGCCGAGATCGGTCAGCACAACGTGTTCGCCCGCAAGAACTACTTCTACCCGGACCTGCCGAAGGGCTACCAGATCAGCCAGATGGAGTTGCCGATCGTCGGCAAGGGCCACCTGGACATCGCCCTGGAAGACGGCACGGTCAAACGCGTCGGCATCACCCGCGCGCACCTGGAAGAAGACGCCGGCAAGAGCCTGCACGAAGAATTCAGCGGCGCCACCGGCATCGACCTGAACCGTGCCGGCACGCCGCTGCTGGAAATCGTTTCCGAACCTGACATGCGCAGCGCCAAGGAAGCCGTGGCCTACGTCAAGGCGATCCACGCGCTGGTGCGTTATCTGGGCATCTGCGACGGCAACATGGCCGAAGGCTCGCTGCGTTGCGACTGCAACGTGTCGGTCCGTCCGAAAGGTCAGGTCGAGTTCGGCACCCGCTGCGAGATCAAGAACGTCAACTCGTTCCGCTTCATCGAGAAGGCGATCAACTCCGAGATCCAGCGTCAGATCGACCTGATCGAAGACGGCGGCAAAGTGATCCAGCAGACCCGTCTGTACGATCCGAACAAGGACGAAACCCGTCCGATGCGCAGCAAGGAGGAAGCCAACGACTACCGTTACTTCCCCGATCCGGACCTGCTGCCGGTGGTCATCGAGGATTCGTTCCTCAACGACGTGCGCGCCACCCTGCCGGAACTGCCCCCGCAGAAACGCGAGCGCTTCCAGAGTGCCTTCGGTCTGTCGGCCTACGACGCCAACGTGCTGGCCACCAGCCGTGAGCAGGCGGACTACTTCGAGAAAGTCGCCAGCATCGGCGGCGACGCCAAACTGGCGGCGAACTGGGTGATGGTCGAGTTGGGCAGCCTGCTCAACAAGCAGAACCTGGACATCGAGGACTCGCCGGTTTCGGCCGAGCAACTGGGCGGCATGCTGTTGCGCATCAAGGACAACACCATCTCCGGCAAGATCGCCAAGGTGGTGTTCGAAGCGATGGCCAACGGCGAAGGCAGCGCAGACGAGATCATCGAAAAGCGCGGCCTGAAGCAGGTGACCGACACCGGCGCAATCTCGGCGGTGCTGGACGAAATGCTCGCGGCCAACGCCGAGCAGGTCGAGCAATACCGTGCGGCAGACGAAGCCAAGCGCGGCAAGATGTTCGGCTTCTTCGTCGGTCAGGCCATGAAAGCCTCCAAAGGCAAGGCCAACCCGCAGCAAGTGAACGAACTGCTGAAAAGCAAGCTCGAAGGCTGACGATGGCCCCGCGCCTGAGGATCGTTCCCACGCTCTGCGTGGGAATGCCGCCTCGGACGCTCCGCGTCCATTGCGGTATGACGCCGAGCGTCACGGGGTACATTTCCACGCGGGTGCGTGGGAACGATCACTTGGGAGCTTTTGAATGAAACGTCTGCTCGGCGCCTGCGCCCTGCTCTCTTTGCTGGCCGGTTGCGCCAGCACCGACACCATCGACCCGCACGGTTACGACCAGACCGGCGTCGCCTCCTATTACGGAGCCAAACACCACGGTAAACGCACCGCCAGCGGCGAAGCGTTCAACCAGAATGCCCTGACCGCCGCCCACCGCCAGTTGCCGTTCGGCACCCGGGTGAAGGTCACCAACCTGAAAAACGATGAATCCGTCGTGGTCCGCATCAACGACCGCGGCCCGCACACTCGTGGCCGATTGATCGATGTTTCACGGGCAGCGGCCGAACAGCTCGGTATGCTGCGCAGTGGAACCGCCCGGGTTCGCGTCCAGGCCCTCGACGACTGATGGAGCGTCCACCATTTTCGGACTGACCGACTTACCCCTGATCAGCGTGATCGAGTTGCTCAGCGGGCTGTTCCTGCTGATCGCCGGCGCCGAGTTGATGGTGCGCGCCGCCGTGCGCCTGGCCGCGCGCCTGCATGTACGACCGCTGATCATCGGCCTGACCATCGTCGCCCTCGGCAGCAGTGCCCCGCAAATGGCCGTCAGCCTGCAAGCCGTGCAGGCGCACACGCCCGACATCGCCGTCAGCAGCGTGATCGGCAGCAGCATTTTCAACATTCTCGTCACCCTTGGCCTGTCGGCGCTGATCATTCCGCTGCGGGTGTCGCGGCAATTGGTGCGCCTCGACATCCCGTTGATGATCGGCGCCAGCCTGCTGGTGTTTGTACTGGCGTGGAATGAAGAACTCGGGCGCTTCGACGGTATTCTGCTGCTCGGCGCCCTGGCGCTTTACCTCGGGCTGCTGCTGCGTCAGTCGCGGCACTCGACCCGTCCGCATACCCGTCAACCCGACGATCCGCAGGCGCCGTGGCTCACCAGCCTGCTGATGATTGTCGGTGGCCTGGGCATGCTCGTGTTTGCCGGGCACCTGCTGCTGGGCGCCGCCGTGGTCGTCGCCACTGACCTGGGGTTCTCCGAACGGGTCATCGGCCTGACGGTGGTCGCGGTCGGCACTTCGCTGCCGGAACTCGCCACCTCGCTCATTGCTGCGTTGCGCGGTCAACGGGACATCGCCGTGGGCAACGTGATCGGCGCCAACCTGTTCAACCTGCTTGGGGTGCTGGGCCTCACCGCGCTGATCGCACCGACACCGTTGTCGGTGTCGCCAAACGCGTTGGATTTCGACCTGCCGGTGATGCTCGGCGTCGCGTTGCTGTGCCTGCCGGTGTTCTATTCCGGCTACCGCGTGACCCGGGCTGAAGGCCTTTTGCTGCTTGGCTTGTACCTGGCGTACGGGCTGCACGTGGTGTCGTTCACCACCGGCATGCCACTGGCCGGCAAACTTGAGCGATTGATGCTGTTCTATGTGCTGCCGACGCTGCTGACGTTTCTGTTCTTCACGTCCGTCCGCGCCTGGCGCCGCCAACACCACAAGAGGGATGTGCCATGACCGAATCGAAGAAATCCGGGGTTGAAGTCCGCCGTCAGGTAATGGGCGACGTGTTTGTCGACCGCGCACTGGGTAACGCCACCGAGTTCACCCAACCGTTGCAGGACTTCGTCAACGAACATGCCTGGGGCGGTGTGTGGAATCGCGAAGGTCTGCCGCTGAAAACCCGCAGCCTGATCACCCTCGCCGCGCTGACCGCATTGAAGTGCCCGCAAGAGTTGAAAGGCCACGTGCGCGGCGCGTTGAACAACGGCTGCACCGTTGAAGAGATCCGCGAAGCGCTGCTGCATTGCGCGGTGTACGCCGGCGTACCGGCGGCGATCGATGCGTTTCGCGCGGCGCAGGAAGTGATCGACAGTTACCAGAAGCCCGAGTAACCGCCGGCCTCAGATCCACCCGCCCCACTGCAGGAAGAAGATCCCGACGTTAGTGGTGATCGCCGCCATCAATGTGGTCAGCACAATAATCGCCGCCGCCAGTTCATGGTTGCCCTGCGCCGCACGGGCCATGACAAAACTGGCGGCGGCGGTCGGGCTGCCGAAGTACAGAAACAGAATCCCCAGCTCCGCCCCGCGAAAGCCCCACAGCCATGCGCCCAGCGTGGCGATCACCGGCAGGCCGATCATCTTCACCAGACTTGAACTGAGCGCCATGTTGCCGCTCTTGCGCAGCGCCGCCAGCGACAGCGTGCCGCCGATGCAGATCAGGGCCAGCGGCAGCGTGGTCTGCGCCAGGTACTGACCGGAGGTTTCCAGCCAGCCCGGCAGACCGATCTTGAAATAAGCGAACGGCGCCGCCGCGATCACGCTGATGATCAATGGATTGCTGACCACACTTTTGCAGATGCTCCACGGGTCGGACTTGATCACCGGGCTGTACACCGCCAGCACGATGGTCGACAGGGTGTTGTAGAACAGGATCACCAGCGCCGCGAGAATCGCCCCGAGGGAAATCCCGTAGTCGCCATACATGCTCGCCGCCAGTGCCAGGCCGATGACCCCGTTGTTGCCGCGGAACGCACCCTGGGTATAAATGCCGCGATCTTCACGCGGACAACGGAAAATCGCCCAGCCCCAGGCCATGGCAAAACTGACCAGCGTGGCGAGGGCGAAATAGATCAGCAGCGCCGGCTGCAGCGCGGCGTGCAGGTCGGCATGCAGAATGCCGAGAAACAGCAGCGCCGGCATGGTGACGTTGAACACCAGCGACGAAGCCGTGTGGATGAAGTTGTCGTTGATCCAGTCGATACGCTTGAGCAGCACCCCCAGAAACAGCATGGCAAATACCGGCGCGGTGATGTTCAGGGTTTCGAGGAAGATAGCCAGCATGCCGGGGAGCCTTGGAGGTGAGCGTCGTTAGGGGCCTAATGATAAGCCACTTTCACCCTGATCGTTCCCACGTCGAAGCGTCGAACCGTCTGCGTGGGAATGCAGCCGGGGACGCTCCGCGTCCAAAATCGTGACGCGGAGCGTCACAGGAGGCGTTCCCACGCAGCGCGTGGGAACGATCAACAGACTCAGGTAATCGGCGCCGGATTGAACAACGTAATGTCGTTATGCAGCTTGTGCTTCTCCGCCCACGTCTGCTGCTTGCCGCTCGCCACATCCAGGTAGTAGTGAAACAACTCCCAGCCCAACTCCTCGATAGTCGCGCGCCCGGTAGCGATCCGCCCGGCATCGATGTCGATCAGATCCGGCCAGCGTTGCGCCAACTCGGTACGGGTCGAAACCTTCACCACCGGCGCCATGGCCAGACCATAAGGCGTGCCGCGCCCGGTGGTGAACACATGCAGGTTCATCCCCGCCGCCAATTGCAAGGTGCCGCAGACAAAGTCACTGGCCGGCGTCGCACAGAAAATCAAACCCTTCTGCTTGAAGCGTTCCCCAGGGCCGAGCACACCACTGATCGCACTGCTGCCGGATTTGACGATCGAGCCCAACGACTTCTCGACAATGTTCGACAACCCGCCCTTCTTGTTGCCCGGCGTGGTGTTGGCGCTGCGATCCGCTTCGCCCTTGGCCAGATAGCGGTCGTACCAGTCCATCTCGCGCACCAGTTCTTCGGCAACGGTTTTGGTCTGGGCGCGGGAGGTCAGCAGGTAAATCGCATCACGCACTTCGGTGACTTCGGAAAACATCACTGTCGCCCCCGCCCGCAGCAGCAAGTCCGAGGCGTAACCGAGCGCGGGGTTGGCGGTAATGCCGGAAAACGCATCACTGCCGCCGCACTGCATGCCCAGGATCAGCTCGGACGCCGGCACAGTTTCCCGGCGGCGCTGGTTAAGCTTCTTCAGGCGGACTTCGGCCAGTGCCATGATCTGCTCGATCATCTCGGTGAAACCGTGACTGGAGTCCTGCAAGCGATACAGCCAGGGCTCGCTCAGATCCACCGAGGCATCGTCCTCGTGCATCACCTGCCCGGCCTGCAATTTCTCGCAGCCCAGACCGATGACCAGCGCCTCGCCGCCGAGGTTCGGGTTGCGCGCCAGATTGCGCACGGTGCGGATCGGGATGTAGGCGTCGGTGGCCGTGATGGCCACGCCGCAACCGTAACTGTGAGTCAGTGCCACCACGTCATCGACGTGCGGGTACTTGGGCAACAGTTCGTCCTTGATCCGCTTCACCGCGTGATCCAGCACCCCGGTGACGCACTGCACGGTGGTGGTGATCCCGAGGATGTTGCGCGTGCCGACGGTGCCGTCGGCGTTGCGATACCCCTCGAACGTGAAGCCTTCCAGCGGCGCGGGGGCGTCCGGCACTTCGGTGGACAGCGGCAGGCTGTCCAGCGGTGGCGCGGTCGGCATGCGCAGTTGATCTTCCTTGACCCAACTGCCCCGGGGAATCGGCTGCAACGCATAACCGATGATCTGGCCGTAGCGAATCACCGTGCCGCCCTCGGGGATATCCACGAGGCTGACCTTGTGACTCTGCGGCACAAAATCCACCGTCACCAGGCCATCGGCAAAGGCGGTGCCGGCCGGCACGCCCTGGTCGTTGACCACGACCACTACGTTGTCCCGCTCGTGCAGGCGGATGTAGCGCGGCGAGTCGGAATGTTCAATCAACTGCATGACGCCGCTCCTCAGGAATGCGCTTGAGACAATTTGCCGGTGGCTTCGGAACCGCCTTGGGTTGGCGGCTCTTTAAGGACCACACGTTTGATCGGGCCGACGATCACCAGGTAGCTGAACACCGCCACGAGTGCGTTGGCACCGACGAACACCAGCGCCCATTTGAACGAACCGGTGGAACTGATGATGTAGCCGATGACGATCGGGGTGGTGATCGAGGCGATGTTGCCGAAGGTGTTGAACAGACCACCACTCAGACCGGCGATCTGTTTCGGCGAAGTGTCGGACACCACTGCCCAGCCCAGCGCACCCACGCCTTTACCGAAGAACGCCAGGGCCATGAAACCGACCACCATCCATTCAACGTCGACATAGTTGCAGGCCACGATGCTGCTCGAAACCAGCAGGCCGGCAATGATCGGCGCCTTGCGGGCGAAGGTCAGCGAGTGGCCCTTGCGCAGCAGGTAATCGGAAATCACCCCGCCGAGGACGCCACCGATAAAGCCGCAGATCGCCGGCAACGAGGCAATGAAACCGGCCTTGAGGATGGTCATGCCGCGCTCCTGCACCAGGTACACCGGGAACCAGGTCAGGAAGAAATAGGTGATGCCGTTGATGCAGTACTGGCCCAGGTAAACGCCGAGCATCATGCGATTGGTCAGCAACTGGCGGATGTAATCCCACTTCGGGCCGTCAGCCTTTTTGCCTTGTTTCTGGTCCATGTCGACCATGCCGCCATTGTCGGCGATGAACTTCACTTCCGCTTCGTTGGCCATCGGGTGTTGACGCGGGCTGTGGATAACCTTCAGCCAGACCAGCGAGAACACGATGCCCAGAATCCCCATGACGATGAACACGTGCTCCCAGCCAAAGGAGAACACGATCCAGCCCATCAGCGGCGCGAACAACACGGTGGCGAAGTATTGCGCCGAGTTGAAGATCGCCGAAGCGGTGCCGCGTTCGGCGGTCGGGAACCAGGCCGCCACAATGCGCGCGTTGCCGGGGAACGATGGCGCCTCGGCCAGGCCCACCAGAAAGCGCAGCATGAACAGCGCGACGATGGCCGTGGACATGCCGAACTCACCGACGAAGCCTTGCAGCACGGTGAACAGCGACCAGGTGAAGATGCTCAGGGCATAGACTTTTTTCGAGCCGAAACGATCGAGCAGCCAGCCGCCGGGAATTTGCCCGGCCACGTAGGCCCAACCGAAAGCAGAGAAGATGTAGCCGAGGGTGACCGCGTCGATGCCGAGGTCTTTTTGCAAACTGGAACCGGCGATCGCGATGGTGGCACGGTCGGCATAGTTGATCGTGGTCACCAGAAACAGCATGAGCAGGATCAAATAGCGGACGTGAGTCGGCTTGGACGATTGCATGTAGATGTACTCCCACTGATTATTTTTATGCGGGTAAACATTCTTTGGTCTTGTGCCGCGCAAGGCCTTGGCAATAGCCCTGCGCGGGTGCAGCGACTTACGAACCGATGTAGCTGGTCTTCACGACCGTGTAGAACTCTTGCGCATAGCGGCCTTGCTCACGTGAGCCATAGGATGACCCCTTACGGCCACCGAACGGAACGTGGTAATCGACACCGGCGGTCGGCAGGTTGACCATCACCATCCCGGCCTGGGAATGACGCTTGAAGTGATTGGCGTACTTCAGCGATGTGGTGGCGATGCCCGCCGACAGACCGAATTCGGTGTCATTGGCCATGGCCAGCGCAGCCTCGTAATCGGCCACGCGGACGATGTTGGCCACCGGGCCGAAGATCTCTTCGCGACTGATGCGCATCGACGCTTCGCTGTCGGCGAACAGGGTCGGCGCGAGGAAGTAGCCCTCGGTGTCGCAGGTCACCAGAGCACCGCCGCTGACCAGACGCGCACCTTCGGACTGACCGATGTCGATGTACTTCATGTCCTGTTCAAGCTGTGCTTGCGATACCACCGGGCCGATGTCGGTGCCGGCCTTCAGCGCGTGACCGACCTTGATCGACTTCATGCGTTCGGCCATGGCTTCGACGAACTTGTCGTGAATCCCGGCAGTGACGATCAGTCGGCTCGAGGCGGTGCAACGCTGGCCGGTGGAGTAGAACGCACTCTGTACCGACAGCTCGACCGCCTGCTTGAGGTCGGCGTCGTCGAGAATGATCTGCGGGTTCTTGCCGCCCATTTCCAGCTGAACCTTGGCTTGGCGCGACACGCAGTTGACCGCGATCTGCCGCCCCACGCCGACGGAGCCGGTGAAGCTGATGCCGTCGACTTTCGGGCTGTTGACCAGCGCTTCACCGACCACGCGACCGCTGCCCATCACCAGGTTGAACACGCCGGCCGGGAAGCCTGCGCGGGAGATGATTTCGGCCAGGGCCCAGGCGCAACCCGGCACCAGATCTGCTGGCTTCAACACTACGCAGTTGCCGTAGGCCAGGGCCGGGGCGATTTTCCACGACGGGATGGCAATCGGGAAGTTCCACGGGGTAATCAGGCCGACCACACCCAGGGCTTCGCGGGTGACTTCGACGTTCACGCCCGGACGCACCGACGGCACGTAGTCGCCGGACAGACGCAGGCATTCACCGGCAAAAAACTTGAAGATGTTGCCGGCGCGGGTCACTTCACCAATGGCTTCCGGCAGGGTCTTGCCCTCTTCCCGGGCCAGCAGGGTGCCGAGTTCTTCGCGGCGGGCGAGGATTTCAGTGCCGACTTTGTCCAGCGAATCGTGGCGGGCCTGAATGCCCGAAGTCGACCACGCCGGGAATGCAGCGCGAGCGGCGTCGATGGCGGCATTGACTTGAGCCAGGTCAGCCTTGGCGTAATCGCCGATGGTATCGCTCAGTTCGGACGGGTTGATGTTCGCCGAGTAATCGTTGCCGGCGACCCATTCACCGTTGATGTAGTTGTCATAGCGCTTGGTCACGAATCATTCTCCTGACGCAAAAGGCCGCTGATTGCTCAGCGGCCTTGTTTATAGAGGTGTGTTACTGCGCACCTTGCTTGTCGATCAGCGCAGCGAGCATTTCGTACTCTTCGCCAGTCAGGTCGGTCAGCGGCGCACGCACCGGGCCTGCGTCATAGCCGGCGATTTTGGCGCCTGCCTTGACGATGCTCACGGCGTAACCGGCCTTGCGGTTGCGAATGTCCAGGTACGGCAGGAAGAAGTCGTCGATGATCTTGCCGACGGTGGCGTGATCTTCGCGGGCAATGGCGTGGTAGAAGTCCATCGCAGTTTTCGGGATGAAGTTGAACACCGCCGACGAGTAGACCGGCACGCCCAGCGCCTTGTAGGCAGCGGCATAGACTTCGGCGGTCGGCAGACCGCCGAGGTAGCTGAAGCGATCGCCGAGGCGACGACGGATCGACACCATCAACTCGATATCGCCCAGACCGTCCTTGTAACCGATCAGGTTCGGGCAGCGCTCGGCCAGACGTTCCAGCAGCGGCGCGGTCAGGCGGCAGACGTTGCGGTTGTAGACCACCACGCCGATGTTGACCGATTTGCACACCGCTTCAACGTGGGCGGCAACGCCGTCCTGGCTGGCTTCGGTCAGGTAGTGCGGCAGCAGCAACAGACCTTTGGCGCCCAGACGCTCGGCTTCCTGAGCGTATTCGATGGCCTGGCGGGTCGAGCCGCCGACACCGGCGAGGATCGGCACGCTGCTGGCGCAGGTGTCGACGGCAGTCTTGATGATTTCCGAATATTCGCTGGCAGCCAGGGAGAAGAATTCACCGGTGCCACCGGCGGCGAACAGGGCTGAAGCACCGTACGGGGCCAGCCATTCCAGGCGTTTGATGTAGCCCGCGCGATTGAAATCGCCCTGGGCATTGAAATCGGTCACCGGGAACGACAGCAGGCCGGCGGAGAGGATGGACTTCAGTTCTTGTGGATTCATTATTCGAACACCCTGGTAGCAACGTTTTTTTTGAGTGGACCGTTCAGCCTTCGCTGAAGTTGTAGGTCATCGTACAACTTAAAAGATAACCGTCAACTGCATTTCATCGCTGGGAGGATTTTTTGTCGGACAGGATTTCTTTTTGACGTAGGAGATTTCTCGACTAGGCTCGATTTAACTGTATATACATACAGCTAAATAAAACCTGCCGACGACATATCAAGGAGAAAGAAATGTCCGGTCTTCAAACCACATGCGTTGAAAAAACCACACCGGTCATCGCCCGTTTCGATGATCTTTTCACCCCCGGCGGCATCGCTTTCAGTGCAGAGAATCCGCATATGCTGTTGCATATCGCCGACTCGCACAGCGATGTCGCCCCCGTCGCCCCCCTGCCCGCTCACGCCTTGAAGGGCAAACCGCAGTTGCGCTTCGAAGGTGCGGAACACACGGTTATCGGCGATAACACCTTGCTGCGTTTCGTTGAAAATGCCGAGCCGGTACTGGCGCAAAACGTGCCCCTGCATCTGCCGAACGGGTTGGCGCTGACCTACGGCCAGGTACTGGCACTGGGCGGTGATTTCTATGGCGTCGTTGATCGGCCGATCAACGAAGGCGCTTCTGCGGCAGATCGCCTTCAGCGCTTCACGGCAGCCTTCGACACCCTCGCCGCGCTCCCGGCTTCAAAGGCCGAAGCGACACAGATTCTCGCGATCATGCAAAAGGAGATCGACGCGGTTAAACAGGCGATCAAGGACGGCAAGCAACCTCATGAGGCCTACGACGCTTTAGGAGATACGTTGTCGGAAGAGTGGAACAAAATCACCGGCGGCGGCAGTTTCGTCTCGGCACTGTTCCCGCTCGGCCGCTATCTGAAACTGGCGGCGAACAACGCCGACCATTTCGGCGAATGGGCCCGACTGGCCTACATCGCCGGGCACACCGTTGCGCTGCAAACCGCCGCTGCCGCCCACGCCAGCCAGGACGAACGGCAACTGGAACGGGCCTACGCGATGAATGCGTTCGCCGACCACTACCTCACCGACCTGTTTTCCTCCGGACACTTGCGGGTGCCACGCAAGGCCATGGCCGCCGCGGTGACGCCAAGCGATCTGGGCTCGCTGATCACCCGTTTCATGCACGACGAAGACAGCAAGTTCGGGCTCAAGGTGCGCAACGGATATGGTGAGCAATGGCGGGCGTTCGGTGACAAGCGCTACTTCGATGCCGCGGACATCGACAACCGCCATCAGGTGAATCAAGCCGTACAGGATTCGGCGGACGAGGTGTATGCCGCTTATTCAAGCGGCAACGTGCCGACCACCTTCAACGCGCTGCAACGACTGCCGGACCTGACCGCCGTGCTGGATCCGGCCAACAATTTCTCGCCACTGTTCCGTCTTCAGGGCAATAAGGTCCTGCGGCGCAAGGACGTCAACAACCTCAACGACACCTCCACCGTCGACGACTGGTGGGGCTGGAGCACTTACCTGCTGCTCAAGGACTATCACCCGACCGGCAACACGAATTAAGGAGCGATTCGATGACCATCAAATTGAAACTGGAACTGGCCTCGGGCCAATCAATGAAAGGTGCGCCGCTGCAATTGCTGCGCGATGGCGTGGCCATCGCCCGGGCGTCGGTGGATGCTCAGGGTCAGGCAACGTTCGACGTCCGGCCCGCCCCCGGCAAACTCGCGGTCAGGGTCGATCGTTCGATTCTGCCCAAGCGCTGAAATGCCCGGACAAGATTGCCCCGGCGCGCCTCACCGATTCGCCGGGTAGAGTGCGACGACTGCCGCGAAGGATCGCAGCAGATCTTTCAAGGAGAGCGAAACATGACGTTTGCCGCGGCACACCTTCCGCAATTCCCCGATCACGCCAGCGACTCGATCATCCTGCGGCTGTCGACGCTGGATGACCACCTGATCGTTCGCGTGCCCGATGGCCAGGACACCCCGCCGAACTGGGATGTATATCCGATCCTCGGCGATGATCCGGAAGATCCTGAATGGCAGGGCCTGTCGGAGCCGACCGGCGTCTGGGATGACGCACTCGATGACATGGTCGGCCTGACCGGAATCGAGCTGAGCATCCCGAAGTTCGAGCTGGAAAAGTACCTGAACAGCACCGTCGAGCTGCGCTACAAATTTGCCGATGAATCCAGTCTGGAGCCGTGTTCGGAGCCGTTGAAACTCTACATCGAGTCCTGATCCTGCCATTGCGCGTAGCCCTGGCACGCCATTCCAAATGATATCGACCGTTCATCGAGACTGTTATTTCTAACAGGTGCCGTGCACATCCATTCCCGGATTCAATCGCTGAGGAGTTAACGAATCGGCTCCGCCAGCGCAACAAATGGCTGCGCTCTTGAAAGGGTTCAAACGGATGTGAAAAGGAGTTTGATCATGACTGCACAAGTCAAAGCCTTGGCGGCGCCGAAGCTCAAGGAAGCCAAGAATGGAGTACTTAAAAGCCGCTCACGGTGTCGTGCCGCCTTTCCCTCAAGCCGCTGTTGGCGACAGGATTACGATGCACGTGCAGACCTCGACCGGAAACGAATGGGCAAACTCCCATGTACTGACCACCGTCGAGATGGGAGACCCCGTTATCTTCGTCATCTCCAAAGATGTCTTTGAGAAAAAACTTGTTCCCGGTGCCAAGGCCGATCTGCATTACACCGTCACCAGAAACAACGGTAGCGCTGAGTCATCCCCGTTGCTGACAGTTCAACTCGAACACTAGGCAACCATTACCCCCGCGCCTGCGCCCCTCCTGGCCCGGGCGCAGTCGCTACTGGAACATTCAATAGTTACTGAACCAATGAGGGGTCATATGAACATTGTTCACCGATTCCACTTTCCTGCCGGAATCCAAAAGAGCCTGATAGAGATAAAGGATGCAACGACGTTCGACCTTCACGTCAATCGGGGGGACTGCATTGAATACGAAGGACTCCCGGGACAGCGCTTCAGAGTCGAGGAGAAAACATTCCTGCTCAACTTCGATGAGTCCATCGAACGCGTGGATTACCTCACTACCGAAGTGAAACCGTAACCCTCAGCCTTCCTGCGCCTGCGCCTCTTCATGTGCCTGGCGCAGTCTTTCCCGGCTGTTGGTCAAATGCAGGCGCATGGCCGCACGGGCGGCATCGGAATCCTGGCGGGCGATCGCGTCGTAGATTTCCTCGTGCTCACGGCTCAGGCGATTCATGTAGTGCTGTTGATCGTCATGGGCCAGGCGCGCTGAGTTCAGCCGCGTGCGCGGAATGATGCTGGTGCCCAGGTGAGTCATGATGTCGGTGAAGTAGCGGTTGCCGGTGGACAGCGCGATTTGCAGGTGGAACTGAAAGTCCGACGCCACGGCATCGCTGGCGTGGGCCACGCTTTCGTTTAGTGCATCGAGCGCAGCGCGCATGGCGGCCAGTTGTTCGGTGCTGCGGCGCTGCGCGGCGAGGCCGGCCGATTCGACTTCGAGGCTGATACGCAATTCGAGAATGGCCAACACGTCACGCAGAGTCACCACGGTCGCCGGGTCGATACGGAAACCGCTCGGGCTCGGCGTATCGAGCACGAAGGTGCCGATGCCATGACGAGTTTCCACCTGCCCCGCCGCCTGCAACCGGGAAATCGCCTCGCGCACCACGGTGCGGCTGACGCCATGGGCTTCCATGATCGCCGACTCGGTCGGCAACTTGTCGCCGCGCTTGAGCAGGCCGGCGCGGATCTGCTCGGTCAGCACCGTCACCAGTTCCTGAGCCAGGCTACGGCGCTTGCGAGGGAGTCGCGGGGTGTCGATCAGGTTTTCCATGGTCTGCATCTTGTCTCGAAAATTCGGCTTGTGGGCATCATAGCTCAAGCGGGTTGTACGATCACTTTCCGTTTCCACACACATCCTGGGGAGCTGGCAAGCCAGCGCCCACAGGGGAAGTGTGGATATATCAGGCGGTCACGTTCTGCTCAACCAGGTGACCACTGTCGATGCGCACATGCCGTGGATGGAAGCGCTTGAGACTGCTGCGATGGCCGACGCTGACGATGCTCAGGCCCGGCAACTGGTCGATCAGCGCCTGATACAGCGTGGCTTCGTCTTCTTCATCCATCGCCGACGTCGCTTCGTCCATGTACAGCCATTGCGGTGCATAGAGCAGCGCGCGGGCGAAGGCCAGACGTTGTTGTTCACCCGGCGACAACATGCGCTGCCAGTGATTGGCCTCGTCCAGTCGAGCCACCAGATGCGGCAAGCGGCAGGTCTCCAGCACTTGTGCATAACGCTCAGACGCGTAGGTGTCGCCCGGTTGTGGATAACTCAAGGCGTCCCGCAGGGTGCCGATCGGCAGATACGGCTTTTGCGGCAGGAACAGATAACGCGAAGCCGGCAAGCGAATGCTGCCGTGCCCGGCCGGCCACAAATGGCCCATCGCCCGCAGCAGCGTGGATTTACCACTGCCGGAACGACCGCTGAGCATCACCCGTTCGCCCTGCTCCACGGTCATGTCGGCGCTGGTCAGCAGATGACGACCGTCGGCCAGATCGAGGCCGAGGTTATGAACCTTCAGTTCGTCGCCCTGATTCTGCACATCAATGGCGGGGGCACGCTCTTCGTTGTCGGTCATCGCCTGGCGGAAGCTCAGCAGACGATCACAGGTGGCGCGCCACGCCGCGAGTTCCGCATAGGCGTTGATGAACCAGCTGAAGTTCTCCTGCACGTTGCCGAATGCCGAGTTGATCTGCATCAGCTCACCCAGCTCGATCTTGCCGGTCAGGTAACGGGGCGCTGCGACGATGAACGGAAAGATGACTGCGATCTGGCCGTAACCCGAGGTGAAGAACGTCAGGCGCTTGGACACGCGCATGATGTCCCAGAAGTTGTGCCAGACCAGCCCGAAGCGGTTGCTCAGGCGACGATTCTCGTTCGGCTCGCCGTTGTACAGCGCAATGCTCTCGGCGTTTTCACGCACCCGCACCATGGAGAAACGCAGGTCAGCTTCGAAGCGTTGTTGTTGGTTGTTCAGGCCGATCAGGCGTCGACCGATCAGGTGCGTCAGCCAGCTGCCGACCGCCGCATACAGCAGCGCACACCAGAACATGTAGCCGGGAATCTCGATGCCGAAGACTTCGATGCTGCCGGACACGCCCCACAGAATGATCGAGAACGATACCAGGCTGACCACCGTGCGGATCAAGCCCAGGGCCAGACTCAAGGTGTTGCTGGTGAAGGTATTGAGGTCTTCGGAAATCCGCTGGTCAGGGTTGTCGGTGTAGCCGCCCTGCTCCAGCTGGTAGTAGTTCTTGTGCCCGAGCCAGCGCTTGAAATGGTTCTCGGTGAGCCATGCCCGCCAGCGGATGGTCAGCATCTGAGTCAGGTACAAGCGATACACCGCGCCGAGGATCGCCACCGCCGCGATGCCGCAGAAATACAGGATCAACTGCCAGAACGCCGCCTCGTCCTTCTTCTGCAGGGCGTTATAGAAATCCTTGTACCAACTGTTGATCCACACCGAGATCGCCACGCTGAACAGCGTCAGCGCGATCACGGCGATCAGCAACGTCCAGGCCTTGCCCTTCTCTTCGCTGCGCCAATAAGGCGTGGTCATGGCCCACACCTTGCGAAAAAACTGCCCGCGCACAGTATCGTTGACCGCGGAATATTCAGCGTTCTGATTCATGGAAAAGGCTCGATAAAGAAAAGAACAGACACGCACCGATCATAGATGATCGGCGCGTTTTATCGCGAGGGCTGGCGATGGTCGTTCAGCGCAGGTTCAGCGACGAACCGGGCGTTTCTGCAGTTTGCGCTGCAGGGTGCGGCGGTGCATGCCCAGGGCGCGGGCAGTGGCGGAGATGTTGCCTTCGTGTTCGGTCAGCACGCGCTGGATGTGCTCCCACTGCAGGCGATCCACCGACATCGGGTTTTCCGGCACCAGGCTGTCGAGGTCGGCGTGCTCGGACAGCAGCGCTGCCAGCACGTCATCGGCGTCAGCCGGTTTGCACAGGTAATTGCAGGCGCCGCGCTTGATCGCTTCGACCGCGGTGGCAATGCTCGAGTAACCGGTGAGGATCACCACGCGCATTTCCGGGTCCAGTTCCAGCAGCTTCGGCAGCAGCACCAGACCGGAGTCGCCGTCCATTTTCAGATCCAGCGCGGCATAGTCCGGCAGATCGGCCTGGGCAATGGTCAGGCCTTCCTCGGCGGAGCCGGCGGTGCTGACGCGGAAACCACGACGGGCCATGGCGCGGGCCATCACCCGGGTGAAGGTCGCGTCGTCATCGACCAGCAGCAAATGCGGCAGTTCTTCGCCTTCGACTTGGATTTCGTCACTCATGTTGCTCTCCTCGGGCGCCGTGGGGCAGGCGCAGCTCGGTGAGCGTGCCGCCTTCCTCATGACTATAGAGTTTCACTGAGCCGCCGGCGCGTGTCACGCTGGCCTTGCTCAAAAACAGGCCCAGGCCGAAACCTTTGCCCTTGGTGGTAAAAAACGGTTTGCCGATCTGCTCGGCGATGGCCAGCGGCACACCGGCGCCATGATCGCGGATGCTGATGGTCAGGTCTTCAGCGGTCCAGTCCAGGGTCACCTGAAGGTTTTCCGGGCAGGCGTCGGCGGCGTTGTTCAACAGATTCAACAGTGCCTGGGTCAGATCCGGCGGCGGTGCCACACGCGGAAGCGGGCCCTGGCCCAAACGCTGGAAGCGATAACTGGCTTCCGGGCGCATCAGGTGCCAGCGATTGAGCGCTTCGTCGAGCCACTCGGTGACGTCCTGCATTTCCACCGCCATCCGGCGATTGGCTTCGGCGGCTCGCACCAGTTGTTGCAGGGTCTCCTTGCAGAGTTTCACCTGATCCTTCAGCACCTTCAGGTCTTCCTGAAGCATCGGGTCGTGATGATCCTGCTGCATTTCGTTGAGCAACACGCTCATGGTCGCCAGCGGCGTGCCCAGTTCATGGGCGGCGCCAGCGGCCTGAGTCGCCACGGCGAGCAATTGCTGATCGCGCAGGCCTTCTTCACGGCGGATCGCGCGCAACTCTTCCTGCCGACGCAGCTCTTCAGCCATGCGCGCGGCGAAGAAGGTAATCACCGCCGCTGCCAGCGCGAAGCTCAGCCACATGCCGTAGATCTGCAGGTTCTCCCGGGCGACCGGCAGGGTTTCCAGCGGGTAGAAATGCGTCAGCATCAAGGTGTACAAGGCCAGCGCAATGCCGGACAGCACCACCGAATAACGCCATGGCAGCGTCACGGCAGCAATGGTCAGCGGCACCAGATAATACGAAACGAACGGGTTGGTCGAACCACCGGAGAAATACAGCAAGGCACTGTGGATAACCAGATCGCAGGCCAGTTGCAACGCGTATTCGAGTTCGGTCACCGGCCACGAAGTGCGCAGACGCACGGCGGTGAACACACACAGCAAAATCGAACAGCCGAGGGTCATTACCAGCTGCACCCACGGCAACGGCAACAATTCCAGCCAGTAGGCCAGGCCCACGGAGCCGGCCTGCGCGGCAAGCACCAGGGTGCGGATGAAAGTCAGCCGCCAGAGGTTCTGGCGAGTCGCGGAAGTCAATTGTACGGGGGCGAGCATGAGCTCTCCTGATGAGCGCTCCAGGCGGATCGCACGGAGTATAACCAAGGCGCGGGCTCCAGAGGCGAAAGTGCGGCAAACGACCACATGGCGCAAAGATTTTCTGCCGCTATAAGGGCGCCTTCACTACGGGCGGTCACCGGCCTTGCACACAGCGACCTGACGCGCAAAAAACCGGCGATCTGCTCTTGAAAGCCGGTTTGCGGGACTCGTCAGTTTCCCATTCCGTACGACCCCTTTGTCTGCAGCATCTTCACGTGACTCCAACCCTCGTGCTCTGATCCAAATGGGCCGCCGACCTCGTTGTTATTGAGGAAAACCCAATACGAAAAATTGCCGGGACTTCGCTCCTGGAGCCGAACTGAATAACCTTGAGCGCCTGCATCTGCTCGTTCTTGTGCATTCATCTTCAATTTCCTTATTCGCAATTGTCGTGTTTGAAGCCGAGTGCAATGGCGGCTCACAAACATGCTCGATCCACCGACGAAATCCGTCTACTGTCAGAACCAACAGGTATCCCGTCCTATACGACGGACGGCGCACGCTCGCATCTGTATAGAAGTTGTAACTGGGCGAACCGGATCATAAAAGCTAGAGTCTGATGGTTTCACGCAGGCCCCCGAACCATCACCTGCGCCCTCATCAAGGAGCTTTCATGCACACATTTCGCCGCAGCGCCGCCCTTCTCGCCCTGACCGTCGGCAGCATCGCCAGCCTTCCGGCCCTGGCCGCCGATGAGCTGCACTACAACCAGATTTCCCTGCGCGCCGAAGTCAGCCAGGAAGTGGCCCGCGACCTGATGATCGTGACCCTCTACACCGAAGAACAAAACACTGACCCTGCCAAACTCGCCGCCGACGTCAGCACCACCATGAACAAGGCCCTCGCCCAGGCCAAGCAGGTCAAAGACATCACCCTGCGCCAGGGCAGCCGCAACAGCTACCCGATCTACGACACCAAGGGCCAGAAAATCACCGGCTGGCGTGAACGCGCCGAACTGCGCCTGGAAAGCGCCGACTTCGCCGCCCTGTCCAAACTCACCGGCGAGTTGCTGACCGACCTGAAAATGGGCGGCATGGACTTCGCCATCGCCGACCCGACCCGCAAGGCCAGCGAAGACCAACTGCTCAAAGAAGCCGTCACCGCCTTCAAGGCCCGCGCCCAACTGGCTACCGACGCCCTGGGCGGCAAGGGCTACAAAATCGTCAACCTGAACCTCAACAGCAACGGCTTCCCGCAACCCTACATGCGCGCCCCGATGATGATGAAAGCTGCCGGCATGGACGCCGCACCGGTCACGCCTGAAGTCGAAGCCGGCACCAGCCAGGTCAGCCTGACCGCTGACGGCTCGATTGAAGTGTTGATGCAGTGATTGAGTGACGGCTGAATGAAAAACCGGCGAGCAGTGATGATCGCCGGTTTTTTTGTGCCTGGGATTTGTGTTGTCAGCTCTGCCGTCATCGCTGGCAAGCCCGCTCCCGCCAGTTCTGCGGATTTATTGAAATCGCGCACGACCCTGTGGGAGCGGGCTTGCCCGCGATGAACAATAACGTGGTCGTCAGGCTTGCGGATCAACCCGGTCCAGCGCGCGGTTCACTGCAAGCTCGGCCAGCATGATGATCTGCTGGATCCCGAGCGCCGTACTGCGCTGCGAACCGCTGAGCTCATTGGCGAAACTGCTCGCAATGGTACTGGCCGACGCCAGGGATTCGCAGGCGTTGGCCAGCAGGCTTTCGGTGTCGACGTTGGGCGTGACCATATACATCGTGCTCGGGCGCGGTTTGGAAGGGTTGGGGCACAGGTAATAGTCGAGGGCGCGTTTGATGGCTTCGCGGTTGCGGGCGAGGTCTTCGGCGCGCATGGCTTCTTCGAGGGGCGTGGGTGATTCGAGGGGTGGGTCGGGTATCAGCTTATCCATGTAGCAATTTCTCCAGGTTATGGAGCCACTTTTCCCGATCTCACTCGAAGAAGAGGTGGCAGCTATGTACGGGGTGAGATCACCGGTATGGATACCCGGCAGGACATTCGTCCACCCGTACACAGCCGCCATAAAGAATCGCGGACAGTCTAAACTGGCGGCGATTATGAAGGGGCTCGCACAAGTATCCAAATGAATAGCCGGGATCTCACTCCCGGTCGCTGAATTGGCAGCGACAACCAAAGACTAGAGACCGTGCTTCCGACGGACAACCTGAAAACCTTGTGGGAAGGTTCGATGAATCCAACACATCTTTAAACATCCGAAAATGGAACGCGGAGCGTCCCGGGCTGCATTCCCACGCGGCGCGTGGGAACGATCAAACAGTCCGCAGTTGCTTCCCGCTTCCCGCTTCCCACCACTCAACACGATGAGCGTTAGCTCGAGTAAAGCTCTTGATCTTTTGGCGACGTCGGAAGGCTGAGTGGAGGGATTTATCCGGGGGTGGGAGCGCAGCGACCGTTTGGCGAAGCCAAACACATCGAGAGGAGGTGCAGCGAAGCAAACCGTAGGCGATGCCCCCCGGATGAATCCCGGAGCGAAGGAACCCCGAGCCTCAGCGAGCGGGCCGAACGCAGGAGCAAGCGTTTTTGGTTACTTTTTAGGCGTTTGTAAAAAGTGACCCGCCGTAAGGGCGGAACCATAAACCGCAGCCCCCGAAGAAACGGATATGCCCAAAGAACGCCAGATATACCGAGATAGACGCACCCCCTCAAAAAACGATATTTCCGCCCCCCCCAAATCCCCGCTAACCTCAAGGAATAACCACCTAAAGACCCCACGGGCCACACATGCAAAGATCCACCCTGAAACCACTCCTGATCACCCTGGCCCTGACCGCCATAACCCCAATCGCCAACGCAGCAACGACCCTGGTGTATTGCTCCGAAGCCAGCCCCGCCGGCTTCGACCCCAGCCAATACACCAGCGGCACCGACTTCGACGCCTCTGCCGAAACCGTCTTCAACCGCCTCACCCAATTCAAACGCGGCGGCACCGAAGTCGAACCCGGTCTGGCAACCCACTGGGACGTCAGCCCGGACGGGCTCCAATACACCTTCCACCTGCGCCAAGGCGTGAAATTCCACACAACGGAATACTTCACCCCGACCCGAACCTTCAACGCCGACGACGTCCTCTTCACCTTCCAGCGCCTGCTCGACCCGGAGAACGCTTTTCGCAAGGCCTACCCCGCGGAATCCCCGTACTTCACCGACATGGGCCTGAACACCACGATCAAATCCGTGGAAAAACTCGACGAAAACACCGTGCGCTTCAACCTGAACAACGTCGACGCCGCCTTCGTGCAAAACCTCGCCATGAGCTTCGCCTCGGTGCAATCGGCCGAATACGCCGCCCAACTGCTGAAGGAAGGCAAAGCCGCCGACCTCAACCAGAAACCGGTCGGCACCGGCCCGTTCGTGTTCAAGCGTTACCAGAAGGACGCGCAGATCCGCTACGCGGCGAACAAGGACTACTGGAAACCCGAGGACGTGAAGCTCGACAACCTGGTGTTCTCGATCACCCCGGACGCCGCCGTACGCCTGCAAAAGCTCAAGACCGGCGAATGCCAGGTCAGCGGCTACCCGCGCCCGGCCGACATCGAAGTGATGGAAAAAGACCCGAATTTGCGGGTGTTGAAGCAGGCCGGTTTCAACCTCGGTTTCCTCGCCTACAACACCACCCATCCGCCGCTGGATCAGCTCAAAGTGCGCCAGGCACTCGATATGGCCATCGACAAACCGGCGATCATCAAGGCGGTTTACCAGAGTGCCGGGCAGTTGGCGCAAAACGCCCTGCCTCCCGCGCAATGGTCGTTCGATCCAGACATTAAAGACGCGCCGCACGACCCTGCAAAAGCCAGGGCGCTACTCAAGGAAGCCGGGGTTGCACCGGGTACAACCATCAACCTCTGGGCCATGACCGTGCAGCGCGCTTCGAACCCGAATGCGCGGATGTCGGCACAAATGATCCAGCAGGATTGGGAGAAGATCGGCATCAAGGCCAACATCGTCAGCTATGAATGGGGTGAGTACATCAAGCGTGCCAAGAACGGCGAACATGACGCGATGATCTACGGCTGGACCGGCGATAACGGCGATCCGGACAACTGGCTGGGGGTGCTTTACAGCTGCGCGGCGGTGAAAGGCAGCAACTACGCCAAGTGGTGCGAACCTGCCTACGACAAGCTGGTGCAGCAGGCCAAGGTATCCACCGATAAATCGCAACGGGTAAAACTGTATCAACAGGCGCAACTGATCCTGAAACAGCAGGTGCCGATCACGCCGATCGCCAACTCCACGGTGTTCCAGCCACTGCGCAAGGAAGTCACCGACTTCAAGATCAGTCCGTTCGGTCTAACCCCCTTCTATGGTGTGGGTATAAATAAGTAACACCCGGCCCCAATCCGGCGCGAATCACGCAGGTAGCGCACCGTTTTGGGGCTTAATTTGCACCGAAAAAACCAGTCGCAAACGGTCAAATGCGTCAGAAGTTATACGGATGCGACATTAAGGTACGTTCGTGCCACGCTTTGACGCCACCAGGCGCTCTGGATCTTGCATTGGGTATGGGCCCTGCATAAGTATCCGCAGGCACGACTCACGAGGTCGTACCTCACAACTAAAAAATGACAACAAATCATGAGGCCAACATGCTTAAACACGCGGTCATTCCGTTTTTAGTCGGCGCAGGCTTGTTAGCCTCCGCACCTTTCGCCACCGCTGCGACTAACCTGGTGTTCTGCTCTGAAGGCAGCCCGGCCGGTTTCGATCCAGGCCAGTACACCACCGGAACCGACTTCGACGCCTCCGCCGAAACGATGTTCAACCGTCTGACCCAGTTCGAGCGTGGCGGTACCGCCGTGATTCCTGGGCTGGCGACCAAGTGGGACATTTCGGATGACGGCCTGACTTACACCTTCCACCTGCGCGAAGGCGTCAAGTTCCACACCACCCCGTATTTCAAGCCGACTCGTGAGTTCAACGCCGACGACGTGCTGTTCACCTTCAATCGCATGATTAACAAGGATGACCCGTTCCGTAAGGCGTACCCGACCGAATTCCCGTACTTCACCGACATGGGGATGGACACCAACATCACCAAGATCGATAAAGTCGACGACCACACTGTCAAGTTCACTCTGAAAGAAGTCGACGCCGCGTTCATCCAGAACATGGCCATGAGCTTCGCGTCGATCCAGTCCGCCGAGTACGCAGCCCAGCTGCTGAAGGAAGGCAAGGCTGCCGACATCAACCAGAAGCCGATCGGCACTGGCCCGTTCGTGTTCAAGAGCTACCAGAAAGACTCCAACATCCGCTACACCGGCAACAAGGATTACTGGAAGCCTGAAGACGTGAAGATCGACAACCTGATCTTCGCCATCACCACCGACCCGTCGGTACGTATCCAGAAGCTGAAAAAGAACGAGTGCCAGGTCACCCTGTTCCCGCGTCCGGCTGATCTGAAAGCGCTGAAAGAAGACAAAGCGCTGAAGATGCCTGACCAGGCTGGCTTCAACCTGGGCTACATCGCCTACAACGTGATGGACAAGATCAAGGGCAGCGACGAGAAAAACCCGCTGGCCGACCTGCGCGTTCGCCAGGCACTGGACATGGCTGTGAACAAACCACAGATCATTGATTCGGTTTACCAGGGCGCCGGCCAACTGGCCGTCAACGCCATGCCGCCGACCCAGTGGTCCTACGACACCACCATCAAGGACGCCAAGTACGATCCTGAGAAAGCCAAAGAGCTGCTCAAGGAAGCCGGCGTCAAGGAAGGCACCGAAATCGTCCTGTGGGCGATGCCGGTGCAGCGTCCGTACAACCCGAACGCCAAGCTGATGGCCGAAATGCTCCAGTCCGACTGGAAGAAGATCGGTCTGAACGTGAAGATTCAAAGCTACGAATGGGGCGAGTACATCAAGCGCTCCAAGGGTGGCGAGAACCAGGCGATGATCATTGGCTGGAGCGGTGACAATGGTGATCCGGACAACTGGCTCAACGTGTTGTTTGGTTGCGACTCCCTGAGCGGCAACAACTTCTCCAAATGGTGCGACAAGAAATTCGACGGCCTCGTGAAAGAAGCCAAGCGCACCACTGACCAGGCCAAGCGCACCGAACTCTACAAAGAGGCGCAGCACGTCCTCAAAGATGCAGTCCCTATGACACCTATCGCTCACTCGACGGTGTATCAACCCATGCGCGCCAACGTGCAGGACTTCAAGATCAGCCCATTCGGCTTGAACTCCTTCTACGGCGTCAGCGTCAGCAAATAAAAAGACAGCGGCGACGTTTTCAGCGTCGCCGCTATTTTTTTGCCGAGAAGTAAGGAATTTGCCTACAGGCTTTTCCAGCCCGTCTGACCGGGATGGTTTAGGACGTGTCGCCTTTTCCTACGAGTCTTTAGGACTCAGCGCATTTACTGCCAGACCCACGGCCCCTACCGTCGGGTTCTGACCAGTGACTGCGTGGGCTTTCGGTTTTGCTGTTCGTTTCGGTTTGAGCTCAATGCAGCCACAACGTCCCTGGACGGGATCGCGGCGCATTGAAAAACACTAAAAAAGAGGGAGCGTCATGCGCCATACCTTGGTTTTTTCCGCATTGCTGGGCGCCGGCCTGTTGGCCGCCACGTCCGCCAGTTTCGCCGCCAGCGACAGCCTGGTGTTCTGCTCAGAAGGCAGTCCGGCCGGTTTCGATACCGCGCAGTACACGACGGCAACCGATAACGACGCCGCCGAACCGCTGTACAACCGGCTGGTCGAGTTCGAAAAAGGCGCGACCAATGTCGTACCGGGCCTCGCAACCAGCTGGGATATTTCCGAGGACGGCCTCAAGTACACCTTTCACCTGCGTGAAGGGGTGAAATTTCATACAACGCCGTATTTCAAACCTACACGCGATTTCAACGCCGACGACGTGCTGTTCACGTTTAACCGCATGCTCGATCCGCAACAGCCTTTCCGTAAGGCTTATCCGACCGAGTTCCCGTATTTCAACGGGATGAGCCTCAACAAGAACATCGCCAAGGTCGAGAAGACCGGGCCGCTGACCGTGCAGTTCACGCTCAACAGCGTCGACGCCGCGTTCATCCAGAACATCGCCATGAGCTTCGCCGCCATCCTGTCCGCCGAGTACGCCGACAAACTGCTGGCCGAAGGCAAGCCGAGCGACATCAACCAGAAGCCGATCGGCACTGGCCCCTTCGTGTTCAAGAGCTACCAGAAAGACTCGAACATCCGTTACACCGGCAACCCGCACTACTGGGATCCGAGCCGGGTGAAGCTGAAGAACCTGATTTTCGCGATCAATACCGACGCTTCGGTGCGTGTGCAGAAGCTCAAGGCCGGCGAATGCCAGGTCACCCTGCACCCGCGTCCGGCCGATGTGCCGGCACTGAAGAACGACTCGAAACTGCAATTGATCGAGAAGCCAGGTTTCAACCTCGGCTACATCGCCTACAACGTGCGCCACAAGCCGTTCGACCAGCTCGAAGTGCGTCAGGCGCTGGACATGGCGGTGAATAAACAGGGGATTCTCAACGCTGTTTATCAAGGCGCCGGTCAACTGGCCGTCAACGCCATGCCGCCGACCCAATGGTCCTATGACGACACCATCAAGGACGCCGCCTACAACCCGGAAAAAGCCAAAGAGCTGCTCAAGGCTGCCGGCGTCAAGGAAGGCACCGAGATCACCCTGTGGGCGATGCCGGTACAACGTCCGTACAACCCGAACGCCAAACTGATGGCCGAAATGCTCCAGGCCGACTGGGCCAAGATCGGTCTGAAAGTGAAGATCGTCAGCTACGAATGGGGCGAGTACATCAAGCGCACCAAGAATGGCGAACACGACATCAGCCTGATCGGCTGGACCGGTGACAACGGGGATCCGGACAACTGGCTCGGCACGCTCTACAGCTGCGACGCCATCGGCGGCAACAACTACTCCATGTGGTGCGATCCGGCTTACGACAAGCTGATCAAACAGGCCAAGGTCGTCACCGACCGCGACCAGCGCACCGTGCTCTACAAACAGGCCCAGCAACTGCTCAAGCAGCAAGTGCCGATCACGCCTGTCGCCCACTCGACGGTCAACCAGCCGCTGAGCGCCAAAGTCGAAGGGTTCAAGGTGAGCCCGTTCGGTCGCAACGTGTTTTCGGGTGTCAGCATCGATTAAACAAAAAACCGATTAGCCGCAATGCTGAGGGGGCCGTCTACCCCCTCACGCAAGCGCTTTGCCGAAATTCGCCAATCAGGCCTTTTGCAAACGTTTGCGATGTGTGAACGAGTTCTAAACCAATAACCGGCCAACCCAAAAAAGCCGGCATAAAAAGAAAGTAAAGGAGCTTCACCCATGAAACTGAGCAATACCGCGATATTGGCCCTGGCCATCAGCAGTATCACCGCCACGGCTTACGCGGAAACCCAAAGCCAGGCGTTCACCCCGGTGACCGTCAACGAGAAGAGCGCCCAGGCTGAAGCCACCGGTTTTCTCGAAGGTCAGTCGATCACCGGCTCGACCCGTAACTGGTTGGCCAACGAGCAACTGAAGCGCGGCGGCAAATTCACCTACCGCAAGGATGGCGTGGCCACCCCGACCGACCGCCGTATCAACTGGGTGCAAGGCACCATCGTCAAGTACAACTCGGGCTTCACCGAAGGCACCGTCGGTTTCAGCACCGAAGTGGCGGCGTACAACGCCATCGCGCTGGAGCGTGACCGCGAGAACCTGGCGTCCAACAACGGCGGCGCACCGGGCACCCGTCCAGGCGCGGGCAACAACCGTACCCTGACCCGTGAAGGCGGCGAAGCCCAAGGCCAGTGGAGCAAAGTCGGCCTGGCCAACGTCAAGGCGCGCATCTCCAACACCACCCTGACCGCCGGCCGCATGAACTTCAGCAGCCCGCAGGTTGACGTGATCGGCAACCGTCCGCTGCCATCGAGCTTCGAAGGTATCGCGATCCACAGCGAAGAACTGAACAACCTGTCCTTCGACCTGGCCTCGTTCGATCGCGTGTCGCCGCGTACCGAAGAAAGCCTGAGCAAATTCCGCTCCGAATACGGCGCGATCGATGCCGAAGCCGACCATGTTCACACCGGCGGTATCTCGTACCAGCCGTTCGCCAGCCTGACCACCAGCCTGTGGGGCACCCAGGCCGAAGACCTCTGGAACCAGTACTACTTCGGCGCCACCCACGTGCTGGGTGACAGCTCGGTGCTGGCCCTGACCACCGGCCTGAACTACTACAAGACCGTGGACGAAGGTAAGAAAAAACTGGGTGAAATCGACAACGACACTTACTCCCTGTCGTTCGGCCTGACTCACCAGGCGCATACCCTGACTTTCTCCTACCAGGAAGTGAACGGTAACGAGTACTTCGACTACCTGCATGAAACCAACGGCATCTACCTGGCCAACTCCCTGCTGTCGGACTTCAACGGCCCGAACGAGAAATCCTTCCAGGTGGCCTACGGTCTGAACATGGCCGAATATGGCGTGCCAGGCCTGAAGTTCAACATCTACCAGGCCCGCGGCTGGGGCATCGACGGTACTCACTACAAAGGTGGCGGCTACGATGGCGTGCAGTCGATGGACGGCGAGCACCACTACGAATACGGCATCGGTGCCACTTATGCCGTACAGAGCGGTCCGCTGAAAGCGACCACCGTTCGTGCGACCTACACCGCGCACCGCGCCAGCGAAAACCAGGCTGACGGCAGCATCAACGAGTTCCGTCTGGTGACCACCGTTCCATTCAACATCCTGTAAAAACGCCAGCCGACGGCTGACTCAGTGACGAGTTGGCCGTTCGGTTTTTTGTCTTCAACCGATTGCAGAGGGTTCTTGATGAAAATGCTTCCCCTACGTGCGGCCATCGCGGCTGCGTTGCTGAGTGTCGCTGTCGGCGTCTCGGCCAAACCCTTGGTGGTCTGCACCGAAGCCAGTCCGGAAGGCTTCGATATAGTTCAGTACACGACTGCAGTCACAGCCGATGCGGCAGCTGAAACGGTCTTCAACCGTCTGGCGGACTTCAAGCCCGGCACCACCGAAGTGATTCCGGCGCTGGCCGAGTCCTGGGACATCAGCGAAGACGGCCTGACGTACACGTTCCACCTGCGCAAAGGCGTCAAGTTTCACACCACCGAATACTTCAAGCCGACCCGCGACATGAACGCCGACGACGTGGTCTGGAGTTTCCAGCGTCAGCTGGACCCGAATCACCCGTGGCACAAGCTGTCGAGCGTGGGCTTCCCGTACTTTGAAAGCATGGGCTTCAAGGAACTGCTCAAAAACGTCGAGAAAGTCGACGACAACACCGTCAAGTTCACCCTGACCCGCCGCGAAGCGCCGTTCCTGGCCGATATCGCCATGGCGTTCTCCTCGATCTATTCGGCCGAATACGCCGACCAGTTGCTCAAGGCCAACAAGACCGGCGACCTGAACAGCAAACCGGTTGGCACCGGGCCTTTCATCTTCCAGCGCTACAACAAGGACGCTCAGGTGCGCTTCAAGGCCAACCCGGACTATTTCCGCGGCAAGCCGCCGGCCGATGCGCTGATCCTGGCGATTGCCACCGACAACAACGTGCGCCTGCAGAAGCTCAAGGCCAACGAGTGCCAGATCGCGCTGTACCCGAAACCGGATGACATCCCGAGCATCAAGAAAGACAGCAACCTGAAAGTCGACGAACTGGATGCGATGACCGTCTCGTACGTCGCCATGAACACCCAGCACAAGTACATCAGCGACGTGCGGGTGCGCAAGGCGATCGACATCGCGTTCGACAAGGAAGCCTACGTCAACGCTCTGTTCGGCAAAGGCAACGCGACCGTTGCGGTCAACCCGTACCCGCCGACCCTGCTGGGCTACAACCACGACCTGAAAAACCCGCCACGTGACCTCGACAAGGCCCGCGCCCTGCTCAAGGAAGCCGGTGTACCGGACGGCACCACCTTCACCCTGTTCACCCGCAACGGTGGCGGCCCGACCAACCCGAACCCGATGCTCGGCGCGCAGATGATGCAGGCTGACCTGGCCAAAGTCGGGATCAAGATCGACATCCGCGTGATGGAATGGGGCGAGATGCTCAAACGCGCCAAGGCCGGCGAGCACGACATGGTCTCGGCCGGATGGGCGGGCGACAACGGCGACCCGGATAACTTCCTGACGCCTATGCTCAGTTGCGAAGCCGCCAAGAACGGCGAAAACTACGCGCGCTGGTGCAACGAGAAATTCCAGGCCCTGCTCGACGAAGCACGGGCTAAAGTAGATCCGGCCGAACGCGCCAGGCTGTATGAACAAGCCCAGGTGCTGTTCAATCAGGATCAACCGTGGATCAGCATGGCCCACACCCGCATGTTCACCGCAATGCGCAACAACGTAGAGGGTTATCACATCAGCCCTCTGACAACCAATAACTTCGCCACCACCCAGGTGAAGTAGAGAAGAAAACTCCCGGTTTCCCTGACCCCAGGGAAACCGGGCACGCCTAACCGGCTGATGAGGTACCACACACGATGTTTAGTTTTATTGCCCGCCGACTGGGGTTGTTGATCCCCACGTTTTTCGGCATCACCTTGCTGACTTTCGCGTTGATTCGCATGATTCCCGGCGACCCCGTGGAAGTGATGATGGGCGAACGTCGGGTCGACCCCGAAATGCACGCTCAGGCAATGGAACGCCTCGGTCTGAACAAACCGCTGTACGCCCAGTACCTGGACTACGTCGGCAAACTGGCCCACGGCGATCTCGGCGAATCCCTGCGCACCCGTGAGAGCGTATGGACCGAGTTCACCTCCCTCTTCCCGGCGACCCTGGAACTGTCCATGGCCGCCCTGCTGTTCGCCGGCATCCTGGGCCTTCTGGCCGGGGTGATCGCGGCCCTCAAGCGAGGATCCCTGTTCGACCACGGGGTGATGGGCATCTCCCTCGCGGGTTACTCGATGCCGATTTTCTGGTGGGGCCTGATCCTCATCATGTTCTTCTCGGTAAGCCTGGGCTGGACCCCGGTGTCCGGGCGGATCGACCTGCTCTACGACATCGAGCCGCGCACCGGTTTCATGCTGATCGACACCCTGCTGGCCGATGACATGGGCGCCTTCCTCGATGCCCTGCACCACCTGATCCTGCCGGCCATCGTGCTGGGCACCATTCCGCTGGCGGTGATCGCGCGGATGACCCGTTCGTCGATGCTCGAAGTACTGCGTGAAGACTACATCCGTACCGCCAAGGCCAAAGGCCTGTCGCCGTCGCGCGTGGTGTTCGTGCACGGCCTGCGCAACGCGCTGATTCCGGTACTCACTGTTGTCGGTCTGCAAGTCGGCACCCTGCTGGCCGGTGCGGTCCTGACCGAGACCATCTTCTCCTGGCCCGGCATCGGTAAATGGCTGATCGAAGCCATCGGCGCCCGGGACTACCCGGTTGTGCAAAACGGCATCCTGTTAATCGCCTGCCTGGTGATTCTGGTCAACTTCGTGGTGGACATCCTCTACGGCTTTGCCAACCCACGCATCCGTCATCAGCGCTGAGGTCAATACCCATGAGCACTCCAACTTCCTCAGTAGTCACCGCTGCCACCGCCGTGGATCAAAGTCTGCTGTACCCGTCACCGTACAAAGAGTTCTGGCAGGCCTTTGCCAAGAACAAGGGCGCCGTCGCCGGCCTGCTGTTCATGCTGCTGGTGATTTTCTGCGCGATCTTCGCGCCGTGGGTCGCCCCGCATAACCCGAGCGAGCAATACCGCGACTTCCTGCTGACGCCACCGGTGTGGCTCGAAGGCGGGCAGATGCAATTTCTGCTCGGCACCGATGAACTGGGTCGCGACCTGCTGTCGCGTCTGATCCAGGGTTCGCGCCTGTCGCTGCTGATCGGTTTGTCGTCGGTGGTGATGTCGCTGATCCCGGGGATCCTGCTGGGTCTGCTCGCCGGTTTCTTCCCGAAAGTGGTCGGCCCGACCATCATGCGTCTGATGGACATCATGCTGGCCCTGCCGTCGCTGCTGCTGGCCGTGGCGATCGTCGCCATCCTCGGCCCTGGCCTGATCAATACCGTGATCGCGATTGCCGTGGTGTCCTTGCCGTCCTACGTCCGTCTGACCCGTGCCGCCGTGATGGGCGAACTGAACCGCGACTACGTGACCGCCGCGCGCCTGGCCGGTGCCGGTCTGCCACGCCTGATGTTCATCACCGTGCTGCCGAACTGCATGGCACCGCTGATCGTTCAGGCGACCCTGAGCTTCTCCTCGGCGATCCTCGATGCCGCCGCCCTGGGCTTCCTCGGCCTTGGCGTCCAGCCGCCAACCCCTGAGTGGGGCACCATGCTGGCTTCGGCCCGCGACTACATCGAACGCGCCTGGTGGGTGGTGAGTCTGCCTGGTTTGACCATTTTGCTCAGCGTGCTGGCAATCAACTTGATGGGCGACGGCCTGCGCGACGCGCTGGACCCGAAACTCAAGAACGCCGCCTGAGGAGATTCCCATGTCACTGTTAGAAATCAAGAATCTCAACGTTCGCTTCGGCGACAAGAATGCCACCCCGGTCGTCGACGGCCTCGACCTGAAAGTCGACAAGGGCGAAGTCCTGGCGATCGTGGGCGAGTCGGGTTCCGGCAAGTCCGTGACCATGATGGCGCTGATGGGCCTGATCGAGCACCCGGGGATCGTCACCGCCGACGCCCTGAGCTTCGACGGCAAGAACATGCTCAAGCTGAACAACCGCCAGCGTCGGCAGATCGTCGGCAAAGACCTGGCGATGGTGTTCCAGGATCCGATGACCGCGCTCAACCCGAGCTACACCGTCGGTTTCCAGATCGAAGAAGTGCTGCGCCTGCACCTGAAAATGTCCGGCAAGCAAGCGCGCAAGCGGGCAATCGAACTGCTGGAAAAAGTCGAAATCCCGGGCGCCGCCAGCCGTATGGACGCCTACCCGCATCAACTGTCCGGCGGTATGAGCCAGCGTGTGGCAATTGCCATGGCGATTGCCGGCGAGCCGAAGCTGCTGATCGCCGACGAGCCGACCACCGCACTCGACGTAACGATTCAGGCGCAGATCATGGACCTGCTGCTGGCGTTGCAGAAAGAGCAGAACATGGGTTTGGTGCTGATCACCCACGACCTCGCCGTCGTGGCCGAAACCGCTCAGCGCGTGTGCGTGATGTACGCCGGTCAAGCCGTTGAAGTCGGTCAGGTGCCGCAACTGTTCGACATCCCGGCCCACCCCTACAGCGAAGCGCTGCTCAAGGCGATTCCGGAACACAGCCAGGGTGCCGAGCGTCTGGCCACCCTGCCGGGCATCGTTCCCGGCCGTTACGACCGCCCGCAAGGCTGCCTGCTGTCGCCGCGCTGCCCGTACGTGCAGGACAGCTGCCGCGCGCAGCGTCCGACCCTTGACCCGAAAAGCCACAGCCTCGCCCGCTGCTTCTATCCGCTGAACCAGGAGGTGGCGTAATGGCCGTCGTACTTACCGCCCGCGACCTGACCCGTCACTACGAAGTCTCCCGTGGTCTGTTCAAGGGCCACGCCACCGTGCGCGCCCTCAACGGCGTGTCGTTCGAGCTGGAAGCCGGCAAGACCCTCGCCGTCGTCGGTGAATCGGGCTGCGGCAAATCCACCCTAGCCCGCGCCCTGACCCTGATCGAGGAGCCGTCATCCGGCTCCCTGAAAATCGCCGGGCAAGAAGTGGCCGGCGCCGACAAGGCTCAGCGCAAGCAACTGCGCAAAGACGTGCAGATGGTGTTCCAGAGCCCATATGCCTCGTTGAACCCACGGCAGAAAATCGGTGATCAACTGGCCGAGCCACTGCTGATCAACACCAACCTGTCGGCCGCCGAACGTCGCGAGAAAGTCCAGGCGATGATGAAGCAGGTCGGCTTGCGTCCCGAGCACTACCAGCGTTATCCGCACATGTTCTCCGGCGGCCAGCGTCAACGTATCGCCCTGGCCCGCGCCATGATGCTGCAACCGAAAGTGCTGGTGGCGGACGAACCGACCTCGGCGCTGGACGTGTCGATCCAGGCGCAGGTGCTGAACCTGTTCATGGACATGCAGCAGGAGTTCAACACCGGTTACGTGTTCATCTCGCACAACCTGGCGGTGGTGCAGCACGTGGCCGATGACGTGATGGTGATGTACCTCGGTCGGCCGGTGGAAATCGGTCCGAAACACGACATCTACGCCCGTCCTCTGCACCCGTACACCCAGGCCCTGTTGTCGGCGACCCCGACCATCCATCCGGATCCGGACAAGCCGAAAATCAAGATCGTCGGCGAGTTGCCCAACCCGCTGAACCCGCCGCCTGGCTGCGCGTTCCACAAGCGCTGCCCGTACGCCACCGCGCGTTGCAGCAGCGAAGAGCCAGCCCTGCGCCAGCTCGACACGCGTCAGGTTGCCTGTCACTACGCCGAGCAGTTCCTCGACGGCGCGGCCTGAAAAAACCCGCCCCGTTTCCTGGGGCGGGTTGTTGATGATGTTGACCAAACCCCTTCTGCCTCGATTGCGCATCAATCGAGACAGAAGGGGTTTTCTTTTGTCTGGTGTTTGCATCGGGCTGACGCCGTGCCATTGGATATTCGGTACCGTGACCGAAAATTCCAGGGCTATCGCGCAACGGTCTAAACAACTGTCAGATGTGACAGGTGCTCGATAGAGAGAGGCAGCTTATGGTTTCACGTACTCAGGACACGTGAAGCGGCTTTCCATCTCTCTATCTGGAGTAACAGGCAATGAACGATGAAAAAATCACTACACCGCCCCCCAGTGCGCAACGAGGCCAGATTGAATGGAATTTCGGACCGTTGTGCTGCACCTCGACCAGCAAAGAAAACTACATGGAAACCACGCCAGGGTCAGCAGCCTCCCTCATGCTGGAAACTGGAATCAAGAGTATCGATCTGCTGTTGTGCTTTAAGACGGGTAGTAACATCGGCATATTCGGACCTGCTGGGACTGGCAAAACCGTACTCATACGTGAACTGATCAAAAACCACGTAAGATCTGGCCCCCCATCGGCTTCTGCGTATTTACCTTTAGCAGACTCCGGCGCGATGGAGTACTCCACGGTCGTTCAGGCAACAGCGGCAGAATCCAGCTTTTATGCAAAACCTGAACAAACCACAATGACCATGGGCGAGTTCTTTAGTAGCAATGGTCTCCGTGTCATGTTGGGCTTTGACTCAACCGCCCAGTTCTCCCAGGGCGCTAGCGAAGTCTCCGCACTGCTTGGCCGAACACCTTCAGCAGTAGGTTACCAACCGACCCTTGCGACAGAAATGAGTGCATTGCAAAAGCAGATCGGATCGGTTGCTACTGTAACGACCTTCGATGTACCTGACGACTTCACTGAAACGCCGCCGGGGACCACGTCAGCTTACATTGACGCCATCGTCGTTATGTCCCGTGACATCGCTACCCTAGGTATCTACCCCGCAATAGACTTACAAAAATCGACATCGCGTCATCTGGACTCGAGCGTGGTCGGCGAAGACCACTACGACACCGCTCACCGCGTTCTAGACTTGCTGCAGGAATACCAATCACTGAAGGCTGTCATCGACGTCGTGGGTTTGGACGAACTATCGGAGGAACACAAGTTGACGGTTAGCCGCGCTCGTAAACTCCGGAATTTTCTGACGCAGCCTCTCTCCACTGCTGAGAGCCTCACTGGAATTCCGGGTAAACACGTTTCCCTGAAAGACACCCTTGCTGGCTGCAACAGCATTCTCAACGGTAATCGCGACCACCTGCCGGAACAGGCGTTCTCTATGGTCGGATGCATCGAAGAAGCGATCGAGAAAGCCAAAACGCTTGCAATACAGCCACGCTGAACACACAGAGAAAACAAAAAGGCGAAGCTCCGCGCTTCGCCTTTTCTCAACACGTCCATCTGAAACTCGAATGCGTAGAAATGTGCCCGTCAGCACACTACGTCTGGCTGTCTCCTTCATCCGGATCATCGGAGTCCGGCTCGTCGGTGGTCGAGTCGTCATCGTCGGCGCTGCCCCCCTGGCCCTGATCGCCCGGCTCGGACTCGGACTTGGCCAGCATCAGCGCGCTGTGCCCCACCTGCCCGCTGGACGCCTGGGTATCGTGATCCTCGCACTCGGCCCAGGCCGTCGCGGTGCCGAGAGACAGCATCACCATCACTTTCAACAGCAGCAAAATCCGTAGCAACCTGCTTTTCATAGCCGAGTCCATCCTGTTCCAGGTGAGAAATTCATGCTGACCTGACGCTGATGGAAATCTAGCTCCGATCCGCCGGGTTCACCAGATAGGACGCTGCCCCATGCCCGAAAATGCCATGCGTGGACAGACCGCTTTCGAATAACGCCCATAACCGGATCGGCTAAGCATTTGCGCATTGCGTGGTTCGAATACGGGTGGCCTGATAAATCAGCGGTACTGACAGCGAGGCCAGCACGGCACTCGCCAGCCAGACACTGTGGCCACCGAACTGGCCGTAGAGCTGCCCCCCCAGCACCGGCGACAACAGCGAACTCGCACTCCAGGCCATGAAGAACAGGCCGAAGTAACGGCCGCTTTTTCCGGTTTGTGCATGCTGCATGACCAGCACGTTCAACGGTGGCATGAACAACGCCTCCCCCAGCGTCCAGATGACTGTCGAGAGACAGGCATAAAACAAGCCGGAACCCAGCGGCAACATGCCGAGTCCGACCGCCAGCAGCACACAACCGGCGATCAATGGCCGACGCGCGCCCCAGCGTTCCCCCCAGTGCGACATGGGAATCTGCAGCGCTACCACCAGAATCGCGTTGATCGCGAACTGCCAGCCGATGGCCTCGGTGCTCAAACGGTAATAGTCGCGAAGATAGTTGCCCAAGGTGCTGTAGACCGTGTCGAACGCCATGCCAAGAAGGACGGTCGCCGCCAGCAACCAGAGAAATGGTTTGTCGCGATAGGGAAGGCCCGAACTCGATTGCGCCTGGGGCGCCTCGTCAGCGATCAGCACCGGCCGGCGCCAGGTCGTGCGGATGAACCAGAGCAGCGCCAGCAGCGTGAGCCCGGCACTGATGAAAAACACCCAGCGAAAATCCACCTGTGCCAGAACACCGCCCGCTACACCGGCAGCGGCCATCCCGAGGTTCCGGGCGATGCGACTCAAGGCCTGCGCCCGTGGGCGCTGCGCAACCTCGCAATACTCCATGATCAGTCGCTGATGCAGAGTGCGAATCGCGCCATCGAGAGTGCCGCTGAGCAACAGCAACCCGGCCAGCAACGGCACTTGCGTAACCAGACCCAGCAAGACCAGAACCCACGCAGAGACAAAGAACAGCGCCGCCGTCAGGCGCGCCGTGCGGACGTGGTCACTGAGCCATCCGCCGAGCATCGAGCCGATCAGCAGACCACCGCCATAGGCCGACAGCAGCCAGCCGACGGTTTCAATCGCCAGCCCCAGCTCCTGGCGCAAGTACAACGCCATGAACAGCTTGACCATGCTGCTCAGGCGATTAATGAAGAGCAACGCCGCCAGCACCCAGGCCATCAGGCTGAAATAACCATTGGGCCGAAGCAGATAAGCGAGCCTCCCTGTCATTCGATCGCTCCCTTTATTGATCGGGCCAGATGCACAGCGCCCGACTTGAATGAGTTCGCATACTTAATCAACACGCAAAAAAAACGGTTCTTCACGGAATCCCGGGAAACATAGAAACAAGAACGCCGATTTGGTTGATGATGTTCGTGCGAGCAAACACAT
>NZ_JBJXHJ010000066.1:0-1114 GCF_046487845.1 Pseudomonas sp. PHC1
TGTCAGAAGTGGGATTCGAACCCACGCCTCCAGGGGAGACTGCGACCTGAACGCAGCGCCTTAGACCGCTCGGCCATCCTGACGGTGCCTTAAGGTGCCGACCTACGATTCGCGATCCACATAGCAATTAGCGATGATGGGTGGGGAATCTCTCTTGTTCGCTGTTCAGTCCACAGAATGTAAACACAGCTACAACAAAGGCGAAGCCTCGTCATTAGCGGATGGTTATAGAGAGTGACAAAGTATGGAAAACTGACTATTTTGGGTAGTGAATGACACTAACACAACAACAAGCAGGAAATCAAGCAGATGGAGTTCTTCTACATTGCGATTCAGGCTTATTACAAACGTGCACCAGTTTGAGGATGATGCTCTATGCCCCTCATGTTTCCTGTGCACCTTCATAGGAACTGACACTGGAACAAGACACAAGATAGCCACAATCTACAATGCACAATCTTTGCCTGCTCTTACTACCAGGTTCCACCGAGATTTGAACTCGGATCGCTGGATTCAGAGTCCAGAGTGCTAACCATTACACCATGGAACCAGGGACTCGGTCCAATCATGTCTCTCGAGAACCGACTCGAGTACAGTGTCAATTTGCGTATTAGCCTATGGCCATGGTATTTCGCTATCATTTATAATACAAATATCCCACATTAAGAACAGTAACCACAAAGGATTCAGTCATTACCAAGTCATTTCAAATTTTACGGACAAGGTCTGAGTGTCAATAAAAACGCATAAACCTGACATATCTAGCTAATGCGCCGTTTGCAGACGAGGTGATGTGGGAGATGTTCTTTCACTCAATGTTTTGAAAGAGCGCGTCCATACTCATTTACAGTTCATCAAACACATAGTAGCACAGGTACTGTTCGCCAAGGCATTGCTTTGTGCTCACAGGATGAGAGTGTAGGCACGAAGCGTTGTGGCTTGTCTCTCAAGCGCTCATCGCCCAGCGAAGGTCAACATCTCTCTTCCCCAATATTGTGCTACTGGTAGCTTGAAGGCCTGCTGTGAAAAATGCAGGCTGTCAGAAGTGGGATTCGAACCCACGCCTCCAGGGGAGACTGCGACCTGAACGCAGCGCCTTAGACCGCTCGGCCAT